>NZNH01000074.1 GCA_002694825.1 Acidimicrobiaceae bacterium | reverse complement strand
CCAGCTTGTTGAGCGAGCTGCGGCTGAACGAGCCACCGACCGGGAACGCACCCGAGATCGCAGCGGCGAGGTTGGCGACACCCTGGCTGACCATCTCACGGTTGGCATCCCAACGCTCGCGGCCCTGAGCGGCGAAGGTCCGAGCGATCGACGACGGTTCGGCGAACCCGACCAGGGCGATAACGAGCGCTGGAAGTGCGAGATCGCCGGCGCGATCCCACGGGAAGTCGAACGTCAGCGAGACGAAGCCGCCATCGAGTTCGCCGACGGTCGATCCGTCGTAGTCGGCTGACCCGGAGACGATGACGCCGACCACCACGGCGACAAGTACGCCGGGGAACAGGGTGTGGAGTCGGCGACCGCCGAACATCAGCACGAGGGTCATCACCGCAAAGCCGATCGCAGGCCATTGCCACTCCCCCGTGGAGGTGAGCGCCTGGAGGGCATCGGCCAGGACACCATCGCCATCGGTCGACACGTCGAAGACCTTCGGCAGCTGGCTCGACAGAATCAAGATCGCCGCGGCGGTGGTGAAGCCGGTGAGCACCGGTTCGGAGAGAAGGTAGGCCACGCCACCAAGACGCAGCAGGCCGAGCAGAATTCGGAACACACCTACCAACAAGGCGAGCAGGGCGGCGAGGGCGATGTACTCGGGCGATCCCGGGGTCGACAGCGGCTCGAGCGCACCGAAGGCTAGGAGGGCGGTGAGGGCAACCGGTCCGGTCTGCAGGTAGCGCGAGGAGACGAACAGCGCGGCGAGGATCGGCGGCAGCGCCGATGCAAAGAGGCCGTATTGGGGTGGCATCCCGGCGATCTCGGCATAGGCCAGCGACTGCGGAAGAGCGACAAGAGCGACCGAGATGCCCGCCACCAGGTCCCCGGTGGACGGTTTCGGCATGGTGGTCAGGCCCGTCATCGCTGATCAGCGTAGAGGATGCGGCGATGGGCCAACGGCTAACTTTCTCCTACACTGCCGACGTGACCTCGTCCGCCAACCCCGAGCTGGTCGTCCTCCAGGAGACGTGTCGGGCCCTCACCCGCCTTCGCGATGAAGCCGCCGCGCGCAGCCTCGCCGAACTGGTCGTGCGGCGCTACGCGAACCTCACCCGAGCCCGCGACGACGAGGCAAAACGGTCGTTCTTCGACTTTCTCGTCCGAGCGTTCGCACCCGATCCCGCCGCCGTGACCGCCGCGATCGATGCGTACCGACGCGCCCCCGACGCCACAACCGCTCACGACCTCTGGGCAGCGTCGGAGGCTCCCCGGCTCGACCTCTTCCGGTCGATCAACCTGGCCGACGACGGCATCCACCCCTTGCTCACGATGCGGGCCGACGCCCTCCGGCTGAGCGACGACACCATCGCCCCCGTTGAGCGCGATCTCGCCTACCTGCTGTCGTCGTGGTTCAACCGGGGATTCCTCGAGCTGCGGGCGATCGACTGGCAGACCCCGGCCGAGACCCTCGAGAAGCTGATCGAGTACGAAGCGGTCCACGAGATCCGGGGCTGGGACGATCTCCGACGGCGACTCGAGCACGACCGCCGTTGCTACGGCTTCTTCCATCCGAGCCTGCCGGCCGAACCCCTGATCTTCGTCGAGATCGCGCTCGTCCACGGCTTGGCCACCCACATCGAGGCGGTCATCGACGCGCCCGTGCCGAACGAGGACCTCGCCGATCCCGAAGGCACTCACCCGGCGGACACGGCGATCTTCTACTCGATCACCAACTGCCAAACCGGTTTGCGCGGCATCCCGCTCGGCGACTTCCTGCTGAAGCAGGTCACCGACGAACTTCAGCGCACGGTGCCGAGCCTTCGCCAGTTCTCGACCCTGTCCCCCGTCCCGGGATTGCGCCGGTGGGTCGACGACGAAGGGATCCACGTCGACTTGAGCGCCGACGGCCTCCGACGACTCACCGCCGAGTACCTGCTGCACGCCAAACGCGGCGACGAGCCTCAAGATTCGGTCGCCCGATTCCACCTGCGCAACGGCGCTCGACTCGAGCAGATCAATGTCGGTGGCGATCCATCACCCAAGGGCGAGGCCGAGTCGTACGGCGTCTTGGTCAACTATCTGTACGACCCCGACCAACTCGCCGAAAACCACGAGGCGTACATCAACGAGTTCCGGGTCGCCCACGCCCCTGCCGTCGGAGCCCTGCTCGACGACGAACGTCCGAACCCGACCGACAGCTGAGCAAACCGTCGGCCGGCGTCGGCCGCTACGGTCGTGGGCATGGCGACCCTCGTCCGTCCACCCAAGGCCCCGATCGTGCTCGACCAGGTGGTCGACGATCCCGACACGATCCGGCAGATGGCTCGCGACAACGGGCCGTATTGGCAGCCCGGCCGCACGATCGCCTCCTCGAAAGCGGCCGTCGACGTTGCCAACAACGACGGCGATGACGACGACACCGACTTCACCAATGCCATGGTCGGCCCAACCTTCCGCGGGCAGTGGGCCTTCGGCGAGCCGCAGGTCGATGGCGCGGAGGCGCTGCTCCACCACGAGGGTTTCCACGATGCTGCCCGGCGAATGTACGGCTGGGAGGTGATCGTCCCCGAACAGGTCTACGTCAACCTCACGACACCGATCGGACGCCAGGGCTTCAGCCACACCGACATCCCCGAGTTCCGGGGTGTCGATCGCCGCAACGCGCCGGCCTGGCTCCTCACCGCGATGGGGGTCAGTCGCCTGTTCGAGGCGGAACGCATCCATATCGTCACGGCGGTGGCCTGGTTCTACCGGGGCGAGGCGGGCGGCTTCCGCTACTGGCCCGAGGGAGTCGACGGCCCCTCGGTCCTGCACGACGACACCTGGAATACGGCGATCGTCGGCGACAACGACTTCATGCCGCATGAGGTGCAGCGGGTCGGGCCGAAGGGTTCGATGAAGCCGGGCGGTATGACCCTTTCGTCCGAACTCGACTACGACGGCACCGACTGGCACATCACCGACCGCGGCTCCGTGCTTGCGACCTACCCCGACGATGCCGTCCGCCTCTCGCTTTCGTGGAAAGCGAAGCTCTACCGCGACGACGCCGAGCGAGTCGACGCCGACGCAGGTATCGGCCTCACCATCGACGAGGCCATCGAACGACTGCGGATCGACCTTGCCGCCGGCGATCAGCCCGAGGAACTCGCGGCTGACACGATCGACTCCCAGGATCTGCAGGCCCAGTTGATGCGTCGCTACTCGGCATACGCGATCAGCGCCCCGCCGGCCTAGGCGAACTCTTCGCGCACGGCGTAGGTGATCGCTGCGCCGATCGCCATGCACGTGGCGACCACGGCCCACATCCACGAGTACCCGAACTCGTCGATCGTCCAGCCGGTCACGAGCGGGCCGAGGAACACGCCGAGGTAGATCCCCATCTGGGTCACACCGCTAGCGGCGCCCGCTGCGTCGCCATTGGCCCGCATGATCCCGAAATTCGTGAAAACCGGCCACGACCAACCGGCGCCGAACGCAAGGAAGGTGACGACGACGTGCAGCGCGGTGATCCGGGGAGCGAGACCCAGCATCCCGAAGGCCCCGACGCCGGCCATGAGTGCCGCCATGGAGTACGGGAGCGACCGCATGGCGTCCATCCGAAGCCCCCAGAACAGACGGACACCGACACCGAACGCAGCGCCGATGCTCAGGAGCCAGCCCGACATGCCCTCACCGAGTCCGGCGTCGACGCCGGATGCAACGAGCCATGAGGTGAGGCCGCCAGCCGAGAACGAGAGGAAGGCGCCACCGATCATTGACCAGTAGAGCGCTCGCCGGGTCGACACCGGTTTCGCCGAACGGAGCGTCTCGACCCCACCCGGTTCGATCACGCGAAGGACGAGGACGAGAGCAGCACCAGCGATGCCGACCCCGAGAACGAACGCCGAGCGCCAGCCGAGCGTGAGTGCGAGGAGCGGCACCGTCGCGCCACTGATCATCGCGGCGGTGGGCATGCCGGATTGCTTGAGCGCGATCGCGAGACCCAGACGCGGCAGACGTGCCCGGGTGAGGGCCAGATTCACGGCCGTCTGGTTCGCGGCATTGACCACGCCACACACGGCGAGCAGCGCGACGATCACACCGAACGACTCACCGATCGCAGCAATCAACCCCTGAGCGGCCATGGTCGTGATGAGGCATCCGATCAGCTGTCGGCGCGGTCCCACGCGTTGGACCAGTCGCCCACCCAGGATCGAGGCGAAGGTCGCCGCGAGGAAGTAGGTACCCATCGCCCACCCGTAGGTGGCGGCGCTGACGCCGAACTCGTTGCGTACCTGCACGGTGACCGCCCCGATGAGAAAGCCGGGGTACACGCAGCCGACGGTCGCCACGACCGTCGTGACGACGATCAGACGGTTCGAGATGTCGGCGGTTCGGTCGGCACTAGTCACGGTCGGCAAGATCCTCGCCGACGAGGATCGCAGCATTCGACCCCAACCACACCAACGGACCCTCGCTTGCGCTCGTGGACGTCGAACACCATCACGCACCACAATGGCGGTCATGGACAGCCTCACCGTCGCCCGCAGCCTCCGAGGATCGATCGGCATGCTCGCCATGGCCTGGCTCCTCGACGAGTCGACCATCCGACGAGGTGCCGAACTCGGCCTCACCGCTGAAGGCATGGGTGGCTACGCCGTCGGGCGCCTCGGCGTTCTCGGCGACTGCCCAGTCGACAATGTCGTCGGCGCCGCCTACTTCTGGGAGCCGGCGACCATGACGGCCATGGTCGAGGCGGGCCGCGCCGCAATGAGCCCGGCCGAGGGTGCGGCGGTCTACACCCAGATCTGTCAGGAATGGGGAGCGGAGAAGCTCGCCGCCATGGAGGGGGTCGAGCGGCTCGGCGAGATCCTCGAGAAGGTCGTTGCGTCCGCGTCGCCACTCGGCGCTCCCCTCTTCGTCGGCTGGCGCGACATGCCTCGACCCGCCGATCCCGGCCCGGCCCGCACGTTCCAACTCGCACAGGTGATGCGGGAGCTCCGGTTCAGCCGTCATGCCGTCGCGATCCAGGCGGCAGGGATCGGCCCGCTTGAAGCGATCCTGTCGGGGCCGGCCGGTGCGTGGAACGCCAAGATGTTCGGTTGGCCCGAGCCCTACCCCGATGTCACCGACCTCGTCGAGGCCCGCGAGGCGGCCGAAGCCGCCACAGATCAGATGCACGCCGTCGACCTCGACGTGCTCACCGACGACGAACGCGCCGACCTTCGGGACTTGGCCAAGGCCGCCCGCGCCCACCAGGGCTGATCCAGAATCGAGTCCCGATGACCTCCGACAGCCACAACGACGCCGGTTTCGATCTCGACCAGGTCGACCGCCTCCTCACCACGACCCGCTCGGTACGCAAGCGACTCGACTTCGATCGCGACGTACCAGACCGCGTGATCTTCGATTGCATCGACCTGGCCGAGCAGGCACCGAGTGGCGGCAACGACGCAAGTCGCCGGTGGATCGTGATCAAGGACGAGGCCACCAAGCGCAAGCTCGGCGAGATCTACGCCCGCAACGGCGAGTTCATGATCAATGTGGCCGATCGCCTCGAGGGCAGTGGCCACGGCAAGGAGAAGGTCTTCAGCTCGAGCGCCTACCTGGTGGAGAATTTCGCCAAGGCGCCGGCGCTCGTCATCGCGGCGATCTGGGGCATCCACGACAACTCGGGCCGTCCCGGCCTGTTCGACTCGGTGATCCAGTCCGCGTGGAGCTTCAACCTCGCACTGCGTTCGCGCGGCCTCGGCAGCACGTGGACAACCCTGCTCAACGCGAGTGTCGACGAGCTCGCCGGCATCCTCGGCATCCCCGACGGCATCACCACGATCGTGACCTTTCCGGTCGCCTACACGAAGGGCACCGAATTCAAGCCCGCCGCCCGACGTCCGGCCGAGCAGATCACCTACTTCGATCGATGGGGCTTCACAAAGGCCCGCGCGTCCGAGGACGGGGGCGTCAACTTCGAGGACGGGCTCGGCGTGGTGGCCGAGGTCGACATCGAGGCGGCCCCACGAAAGGTCTGGCCCTTCATCAGCGACATCGAATTCCCGGTGGACGCCAGCGAGGAGTTGCAAGGCGCAGCGTGGAACGGTGAGGCGCGGGGCCTCGGCGCCACGTTCACGGGTCACAACAAGCTCGGCGACATGGAGTGGTCGATCGAAAACCACGTCACCGACTATGTGGAAGGTCGCGTCTTCGAGTGGGGCACGGTCGACCCGGCGAGTCCGGGTGGACGTTGGCGGTTCGAGATCATGGACCAGGGCGTCGGAAGTCGGCTGCGGTTCTCGATGGAGATCGGCACCGAGAACAACCTGACGATCGGGTTCGCCGAGGCATCGGAGAATCCGGTTGCGGTGATCAATGGGCGGCGCAAACAGATCCGCACCAACATGCAACGGACCTGCGACGCCATCAAGGCCGCCGTCGAAGCAGCGGACTGAACAGGTTTCGACCGCGCCGGAAACGGTCGCCGAGGTCGAGAACTCGCGGCGAGGAAGCCGTCAGCCGTTGTGGGGCACGTACCGGTTGTTGGCGTCGGGGTTGTCCGATGCGGCGATCCGCTCCTGCACGTCGGTCAACTCGCTGCGGGCTTCCCGGCTGTAACGCGGGTTTGCCGCGACTTCGTCGCCGGGCAGCGGCGGCAGCGTGAAGCTCGTGTAGACGACCTTGCGCGGGTGCGCCGACGGTGGATACGCCCGGTGCAGCGTGTCGCTGCAGTGGATGGTGAGATCCCCGGTGGTCGTCTCAAGCAGCTTCGCCGGCAGGTCGAGTTGCTTGTCGCGCACCGACGCGGTGGTGTTCGCCCGATGGGACCCTGCGACGACGCCGAGTGCACCACTGACCCGATCGGCGCCTGTGACCGAGATGCCGACGGTGAGGCTGTTGCACATATAGCTGTGCAGCCCCTGACCGCAGTCCTTGTGCCAGGGCAGGTCGGAGAGACCGGCGACGATGTCGAGCGGCTTCACCAGCCCTTCGCATTTGGTCGGGGCCCGATGGCCGTCTCCGGTGAGATCGGCGAGGCGAGTGAGCCGTTCGTCGGCGAGCGTGGCTCGAACAGCTGCCGACTTCTCCTGGAAGTTCAGCGAGCGGACCGCAACCTGCGTGCCGTCGGCGTCGGTGCACCACCAGTACTCCGGATCGGCATCGCGCGCCGCAGCGATCGACTGGTCGATGTCGGCTTCGATCGCTGCCATCTCCGACGGGTCGAACACGTCGTGGAGATGGAGGAACCCGGCTTCGGCGAGAAAGTGGGCGAGTTCCTCCGGGTCGTCGTCAAGGCCGAATCGACGATCGAGGTCGAGCGGTTCGCCGTCGAGATCGCGCATGACAACCGCACCGGGCTCATGCACCGGCCGGCCTTCGCAGAGCGCACGCAACGCCGGCTCCCAATGGATCCATTCGTCGAGTGACCCGGCGGTGATCTGCACCCGGGAGGTCATCGCCAGGCCCATCGTCGACTGTCGATCCTGGAGGAGATCGGAGAGGGCGTCGGCCTCCAACTCGGCGACGATCCCGGCCCGATCGACACCGTCGACGACCGACAGCGTGTCCCCCTCCGCCATGAGGGTGACGGCCCGGTCACCGACTCGAAGGCCGAGCGCTGGGAGCTTCTTGAACCGCACGCCTCGCGCGGCGAGAGGACCGTGGTCGGCGAGCAACGCCGGCACCATCTCGTCGAGCGCCTGGTCGGCATCGAGCGCGACCTCATCGACGTGGAGCCGACACCGGTGATCGACCGTCATGCGAGTCTCCCTTCGACGATGGCGGTGAGATGACGGTACGCCGCGGCAGGGCGCACCTCAAGCGAGCAGCGACCGGGCCACCGATCTGAACACCGTAATCAGGGACAGAGATGTTCCAGGAGAAAGGCGTAGATGTCCGCCGACTCCTCGATGAGCTTGGCGGTCGGCTTGCCCATGCCGTGACCGGCACGGGTCTCGACCCGCTCGAGTAGGGGCTGCTCAGAGCCGCCGCCGGCCTGATGTTGGATCTCGGCGGCAAACTTGTGGGCGTGCATCGGCACGACACGGTCGTCGGACTCGGCCGTCATGATCAGCAGCGGCGGGTACTCGACGCCCGACTCGACGTTGTGGAGCGGTGAGTACTGGATGAGCCACTCGAACGCCTCGGGGTCGGCAGCATCGCCGTACTCGACGGTCCAGAAGCGACCGGCAGTGAAGTGCTGGAAGCGCAGCATGTCGATCACCGGCACCTGCGAGATCACGGCGCCGAACAGGTCGGGCCGCTGCAACATCGTCGCCGCCGTGAGCAGGCCGCCGTTCGAGCCACCTCGGATCCCGAGCGTCTCGGCGGTGGCGATGCCCTCGGCGAGCAGGTGTTCACCGCAGGCGATCAGATCGTCGAACACCTGCTGCTTGTTGCCGAGCGAACCCTGCTCGTGCCACGGCTCACCGTGCTCGGAGCCGCCCCGAAGGTTGGCGACGACGACGATGCCGCCCGCCTCGAGAAACGCAAGTCGGGCCGGGCTGTAGGTCGGGGTGAGGTTGATCGTGAAACCGCCGTAGCCGTACAGCTCGACCGGTCCCGGGAGCGCAGTATCAGCGCGACGGACGACGAACATGCCGACCTCGGCGCCGTCGGTCGACACAGCATGCAGGCGTTCCACGACCAGATCGGACGGATCGATCGGCGGCTCGCTCCCCGCCCACACCTCGGTGACACCATCCTCTGCTCGCAGGACGGTGGGGGGCTCGACGAACGACTGATAGCCGAGGAAGACGGCCGGTTCGNCGAAGCGACCNGCGAGCCCNGTNATCGTGCCGAGCCCCGGNAGNGGAAGNGNACCGAGCTCGGTGCCGTCGGNCGAGTAGCGGGTGAGTCGAGCGGAGGCCTCGACGAGGTGGTTGANCAGCAGCTCACCNGCGAGAGCCGCCGACCACTCGAGCGCATGCTCGGTCTCCGCCACCAGCGTGACCCACGACTCGGGATCAGGCGCCGCAAGATCGACGGCGACGATGCGCCCGTTCGGGGCGTCGCGGTCGGTCTGAACGAGAAGGCGGCTGTCGTCGCCGTCGGCAACATGGAGCACGACGTCGTGGGCGGCGACACCCCGTTCGACCAGCCGAACCCATGCAGCCGGATCGACGGTGCCACCAGACGAGATCGTGTCACCGTGGACGGCCAGGTCGAGATACAGCAGGCCATTGCGCCGATCGGTGCCGAGCACGTCGGCGAGCACCAGGTAGCGCAGATCTTCGGTGAGTTCGACCATGTAGATGGGCTCGGGGTCGTCGTCGTTGCGGAAGACGAGCGGATCGTCGGCTTGCTCGGTGCCGATGCGGTGGTAGTGCACCGAAGGGTCCTTCACCGGTGCCGTCGACCCGGGTTCGGTCTCGGGCCAGCGCACATAGAAGAAGCCATCGCCCAGCCAGGCGATGCTCGTGAACCGCAGATGATCGAGTCGGTCGGCGAGATCCTCCCCGCTGTCGGTGCGACGAATGGCGAGTTGCTGACGGTCACTGCCCGCCTCGGCGAGCAGGTACGCGAAGAGACGGCCGTCGTCGGACAGTGCCGAACCGACGACCGCCACGGCACCGTCGTCGGACAGCGTGTTCGGATCAAGCAAGACGACCGGTTCGGCAGCACCGTGCTGGACCCAGTAGGTCGGCTGGTCGGCGAGGCCGTCGTTGTGGCTCCACACCATCACCCGGTCGGCGCCTTCCCCCCGCACCTGAGGTGGTTCCGTGCGGGGGATGTCCCACAACTCGGTCATTCGCTCGATGAGCCCGGCCCGGTCGGGAAGCCCGGCGAGATACGGACCGGANACGGCGTTCTGGGCGGCGACGAAGTCGGCGGTCTCGTTCGAGTCGAGGTCCTCNAGCCACCGGTAGGGGTCGGCGATCTCGCGCCCGTGGTGGAGATCGACCACATCACCTCGGCGTGCGGGGGGATAGGTGAAGGTCATCTCCGGAGGCTAGTCAGGGGTGCTCGGCGGCCCATCGTGCGGCGGCGACTCCCGCCTGGTGACCCGTGCTGAGACACGCCTGGATCAGGTAGCCGCCGGTCGGGGCGTCCCATGCGACCATCTCGCCGGCCACCCAGGTGCCGGGCCGGTCGAGGAGCATGCCGGTGTCGTCGATGGCATCAAGGGCGACGCCGCCGGCGGTCGAGATGGCGCGATCGATCGGGGCCAGGCCTTCGACCGGAATCGGCACGGCCTTGGCGAGGTTGGCGATCGCCGTCGCCTCGGTCGGCAGCCGGTTGCCGGTGGCGTCGCGTAGGAGGGCGACGTCGACCGGGCTGAGTCCGCCTTTCCGAAGCCAGGTCGACACGGAGTCCTTCGGCCGGCGGCGATCGACAAGACGGGCCGCCAGTGCGTCGGTGTCGAGGTCGGGTTGCAGGTCGATCTCAAGCCCATGTCCGCTTCGAAGTTCGGGACCCAGCGCGTAGATCGGGCCGCCTTCCAGGCCGGTTGCGGTGATCGTCGGTTCGCCTCGAACGGTGCGANCTCCGGCGGTGAGNGCGGCGTTCTTGATCGGCACCCCTTCGAAACGTTCGAGNAGCGGGGCCGACCAGGCGACGAGCACGCCGGCGTTCGACGCGGCAAACGGCACCACCGGAATTCCTGCCGTCTCGACGTGCGCGAGCCACGAACCNTCACCGCCGACCGACGGCCAGCTTGCGCCACCGAGGGCGAGCACGGTGGCGCCGTCGTCGGTGAAGCCCGCCCACGTCTCCCCCGTTCGCATCGCNACGCCGAGACCGGCGAGCCGNGCCGTCCAGGCCCGAAGCAGACCGGTGGCTCGCATCGNNGCGGGAAACNCNCGGCCCGACGAGCCGACGAATGTGTCGGCACCGAGTTCATCAGCCCACGCGCGCACGGCGTCGGGCGGAAACGCCCGGATCGCGGGCTCGAGCATCGCTCGCCCGTCGCCGTAGCGGCCGAGGAACACCT
>NZNH01000073.1 GCA_002694825.1 Acidimicrobiaceae bacterium | reverse complement strand
GGGCAGATCAATCAGGAACGCCGTGTTGGCGGCCTGAGGCAGATCAGGGTCGTCTTCGGTGCGTGCGACGAGAATCGCGAAGTTGGCGCGGTGGGCGTTGGAGATGAACCACTTGTGCCCGTTGAGCACCCACTCCTCGCCGTCCTGGTACCCGTTGGTGCGGATCAGTGTGGGGTCGGAGCCTGCGACTTCCGGTTCGGTCATCGCGAAACACGACCAGGCGGTGCCATCCGTCAGCGGCCGGAGGTACTTCTCCTTCTGCTCGTCGGTGCCCCAGTGCAACAGCGTGTGCATGTTTCCCTCGTCCGGGGCTTGACAGTTGAGCACCCATGGGCCGTAGTGGCTCTTCGCCGCTTCGGCCTGCACCATGGCGAGCTCGACATGGCCAAGGCCCATACCGCCCCAGTCCTCCGGCATATGGGGCAGCCAGAGGCCCTGTTTGAACGCGAGCTTTCGCAGCTCGATCAGCTTCTCGATGCGGGCCTTTCCCGTGAGGGCCTCGTGGTCGCCATGCCCGTCGATCTCATCCTCGGCCGGCTTCACCACCTCGGCGATGAACGTGCGGACACGGTCTCGGATGTCTTCGAGCTCGGGGGTGAGGGTGAAGTCGATGGCCATGGCTACTCCAGGAGAGGTGGACGGTTCGACGCTAGTGCGCCTGGCGTTCGGGAACGAAGCTCACGGGCAGCCGGCACGGGGCGTGTCGACCTCGACCGCCACGATCTTCGTCAGCCCCTTTCCCGCGACCTCGTCAGGGTGGGAGCCGGGCGACACGAACCCGTAGAGGGTGCGGCCATTCGGGCCGCCGAGCATGCACGCCACTGCGGCACCGTCGACCGGGATCTCGGCACTCACCTCACCGCCTTCGTGCACCCGAGCGAAGCGTTGCCCGACGAAGTCGGACATCCAGATGGCACCGTCGGCATCGAGGGCACACCCGTCGGGTGATGCACCGGGCACCGAGGCCCATACCCGCGGATTCACGGGATGACCGTCGCCGTCGAGGTCGAACGCGGTGTACTGCCCGCCGAACGTCTCGCCGACGATCAATGTCGACCCGTCGGGAGTGATCACCGACCCGTTGGGAAAGGCAAGCGGATGCTCGACCCGGCGAACCGCACCGTCTGGCGCGATATGGGCGAGGTACGCGGTCTCGAACGGTGCCTGATTTTCGAGATCGAAACCGAAGTTGCCCACGTAGGCGTGCCCGGCGACCGACACGACCATGTCGTTGCAGAAGTGCGTGGCAATCTGCGACAAGTCGGCGTGCACCACCGGATCGCCTCCAGGAGAAACGGCCATGACACGCTTGGCGGTCATCGAGACGTACAGAAGGGTGCCGTCGGGCATCCAACCGAGGCCCGAGGGCTGGTCGTCGACGACGAGTTCACGACGTTCGCCGTCGTCACCGATCGAAAAGATGCCGTGCCGGTAGAAGTCGGAAAACCAGAGCCGTTCGTCGTGCCAACGAGGCCCCTCTCCGAAGTCGACGCCGGTATGGACCACGGTGGGTTCGCGCATGGGCGGACCCTACGTGATGAGGTCGATCAGCTCCGAAAGATGATCGGGATCCGATGAGGTCGGCACGAGGTAGAGCTCGTCCATGCCCGCAGCCCGGCAGCGTTCGATGCTGGCAAGCGTCGCCTCAGCCCCTGCAGCGCTGCACATCGACGCCATCATCGCCGCCGCCTCGTCGCCGAAAATACCGAGATAACGACGGGCGTAGCCCTCGAGCTCCGCGGCCGCATGGTCGCCGAGCGAGTACCAGAAGCTGGTCGACACGTAGGGACGCTCGGCACGACCTGCGGCCGCCCAGGCATCGACCATCGTCCGGATCGATGTTTCGTGGTCGTCGGTGTCCGGCGCCAACGAGAACCCCATGTTGCCGTCGGCCCACCGAGCAGCGCGTGCCGTCGACTTCGGGCCCATGGCGCTCGCAAAGATCGGCGGACCACCCGACTGCACGGGTGCAGGACCGACCGGTACGCCATCGACGTCGCCACCCGCCCAAATCCGGCGAAGCTCGGCGACCTGATCGTCGAGCCGCTGATGCCGACCGGCAAAGGAGCGTTCGGCCCGGTCATAGTCGTGCCGGCGACCCCCGACCCCGACCACCAAGTCGAGGCGCCCACCNCTCACGACATCGAGGGTGGCGAGCGATTTCGCCGCCCAGGCCGTGGCNTACATCGGCANGATCGTGAGNGTCGACGCNAGNCGAANCCGTTCGGTGGCGGCCGCGGCGAAGGTCAACGTCGTGTGCATCTCGAGATTGTCGAACCCGATCCGCTCCCCTACGGCCAGCGCATGGAACGGACCCTCATCGACTGCCTGACACCAGGCACGCAGCAATCCTTGATCGATCCCACCCGCCATGGTGGGGAGGGTCATCGAGAGACGCATTGCGGATCAGGCGTCGAGGTAGCGGGTGACGGCAATCGACGAACCGATCACCGACACGGCCAACGCAATCCCCAAGACGAGACCACCCGTGAAGATCAGCTCATCGCTCTCGACCTGGAACCCAGCCATCAGCTCAAGACTGTCGGGCTGGCTGAAGCGGCCGATCACCCGCTGGTCGATCACATAGAGGCCACCCCAGGCAAGCACGGCACCGAGCAGCGCCTGCATGATGCCTTCGAGCATGAACGGGATCCGGATGAACCAGTTCGTGGCGCCCACGACCTTCATGATTTCGATTTCTCGACCTCGGTTGCGGATCGCGCTGACGATGTTGGTGAGGATGAGCAGGGTTGCTGCGGCGAGCAGCACCAGCGAACCGGCGAGGAACACGGTGCCGACCTCATCGGCGAGATCTTGGATGTCGCGGATCGTGTCGTTGGCGGAGACGACCGTCTTCACACCCGGTCGCCCCTCGAACTGCCCGGCAAGCTCGGCAACCACGTCAGCATCAGGGTCGACCGGAACCACGCGATACGACGGCGGCATCACCTCAGGGGTGACGACCTCGACCAGTTCGGGCGTATCGGAGAAAATATCCTTGAACTCTTCGTAGGCCGCGTCCTGATCGACAAACGTGTAGTCCCGAATCTCTGGACTCGTCATGATCGCGTCGAGAATGTTCGCGTTCTGTTCGGACGTGGCCTCCGGGTTCATCCAGACGACGAATTCGATGCCGCCTTCCCAGCGCTGGGTGGCGTTATCGACGGCGTAGTTGAACAAGAAGAAGCCACCGAAGAGCCAAAGGGAAACGCCGATCGTGATGACCGTCGCCATCGACAACATGAAGTTGCGCCAAAGGTTCTGGCCGGTTTCTCGCAGCGCGTAGACGGGAGAGATCGCCATGTCGTCGACCCCCTACTCGTAGACGCCGCGGGCTTGATCGCGAACGATCACGCCTCGGTCGAGTTCGATGACACGGCGACGCATCGTGTCAACGATGCCCCGGTCGTGCGTGGCCATGACGACGGTGGTTCCTGTGCGGTTGATGCGGTCGAGCAGGCGCATGATGCCGATCGAGGTCTGCGGATCAAGGTTGCCGGTGGGTTCGTCGGCCAACAAGATCAGCGGCCGGTTCACGAACGCCCGAGCGATCGACACCCGCTGTTGCTCACCACCGGAGAGCTCCGACGGGAAGTTCGACATCTTCTCGGACAGACCGACCAGCTCAAGGATGGCCGGCACCTGCTTCTTGATGACATGNCGAGGCTTGCCGATCACCTCGAGCGCGAACGCCACGTTCTCGGCGACNGTCTTNTTCGGCANNAGCTTGAAGTCCTGGAAGATGTACCCGATGTTNCGNCGCAGGTACGGCACCTTCCAGCGACCCAGCGTGCCGATGTCCTTGCCAGCGACATAGATCGTGCCGTGCTCGGGCACTTCCTCGCGGTTGAGTAAACGGATGAAGGTCGACTTCCCCGAGCCGGAGGCACCGACGAGGAACACGAACTCCCCCTTGTCGATACCGAGCGTGGCGTCGCGCAACGCGACATTGTCGCCCTTGTACACCTTCGTGACGTTCTCGAGTTTGATCATGAGAATCCTGGGGACAACCGGTCCGCCCGACGGCGAGACGCTACCAGTGGTTCTGGCGGAATCTGTGGCACTACCGCTGTCAGTGCGTGACGGGGGTCGAGTGCCAGGCTTCGAAGCGCCAGGCGCCGTCCACCCGGGCCCAAACAGCCAGATACCGGAGATCGAGGTCGAGTGGGTGTCCGTCGAACTCGACGTGGATCTTCGCTCGCCCGCTGAACAGGGCGGTATCGCCCGCAAGACGAGCGGTGTGATCGCTCCGCTCGACCGATCGGTACTGCACCGGCCCATTGCGGACGTTGTCGAGGAAACTTGCCTTGGTGTCGACCGAACCTGACGAGTGGGTGTACACCATCGCCTCACTGAGGAGACCTTCGAGGGTCTCGGCGTCCTGTTCGCACATGGCGGCGATTCGGGCGTCCTCCAGATCGCTCACGAGTTCAAGGGCGGTGTCGCTCACGATGCGCTCCTAGGCGTCGGCAGCCTGCGCACGCGTCCAGCGAAGCCAGGCCTCCATAAACGGTTCGATNTCGCCGCCCAAGACCGAGTCCACCTGGGCGGTCTCGTGCTCGGAACGAAGGTCCTTCACCATCTGATACGGCTGCATGACATAGCTCCGGATCTGAGAACCGAAGCCNACGTTCTGCTGTTCGCCCGTGATGCCGGCGATCTCTTCCTCGCGCTTCTTGCGCTCAAGGTCGAGGAGCTTTGCCGCCATCATCTTCATGGCTCGATCCTTGTTCTGNTGCTGACTCCGCTCGTTCTGGCAGGCGGTGACGAGACCGGTGGGCAGGTGCGTGATGCGGACGGCCGANTCCGTGACGTTGACATGCTGACCGCCGGCNCCGGACGANCGGTAGGTATCGATACGAAGNTCCTTCTCGTCGATNTCGATCTCCTCGGAGACCTCCTCGAAGAAGGGCGCCACCTGCACGGCAGAGAAGGCGGTCTGGCGCTTGCCCTCGTTGTTGAACGGCGAGATACGCACAAGTCGGTGCACACCGTGCTCGGCTTGCATCAGCCCATAGGCGTGGCGGCCCTTGAGCACGAACTCGACATTGCTGAGGCCGGCCTCGGTGCCTTCGGAGACGGCGAGAATCTCGATGTCGAAGCCCCGCTTGTCGGCCCAGCGGTTGTACATCCGCATCAACATCTCGGCCCAGTCCTGCGCATCGGTGCCGCCCTCACCGGACTTGATCTGACAAACGGCATCGCGCTCGTCGAATTCCCCGGTGAACAGCGAGCGCATCTCAAGCTCGTCGAGCACCGCCTCGAGCGAGGCGGCCTGCTCAGCGATCTCGGGCTCAAGGGACTCGTCGTTTTCTTCGCGAGCCATCATGTGGAGCGTCTCGAGATCGTCGACCTCCCCCTCGAGACGGTCGTAGAGCTCAAGGTCCTCATTCACCGCCGAGAGCTCGGAGGTGACCTTCCGCGCCTTCTCTTGATCGTCCCAAAGGTCAGGGCGCGACGCCTCTGCCTCGAGCTGAGGTTGGCGCATCTTGAGCTCGTCGATTCGCAGATAGCCCGACGCTTCGTCGAGTCGCGCCGCAATCGCGCTGATCTGATCAGTGAAATCCTGCATGTGCCTTCAGCTCAGATGTCGGCGCTACAGCCGGGCTTGCCCCAGCAGTTCTTGTACTTCTTCCCGCTTCCACACGGGCACGGGTCGTTTCTTCCGACCTTCTCGAGCTCGGTCTTGACGATTGGCGTCTTGCTCCGCTGCTGGTTGGCCTCGACAACCTTCGGCGCGTTGGCATCGGCGATCTGTGCGGCTGAGGTGCCGGCACTCGCCTCCCGCTTCGTCTCGGTCATGTCCGCAATCGCCGGCTCCCCGGGCTGCGTGGCCACCTCGCCGGAGACCTGGACGTGCATGACGTACTTGACGAAGTCGTTGGCGATGCCCGTCATCATCATGCCGAACATCTCGAAGCCTTCACGTTGCCACTCGGTGGCGGGATCCTTCTGGCCCATCGCCCGAAGGTGAATGCCCTCGCGAAGCAAGTCCATTTCACGCAGGTGTTGACGCCAGCGCTGATCGATGATGCGCAGCATCACCTGACGTTCGACCTGACGCAGCACGGGCTCACCGAGCTCACGCTCGCGGGTCTCATAGAGCGCCAGCGCTTCGTCGTAGAGCATGTCGTGGAGTTCCTGCGTGCTCGAGGCTGCCTCGAACGCAGCGAGCTCGATCTGGGACGGCCACAGNGTTTTGGCCTCAGTGAGCAACGCCTCGAGATCCCACTCTTCGGCAATGTCGCTCACGCAGTAGGTGGCAACCGCAGCACCAACGGCGTCGTCGAGGTACTCGAGCGCTTCGTCGCGCAGGTCGGCGCCGTCGAGAATCTGCCCGCGACGCCGGTAGATCACCTTGCGCTGCTCGTTCATCACTTCGTCGTACTTCAGGACGTTCTTGCGGGTCTCGGCGTTGCGGCCCTCGACAGTGTTCTGGGCCCGTTCGATCGCCCGGGTGACCATCTTCGCCTCGAGCGGGACATCGTCGGGCAAGGCCCGACCCATCACCCAGTCCATGGCGCCGGTGGCGAACAAACGCATGAGTTCGTCTTCGAGCGACAGGTAGAAACGGCTCTCTCCGGGATCACCCTGCCGGCCGGAACGGCCGCGCAGCTGATTGTCGATACGGCGACTCTCGTGACGCTCCGTGCCGAGCACGTACAAACCGCCGAGATCGAGCACCTTGTCGCGTTCGATATCGGTGGTTGCCTTGTGTTTGGCGACGAGCGCCTCGAAGCGGGACCGACCTTCGGCGGAGTCGGGGTCGAGACCCTCAGCTCGCGTGTCGCGATCGGCGAGACCCTCCGGGTTGCCACCGAGGAGAATGTCGACACCGCGGCCCGCCATGTTGGTGGCGACCGTGACCGCACCGAGGCGGCCCGCCTGGGTGACGATGTCGGCCTCGCGGTGATGCTGCTTGGCGTTGAGCACCTCGTGCGCCACACCCTGCTTTTCCATCATGCGCGAGAGCTTCTCGGACTTTTCGACCGACACCGTGCCGACGAGCACCGGTTGACCGGCGGCGTTGCGCTCGATGATGTCGTCGATGCATGCCTGGAACTTGGCGTCCTCGGTCTTGTAGATCAGATCGCCTTGGTCGACTCGGGCAATCGGCTTGTGGGTCGGGATTGGCACCACGTGCAGGCCGTAGGTGGACACGAACTCCGAGGCTTCGGTCTCGGCGGTGCCGGTCATGCCGGCGAGTCGGTCGTAGAGGCGGTAGTAGTTCTGGAGGGTGATGGTGGCGAGCGTCTGGTTCTCTTCCTTGATCGCNACCCCTTCTTTTGCCTCCACCGCCTGGTGAAGGCCGTCGGACCAGCGGCGACCCTCCATCGTCCGGCCGGTGAACTCGTCGATGATCTTCACGGCGCCGTTGCCGTCGACGAGATAGTCCCGGTCCCGCTTGTACAGCTCCTTGGCCCGGATCGCGGCCTGGAGTTGATGGACCAGGTTGTTCGACACCTGGTCGTAGAGGTTGTCGATGCCGAGTGCCCGCTCGACCGCTCTCACACCCTCTTCGAGCGGAGCGACCGTGCGCTTCTCCTCGTCGACCTCGTAGTGGACATCGCGACGCAGGCCTCGGGCGATCGAGGCGAACTTCACGTACAGCTGGGCTGCGTCGGCAACCTTGCCGGAGATGATCAGCGGGGTGCGGGCTTCGTCGATGAGGATTGAGTCGATCTCGTCGACGATGCAGTAGTTGTGGCCGCGCTGCACCTGCTTCTCGCGCGACATGGCCATGTTGTCNCGGAGGTAATCGAAGCCGAACTCGTTGTTGGTGCCGTAGGTGATGTGGGCGGCGTACTGAGCTCTCTTGTGGGCCGAGTCGCGGTTGCCCGGGAGCACGAGACCAACCTCAAGGCCCATCCAGCGATGAACCTGACCCATCCACTCGGCGTCGCGTGACGCCAGGTAGTCGTTCACCGTGACGACGTGCACACCCTTGCCGGTGACGCCATTGAGATAGATCGGCAGCGTCGACGTCAGGGTCTTGCCTTCACCCGTCTTCATCTCAGCGACCCAGCCCAGGTGAAGGGCGGCACCACCGACGAGCTGGACGTCATAGTGACGCTGACCCAGCACCCGGGTGGCCGCCTCGCGGGTCACGGCGAACGACTCGATCAGAAGATCGTCGGGCTCCTCGCCATTGTCGAGGCGCTGGCGNAACTCGCCCGTCTTGGCCCGGAGCGCATCGTCAGACAGCGCCTGCAATTCGGGCTCGAGCGCGTTGATGTCGGGCACGAGCGCCTGCAGGGCCTTCAGCTTTCGGCCCTCACCGCTGCGCAGAACACGGGAGAAAATGCTCATCGTGCCGATCACTCTACCGACGGGTCACGCCGACCCTCGGCAGGGACCCGGGTCGCACCAGATCCGTCGAAACACCCCGATACCAGGGGTATCGGCCTCGGCGAGGTCAGCCGGCTTCGTCGATGAGTCCGATGTCGCCATCGTCTCGCTTGTAGATGACGGCGGACCGGTTGGTGTCCTTGTTGATGAAGAAGAAGAACCCGTGGCCGAGGAGGTCCATTTTGAGGATGGCATCGTCGGGAGTCATCGGTGCCAGATAGAAGCGCTTCGACTTCACGACCTGAGGAAGGACGTCGTCATCGACCACGTCCTCCTCGACGATCGTCGCGACACCACCCGCAGGTTGACCCGAAAGATCCTGCATGATCGCCGCAGTGTCGAAGGTCCGAATCGAGCGGCCGTCGCCGTGGTGACGCTTCTGGAGCCTCGTGCGCAGCTTTCGGATCTGGCGTTCGAGTTTCAGCGTCGCCTGATCGACCGCCGAATACGGATCGCGGGCGTTGACCTTCGCTCGGAGATGATGTCCGTGTCCTTCGACGACGACCTCGAGGAACTCCTTGTCCTCGATCCGCGGATTCCGAGCCTCATCGAAGTGCACCTCCGCGTGTTGGAGCCCGTCGAGGAAGCGATCCAACGTGCCAATTTTTTCGCGGATCACCTCCTCCAGTCGCGGCGTGACGTTCACGTGCCGTGCGCTGATGGAGACGTCCATGAAAAACCTCCGTGGATCGGTTGTGCAACCGACCGTACACCTCCCGTTCACGTGGCGCCCGACGAACGCCGCCGAGCGCGCGTGACGACCGAGCCATGAACCGCCAGCGCACCGCCTGACCGAAGCAGCCGTGCGGCCGCCGTGAGCGTCGCCCCCGTGGTGGTGACATCGTCGATCAGCAAGACCGACGGCCCCGATCGGAGCTGACCGCGCAACCGCAACGATGGACCGGCGAGGCGCCCGTCGCGACCGCGGGTGGTCTGCGGCGTGCGGTCGGTACGGATCAGGGTCGACCGCACCGGCGCACCGATGCGGTGGGCGACGGCCCGCGCCAACAGTTCGGACTGGTCGAAACCTCGCTCTCGTCGGCGACCCCGCGAGGCCGGACACCAGGTGACGAGATCGACAGATGGTGCTGCCGACGCCAAGGAATCCGCAAGGGCCGAGACGACGGCCGTTGAACGGCCGTACTTCAACATCCGCACAGCCTCGGCGGCGGCACCATCGTGAACCCACCCCGTGTGGAAGGAATCCAGGAGGGCAGGGGACGCAGGCCGGGTCACCGCGCCCAACCTAGATCGGGGTGGTGACAGGCTCGTTCGGTCAGTCAGCCAGCGTGCCGAGCCGCTTGGCCGGCACCATCTCCTGCTCGAGCATCCAGGTGAACATGTCTCGCCAGGTATCGACGATCGGGCGGAATGTCACGCCGGTGCGCTCGATGGTCGCCGAGTCGTCCCCGGGCTTCGAGTGGAAGATGTAGTCGTACCCGTCGGAGGTCAAGACGAGATCAATGCCGACCCGAGCAGCGAGATCGCCGAGTCGGGACCACACCCACCACACCGGCTTGGGGAGCGGCATGCTCGCGAAATCGGCGCCGATCGCCTCGCTCATCGTGGCGACCTGCTCGCGAGCAGTGAGGTACGTGCCCATGCACAGCAACCGAGCACTCCCCTGTCCGGGTCGGACCGAGACTGCGATCACGTCAGCGAGGTCGCGAACGTCGACGTAACTGCCGCTGTAGCCCTTGGCGACAGGAAAGCCCTTCTCGATCCAGAGCTTCACCGAGTTGAGATTGATCGATTCGTTCCAGTCCTCGGGGCCGACGATGCCGGATGGGTAGATCGTCACGACCGGGTGGCCGGCGTCCTGCAACGAGCGGGCGTACCGTTCGCACGCCGCTTTGGTCTGGCCATAGCCGTTCTCGGCGCCGACGACCGGGTGCTCGGCAGTGACCGGATCGGTCTGGAACGGGAACAGTGCCGCAACGGTCGAGACGTGCACGACCGGATCACACCCGGCGTCGACTGCTGCGCCGAGCACGTTCTCGGCGCCGGCCAGATTGGTGGCATGCATCTCGGCCTCGCGGGTCGGTTCGATTGCGACGACCGCAGCCGCATGGACGACCGCCTCGCAGCCGTCGACCGCCGCCTCGACCGAGGAGCGATCAGTGATGTCGCCGGTGACGATCTCGCAGCCGTCGATGTGCATGCGCTCGAAGAGCGTTGTCGCCTTGGTCGGCGTTCGCACCATCACTCGGACGTCGTGTCCGTCGCGCCGCAGCGCCCGGACGGTGTGGCTTCCGAGAAAGCCGGTCGCTCCGGTGACGAGGACCTTCACGGCCCGACCTCGACCTCGGTGTAGTTCGGTGTGCGCTTCTCGAAGAAGGCCGTGACCGACTCGACCTGGTTGGGCGTGCCGATCAGGTTGAAGATCTCCTCGCGTTCCAGTGCGAACCCGGATGCGAAATCCTCGGCATAGGCGTGTTCGACGAGGCGCTTCCCGGCACGGATGGCATGCGGGCTCTTCCCAGCGATCGTCCGGGCGAGCTCCATGGCATCGGCGAGGGGGTCCTCGCTCACATGGGTGGCAAGACCGATGCGAACGGCCTCCTCGCCGTTGACTTCACGCCCGGTCCAGATGAGTTCTTTGGCCACGTCGGCGCCGATCAGGCCCGGGAGGAGATGGGTGATGGTCATATCGGGGCTGATGCCCCAGCGGATCTCGAGGATGGACATGCGAACGTCAGGGGCGACGAAGCGGATNTCGCAGCCGGCGGCGAGCTGGATACCGGCACCGAAGGCGACGCCGTGCACGGCGGCGATGACGGGCACCGGCAGCTCACGCCAGCCCCACACCGCCTGCTGGGCGTTGTGGGTGATGCGGTCGTTCTCCATCTCACCGATGCTGCTGGTGTTGCTCTCGCCACCGCCCGCCATCGACTGGAACCCCGAAAAGTCGAGGCCTGCGCACCAGGCCGGGCCATTGCCGGAAAGCACAACGGCCCGCAACCCCTTGGTCTTCGCCAGTTCGTCGGCGGTCTCGATCAGCGCCTTGAACATCGGCCCGTCCATGGCGTTCATTTTGTCGCCGCGGTTGAGGCGGACGTCAGCGATGCCGTCGCTGATCTCGACGGTGATGCGTTCAGACATTCGATGCTCCACGCGGCCGGGGGCCGCCGTCTCGGACCCGAGCATTCGGGCCGGCACGCCGCCGACCGGCGCGCCCAGAGCACCATCCTCNACGACACACGCCTCGGCNNCAACTTCACTGNCGGCGCGAGCCTCCCGCNGCCAGCGAGTGCCGACGCTCAGCTCGGGGCGAGCGCTTCAAGTGCTGCGTCGTCGGGGGCGCCCTGGCCCGTGACCGGATCCAACGGATGGATGCAGACATGGGTGGCGCCGGCGTCGGCATGCTCTTGAAGCCGGGCTTCGATCTGATCGGCGGTGCCCCACGCNACGACCGCATCGACCAGCCGATCGCTCAGGCCGGAGATGTCGTCGTCGGTGAAGCCCATGCGCTTCCAGGCGTTCACGTAGCCCGGAGCACGGCTGTAGAACTTCAGCACCGAGGCACCCGTGGCGCGGGCCTGCGCGGCGTCGGTGGTCAGCAGAACCTTCTGTTCGACATACAGGCCAGCATCGGGGCCCATGACGTCACGCGCCATTGCCGTGTGCTCTGGCGTCGTGTTGTACGGGTGAGCACCGGCGGTCTTCTCCGCCGCCAACTCAAGCATTTTCGGACCCAGGGCGGCGAGCACGACCGGCACCGGCTCGGCCGGGGCGACGCTCGTGTAGCGCGAACCCTCCATCGCTTCCAGATAGGTCTTCATGAACGAGTAGGGCTTGCCGTACTCGATGCCTCGGACCTTGCTCACAATCGCCGGGCTCGACACCCCGATGCCGAGCGTCATCCGACCCCCGGTGGCCTCGGCCACGGTGTTGGCACCCTGCAGCATCACGCCGGGTGCCCGGTTGTAGATGTTGGCGATGCCGGTGGCGAGACCGAGTGTCGAGGTTGTCGCTCCGATCATCGAGAGCTGAGCGAAGGGGTCACGACCGAAGGTCTCCCCTACCCACAGCGTCTCGTAACCGAGCGNCTCGACCCGCTGCCCGAAGGCAACGACCTCGGCCCCAGAAAGCCCTTCCGGCGAGAACCAAACACCACGTGTCGTCATGGGCGCCGACGATAGCCCAGCCGGTTCATCCTGCAGCGGGCGACCGCTCAGTAGCGGTAGTGCTCTGGCTTGTACGGTCCGTTCTTAGGCACGCCGAGATAGTCGGCCTGGTCCTGGGTCATCTCCGTGAGGCGAACGCCGAGCGCATCGAGATGCAGACGAGCGACCTCCTCGTCGAGCTCCTTCGACAGGACCTCGACACCGAGCTCCATATCGGCCGCTTCGGCATGCAACTTCATCTGTGCGAGCACCTGGTTGGTGAACGAACAGCTCATCACGAAGCTCGGGTGGCCCGTNGCGTTGCCGAGGTTGAGCAGACGACCCTCGCTCAGCACGATGACCGAATGGCCGTCGGGGAAGACGAACTCGTCGACCTGCGGCTTGATGTTCACCCGCTGGACGTCGGACATCTTGAACAGGCCGGCCATGTCGATCTCGTTGTCGAAATGGCCGATGTTGCCGACGATCGCCTGATGCTTCATGCGGGCCATGTGATCGGCAAGGATGATGTCCTTGTTGCCAGTGGTGGTGATGAAGATGTCGGCAGAGTCGACGACCGCTTCAAGCGTGTTGACCTCAAAGCCCGACATTGCAGCCTGAAGGGCACAGATCGGGTCGACCTCGGTGACGATGACACGAGCACCCTGGCCGGCGAGTGACTCAGCGCAGCCCTTGCCAACATCGCCGTAGCCGCACACGACCGCGACCTTGCCGCCGATCATGACGTCGGTGGCACGGTTGATGCCGTCGATGNGGCTGTGGCGGCAGCCGTAGAGATTGTCGAACTTCGACTTGGTGACCGAGTCGTTGACGTTGATCGCCGGGAACAGCAGCTCCCCCGCCTCCATCATCTGGTACAGCCGGTGCACGCCCGTGGTGGTCTCCTCGGAAACACCCTTGATTCCGGGAGCGATCGCCGAAAAGAAGGTCGGGTCGTCGGCGAGGATCGTGCGACAACGCTCGAGGAACACGCCCCACTCCTCCGGATCGTCCTCGTCGGCCTCGGGCACCGAGCCTGCCTTCTCGAACTCAAGACCCTTGTGCACGAGCATGGTGGCGTCGCCGCCGTCGTCGAGGATCAGGTTGGGACCGCCACCGTCAGGCCAGCGGAACAGCTGCTCGGTCGCCCACCAGTACTCCTCNAGCGTCTCGCCCTTCCAGGCGAACACCGGCGTACCGGACGGGGCGTCCATCGTGCCGTTGGGACCGACGGCGACAGCGGCCGCCGCATGGTCCTGGGTCGAGAAGATGTTGCACGAAACCCAACGGACGTCGGCCCCAAGCTCGACGAGGGTCTCAATCAGCACGGCGGTCTGCACGGTCATGTGCAGCGAACCGGCGATGCGCGCCCCGGCGAGCGGCTGCTCATCGGCGTACTTGCCTCGCAGGGCCATCAGGCCGGGCATCTCGTGCTCGGCAAGGGTGATCTCCTTGCGACCAAACCCAGCGAGTTCGATGTCGGCGACCTTGAAGTCGGAAGTGGACAGCGCCACGGTGTGCTCCTTGTGTTCGTCGGGCTCACGCCCGAAGTGCGTTCATCGGGCCCGTGCCCGAAGTGCGTTTGTCAGGAGCGGGCCGGGGTCAGCTGACACCATCTCGGAGCAGCCCGCGNCCTTGCAGTGTACGAGCTAGAGGTTCACCCCGGCTCGATAGACGGTTCCGCGTCCTCGCAATTCGATGATCCCGTCACCAGCGGGGAGCCAGGCCGCTGCACCGCGCTCGAGCGAGAACGAACCGGCATCGACCGCACCGTCGGTGCACAGCAGGATCGCCGGGCCCGAGACGGTCGCCGAACCGTCGAGATCGAGCCGGTCGAGCAAGAACTCGGGAACCGGGGTGTCGTAGCNCGCAATCCCCTGGACGAGAGCGGGGCGCTGCACGATCGGTTCGATCGGTCGGGCGTCGACGACCTCGAGCAGTGTCGGGATGTCGATGTGCTTCGTCGTCAGCCCGCCACGGAGCACATTGTCCGAGTTCGCCATGATCTCGACGCCGGTACCGCCCAGATAGGCGTGGAGATTCCCTGCGCCGAGGAACAGCGCTTCGCCCGGCTTCAGGTGGACCAGGTTGAGCAACAAGGCCGTGACCACCCCCGCATCGCCGGGGTACCNCTCGCCCAACGCCGCAGCCATGGCTCGCACATCAGCGTGGCGATCAGGACCCGGAACCCCGCATGCAGCGACAACGGGGGCGACCAAGGCCGCCGCATCGGCAGCCGGCAGGGTGAGGAGGTATTCGAGAAGCGGGCCGAGACCATCGACATCCGAGAGCACCGCGAGGCGATCGCGGATCGGATCGAGCGCCGCTGTGTCGATCGTCGCCAGGACGTCGAGCGTCGCCACCGGGTCACGGAACCCGCAGAGTGCATGGAAGTCCGTCAGCGCACAGATGAGTTCGGGCTTGTGGAACCGGTCTCGGAAGCTGCGGCTCGGGGCGTCGATCGGGATGCCCGCAGCGTCTTCGCGCGCATACCCCGCCTCCGCCTGCGGGACGGACGGATGCGCCTGCAACGACAACGGCGCCGCGGCCGCAAGGACTTTGAAAAGGAACGGCAGTGATCCGAACCGGTCGGTGACCGCCGTTCCCAGCTGTGCAGCCGGATCGGCGGCGATGAGTCCGTCGAGCGGCGTGCGGGTTTCGCCGACCACTGACGGCGCCGATGGATGCGCACCGAGCCACAGCTCGGCCCACGGCTCGCCGTCTTCGGCGCATCCGAGCAACGACGGGATGCTCGACGTCG
>NZNH01000072.1 GCA_002694825.1 Acidimicrobiaceae bacterium | reverse complement strand
TGTTCGAGCAACTCGAAGACGCACTCCTCGTGAATATTGCCAATGCGGGCCACAACAGCTTCACCGACTCCTGCGCAGACATCTACGACCTGGGCGGTCTCGGCATGCTCGAGGCACTCATCGGCGCCGAACAGGTGGCCAGAGGCGAGGATGGCTGCAAGGAGCCAGCGATCCGGCCCGAACTCGCGCACGACGTGCTCAACCACTACACGGTGCAATTCCTGACCGCACAGTTCATCGATCCGGCGGCCGCCGGCCCACTCGTCGATCTCAGCGAGACCGTCACCCCACTGATTGACTTCCAGGTCACGGGTGACCCGCTCACGGGGTCCTGACCGTCGGGGTGTCACCGATCGATCGCTGCGACATCGTCCCGCATCAGGATTGACAAGGTCTTCGCAAGGCTCGTGGGCGACGGTGATGGCATGTTGTTTCACGTTCACCACCACCACGATGAGAAAACCTGCCCTGCGCACAATGCGGAGGCGGTTGGTGCCTCATTCGGAGCCGTGCTGCCAGCGCTCGCGGAGAACGGCGTGAACGTCGTCGGCGCGTGGGTCGATCCGCCGGGCCACGACTTCTTCTTCGTGCTGGAGACTGACAACTACGAAGCCCTCGTGGAGGGCCTCCGACCGATCATCCCGTCGGGTACGGCGACCATCCAGCCGGTCGGGGACATGGGTGCAACGGTCGCGAAGCGGATTGCCGAAGAAAGCTAAACCAGCACTGCTCGCCACGTTGGCCCTCGGGGTCCAGCACCGACGACCGCAAGAATTTCACAACCAGCCTCTCCTACCGTCCGCAACGTAGGGGTTAGACGAACCATCACGAATTGGGAGATTCCACATGTTCATGTTCAACCGCCACCTTCAGGTGAAGCCGGGGCACTCTGCTGAAGCTGCCCCCGAGTTGATCGATCTGATCTCGAGGGCCAACTCGATCACCGGCCGAAGCGCCACGGTGTACTCGGTCATTCTCGGCCGGTTCGGCCGGATGTGGATTGCCGACATGTTCTCGACGCACGGCGAGTTGATGGCGATGAACGCCCAGCTCGTTGGTGATGCCGATTTCATGGCAGCACAGCGATCCTTCGCTGAGCACCTCGATGGGCCGGCTGAGGATTTCATGGCACGGGTGACGCATGTCGCCGGCCCCCTGCGGGAGCCGCCCGGGGCGGTCGCAGTCACGAACTGGCAGGTCGACCCTCGCCAGTGGGGTGCGTCAGTCGCCTGGACCCATCAGATGGCCGACGCTCAGCATGCATCATCAGGCATCACCCAGACGGTCTTCACCTTGGCCGAGCCAAACCCGTTCAGCATCGGCCTGTGCTCAAACGCAAGCTCGATCGACGACATCGACGCGGCCCGCTCTGGCACTCCCGACCCTTCTCTTCTTCAACTGCTCGAGTCAGCTCCCGGGGAACCGACGGCAGGCAGCATGGAAGGTCTGGTCGCCATTCGGATCGCCTGAGGCACCCACGTTCTCGCCGACCGGTGAGTCAACCCACCCACGGAGGTACAAAACACAATGGATGAGAAGACCTGGACAACGGTCATTGAGACCCGAGCGGCAGATGGCCGTGCGATCATCCTCCCGTACACGGCCGCTGTCTCGGCCACGCTTGCGATGCTCGTCTTCGGGGACGTGTCGGCGCTGAGCGACAGCATCAAGTTGGCCTTGGCCACCTTCGTCGTCCTCGGATCGCTCTGGGTGATCATCTGGTGGGATGGCATCTTCCAAGACTTCGCCGCACTGCAGAAGTCGATGCCCGCAGGGGTGGCGTCCACGCCATTCGGTGCAGTGATGGCGAAAGCACCAATCGTTGTGTTCAGGGTGGTGAACCTGCTCGTCATCGGCCTGATCACACTCGCCCAGGTCCTGGCGATCTACGACTGACAAACAGATGTGATGTGCGGTGGGGAGGGGTTCGTTGGACCCCTCCCCACGACGTTTCGGAGGAGACATGAGCGAGACAAACGACAACGAGCCAAACATCCGCGAGGTGTTGCGATCCGTTGCGGGCTCGATGGTCGGCGCCGTAACCGTGGCGTGCATCATCGCCGGCCATCGCACCGGGCTCTACCAGGCAATGAGCGGTCGAGGCCCGCTCTCAGCCGACGACGTGGCGGCCTCAGCGGGGACGAACCCGCGCCTTACCCGAGAATGGCTCGATCAGCAGGCGTCGGCCGGTCTCGCCATCTACGAGTCCTCATCGGACACCTATCGCCTGCCTGAGGCAGTGGCGGCGGCCCTTGCCGATCCCGCTTCACCATTTTGGATGGCGGGAGGGCTCGTGGGCACGCAAGCGCTCTACCTCGATCTCGACCAGGCCATCGAGGCGATTCGCGGGGACGGAGCAGTCGGATGGGGCGAACACCACCATTACTTCTTTGAGGGCACCGAGGAGCTGTTCCGCCCCGCCTACGACCATCTCCTCATCCAGGAGTGGATGCCAGCGCTGTCCTGCGGGACCGAACGCCTGAACGCAGGAATTATGGTTGCCGATATTGGCTGCGGCAACGGCGCATCAACGGTGCGCATGGCACGCGCCTTTCCCGAGAGCACATTCACCGGCTTTGACTTTCATGCGCCATCGGTTGAGGCGGCCCGCGCCACAGCGTCCGGACTCGGCCTCGACAATGTGTCGTTCGAGGTGGCCAGCGCCGATGGTTACTCCGGACCGTTCGACCTGATCTGTTTCTTCGATTGTCTGCACGACATGGGAGATCCCACCGGCGCCGCTGCGCATGCCCGAGCACAACTTGCCGTCGACGGACACGTGATGCTGGTCGAGCCCTTCGCCAAGGACTCTCGGGAAGACAACCATGGCTACATGGCTGCGCTGCGTTACGGCATGAGCCTCTTCGGTTGTGTTCCCTGCTCGCTCGCGCAAGACGGCGCCGCTGGTCTTGGAAACCAAGCCGGCGAACCCGGTATGCGAACCATCTTTGAGACGTCCGGGTTCTCCGCCTTCACTCGCATTGCGGAAACCCCAAACAACATCGTCTACGAGGCGATCCCGTAGGCGGGACACCTCACGGGTTCAGATGGTGATGTCGGTGATGACGTCGACGTCGGTGAACTG
This sequence comes from Acidimicrobiaceae bacterium, assembly GCA_002694825.1. Taxonomy (GTDB): domain Bacteria; phylum Actinomycetota; class Acidimicrobiia; order Acidimicrobiales; family Aldehydirespiratoraceae; genus UBA11606. The sequence continues at coordinate 75,444 of NZNH01000072.1, read as the reverse complement.
AACATCGAGGGCACGGGCAGCGAACTCCTCGCCACCGCGTTGGGTGATCTCGAGTTCGTTATTCAACTCGGCCTCCTCGGCGGAGTCGAAGAAGATGATCTGGATGATGGTGCCGGGACGGTTGCGGTCGTGCCCGAGAATGGCGCGACGAGCGTAGGAGACCCCCTTGCCCTCCTCGGCGTACTCCTCCAGGAGACGCACGGCCTCAGCCGATTCCATCTCGAATTCCATGATCTGAACGAATGCCATCGGCTGTTTCCCTTGCTGTTAGTGGTTGATCGGAATTGACCGGCTCACGGGTCGGAGTTGTGTGGTGATGACGCAACCTACGGCGCTCAGTCCTCGGCGATATTCGCCATGGCGAGGACGTCGGTGCGGGACAGGGCCACGTCGTGGACGGACAACGCATGGGCTGACACCTGCGCGACGAGTTCGTCTTCGCTGTCAGTCTGCACAACTGCGCCGCAATAGCACTTGACCGTGAGTGTCATGTCCGTGTCGTTTCGAGCGGTGGATTGGCTTCCCAAACCTGATTGGTTGCTGAAGGTTGCCATACGAATGTTGTCATTGCCTTGTGGCAACACGCACGCAGACAACCGATGAACACTTTCCGGTCCAATCGATCGCTACGCTCTGCTCGCCTACGCTGCAGCACGTGGAGCTCGAGGTTCGGCTGTTGGGAGACATTCGTGTCGTCGCTGGCGCGTCGACCGTGACCGGCGCTGACCTTCCCGGGCCGATCGGACGTCATCTCCTGACTCGCCTCGTTATCGACCCCTTTCCGGTCAGCCGGACACGGCTTGTCGATGACATCTGGGGCGGCAAGGCACCCCGCTCGGTGGACTCGGTGCTGAATGCCACGTTGTCACGCCTCCGGACTGCCCTCGACGAACTGGATCTCGACGGTCGTGAGCTGATCTCCTCATCAGGGGGCAGCGTGAACTTCAAACGCCCGAAGGGCACCGTCGTCGACGTCGAGCTTGCCCATCATCACATCGACTTCGCCCTGCGTGATCTGCGTACCGGAGACCATCGGGAGGCAGCTCGACGCGCCTCGATTGCCTACTCAATCTCGCGTCGACCGCTGCTCACCGGCATCGAACGCGAATGGCTCGACATCGAGCGAGATCGCATGCACCACGTAGAGCGGCGTTCGCTCGGGCTCCTCGCCGACGTCTCGTTTTCTTCCCGTGAGTTCGACATGGCCGTGCAGCTGGGGCGGGAACTGGTGAGGATCGCGCCCTACGACGAGCGCGCTCACCGCAATCTCATGAACGCGCTCCGGGCATCCGGCAACCCCAGCGGAGCGGCCAAGGTGGAACGCGACTTCACCGACCGTCTCAATGCCGATCTTGGTGTGGCACCGAGTCCGGACTTCTTCGTTCCTCTCACGCCGTCTTCGTGACCGAATCGGTCTGCCGAGCGAGCAGCACCCAGACCATCGCCATCGCCACACCGCCGCGGGCGGTCCACAACAACGTCCGGACGAGGTTCGACACCATGAGGGTGTCGTGCTGTTCAGGATCGAACCCGTCGAGGAGTTCGCCGTGCACCGGCGCTGCCCAGATCATCGTCACGAGCAGGATCAGGCCCATTAGCGCAGCCCCGGCGACGGCGAGCACCCGCATCGTCCGCTCTCGTGCAAGCACGAGCAGGGCGACAATCGACAGGCCTTCCAGCCCCCACGGCACGACGAGCACCGCACCGATGCGATCGATGTGGCGGCTTTGATAGTTCGGGTAGGCCTCCGCACCAACACTCTCGAAAAGCGGATAGTGCACAACCTGCACCGTCCAGATCAGACCCACCATCGCCATCGTCGCCGCTGCGTGCACGGCGACGGTCGCGGCGAGGGTTCGGTCGTTGGTGACGCGCTCGAACGCGGAGATGGCCATGGGATGACGGTACGGCGCACACGTGGGCTCTGCCGAGCTGTGCGGAGAAGGGAGCAGCCGGGGTCGAACGACTGGTGTGCCGATCGTCCTAGCCCTTCCGGGAAATCCGGCTGCCTTCGGGTTACGCGCTGCGTCTCGCGCGGTCGGCGGTGAAACGAGACGCTCGCCGGAACCACATGACCAGAGCGGCGACGGCGTTGGCACCGCTCCCGACCACGAAGGCGTAGGCCGCCCAGCCAACCCGCACATCGGGGTCGAATGCGTCCCAGTCCGAGGGCACCAGCAATCCAATCGCCACGGAAGCGACGAGGAGGAGGCCGATCGTCGCCACCCCGAGAAGTCCCGCAACGGTAGAGAGAAGCCCCGACACCAAGAGCCAGCCAGATCGCTTCGTCCGCAACGCGAGCCCGAGCCCTGCAGCCGCACCGAGCCACGCCAGGATCAGCACAACACCCACGCCCGGCAGTTCCCAGGCCCCCACGCCGCGATCCACGGCGAGCAGCAAGGCGTCAGGCACCTGGTCGGGTACCAGACTCCACGAATCGTCGAGATCGACAATCAGCCAGCCAGGGAGCAGCAACAACCCGACGACGACATGGCCGGTTCCGAGGAGCGTTCTCATCGGTCTCTTCACGGGTAAAGATCTCCTCGCCCTTTGCGGAGCACGCGTCGTTGTGAACGCACGACACCATCTCTGCATCATCGATCATCCAGACGTCGACGATACTCGCACCGGTCTTCCGGGCCGGATGCCAACATGACCACGCCGCTTGCGGAAGAACGGCGGCATACTTAGCGATCGTGCGCCGAGTGTCCGCTCTTGTGGTCGTGATCGCGGTTGTGGCTTTGGTCGTGATGCTCAACCAGGCGATCTCGGCGAGCGATGTGGAGGCCTTCCTTGTCGACCGAGGCTGGCTGGGCCCGCTTGTCTTCGTGGTGACGATGTGGATCCTGCAACCCCTCCTGCTCCCGGGGCCTGTCTTTATGGTCCCGGCGTCGCTGGTCTGGTCGGCGCCAGCGGCGATCACCCTGTCGTGGATCGGCAACATGGGGGCGAGCTTCATTGCGTTCGCGTTCGCCCGGTGGGTCGCCCACGACTGGGCCCAACAGCGGCTGACCGATCGGCTCCGGGCCTGGGACGGTCGCGTCGCTCAGGGCGGTGTGCGGGAGGTGGCGGTGCTTCGACTGTTCACTGGCCAGATAACTCCGGCTGACTGGCTGCTCGGGGTCAGTTCGGTCCGGCTCACGCCGTTCTTCCTCGGCACAGCGATCGGGATCATTCCGAGTGTCGTGCTCGTGGTGCTCGTCGGCGCATCGGTCGGTGACTGGCTCTTTGCCGAGCCCTCCCGCTGGGGAGGGGCCCTTGCGGCAATCGCGATCGTCGGCACGCTCAGACGAATACGGCGCCGAGGGAACCCCGCCACTGCAGGCCACAGCGCGCCCTGAAGCACGCCGATAGCCTCAGTCCCACATGGGGACTGACCCAGCAGCGCAGTTTCGCGCCGCGTTTCGCGCCATCCCCGCCCCCGTAGCTCAGTGGATAGAGCGTCGGTTTCCTAAACCGTGCGTCGCAGGTTCGATTCCTGCCGGGGGCGCTCTCCGAACGCGTTGCCGTTCTCCGCACCGTCGCCACGGCGCAGCGAGGAACGCATGACCTCCACCTCAGGTGGCTACCGTGGCCGACGTGCAGCTCTTCGACACGGCCCGCGGGGAGGTCGTCCCGTTCGAACCGGGACACGAGGTGAAGATGTACGTCTGCGGTATCACCCCGTACGACTCCACCCATCTCGGCCACGCGAACACCTACCTCACCTATGACCTCCTGATCCGCCGGCTTGAGGATCTCGGCCATGAGGTGAAGCTGGTGCGCAACATCACCGACGTCGACGACTCCATCCTCCCCAAGGCCAGAGAACTCGGTGTTGACTTCCTCGAACTCGCCGCCGAGGAAACCGCCCGATTCCACGGTGACATGATCGCCCTCAACACCCGCCCGGTCTTCGCCGAGCCGCACGCCACGAAATGGGTGGCCGAGATGGTCGAGCTCGTCGAGACGCTGGAGGCAAAGGGGCACACCTATGTGGTCGACGGCACGGTCTTCTTCGACGTGAGTACCTTCGACTCGTTCGGCGCGATGTCGGGCTACGACGAATCGACCATGGTCGAGTACGCAGCCGAACGAGGCGGGCGCCCCGACGATCCTCGCCAGCGCAACCCGCTCGACTTCATCCTCTGGCAACCATCACTCGACGATGAGCCGTCATGGCCCTCACCGTGGGGCCCAGGACGACCCGGCTGGCACATCGAGTGCTCGGCGATGTCGAAGGGCACGCTCGGCCCCACCCTCGATCTCCACGGCGGAGGCTCCGATCTGATCTTCCCGCACCACGAGTGCAGCCGAGCCCAGAGCGAAGCGGCCAACGGGGTCACCTTCGTCAACCACTGGATGCACGCCGGGATGGTCGCCTACCAGGGCACGAAGATGTCGAAGTCACTCGGCAACCTCGTCTTCGTCAGCGAGTTGGTCAAGACCACTGACCCGCGAGCGATCCGACTTGCGCTGATGCGCCACCACTACCGCAGTGACTGGGAGTGGTTCGACAGCGACATCGACACCGCATCAGCAATGCTCGATCGGCTGCACCGCGCGGCCCACGCCCCCACCGGCCCCGATCCCGACCGATACGCCGATCGCGTCCGAGCTGCGCTCGACAACGACCTCGACGCCCCCGCCGCCCTTCATGCCCTGATGGAACTCGCCGATGCGATTCTCGAGGGCGGCGACGACCCGACGGCGCCTACGCTTCTGCGTGAACTCGGCGCCCTGGTCGGGGTTGAACTCGACGCAGCACCGTCCCCCCTCATCTGACCCACACGAGAGAGTCCATCGTGATCCGCCTCTACGACACGCTGACCGGCGACGTTCGTCCGCTTGCACAACGCGACGAAGGCAAGGTCTCGCTCTACGCGTGCGGGCCAACGGTCTACGACCACCCCCACCTCGGCCACGCCCGCCAGGCCATGACCTACGACGTCATGCGCCGCTACTTCGAATGGCGCGGGCTGGCAGTGCACCATGTCGCCAACGTCACCGACATCGACGACAAGATCATCGCCCGCGCCCAGGCCGAGAACACCACCGAGTCGGCCGTTGCCACCGAGTGGAAGCAGGTCTACGACGACGTCATGGATGCGTTGGACATCCTGCGCCCCCACGACCGGCCGCATGCGACCGAGTACGTCGAGGAGATGGTCGAGTTCATCCAGACCCTCATCGACAACGGCTCGGCCTACGCCAACGACTCCGGTGTCTATCTCCGGGTTCACACCGTCGATGGCTACGGCGACCTCGTCCACCGTTCGCTCGACGATCTCCGCGAGGGTGCCGGTGCCCGAGTCGAGGTCGACGACACCAAGGAAGACCCACTCGACTTCGCGCTCTGGAAAGCGGCCAAGCCCGGCGAGCCGACCTGGCCCTCTCCGTGGGGCGATGGCCGTCCTGGCTGGCACATCGAGTGCGTGGCGATGAGCCTCGGCATCCTCGGCGATGGCTTTGATCTTCACGGCGGCGGGAACGACCTCGTCTTCCCTCACCACACCAACGAACGCGCCGAGGCGATCGCTGCCGGCCGTGACTTCGCCCAGCACTGGGCCCACAACGCGATGCTCAACATCAGCGGCGAAAAGATGTCGAAGTCGCTCGGCAACTTCACGACCATCCAAACGCTCCTCGACGAACACCCCGACAATGCGCGGGCATTGCGACTCGCCTTGCTCCAGACCCACTACCGCAAGGTGATGGAGCTCAATCCTGACGTGATGGCGCAGTCGCGCGAGGGCCTGAAGCGGCTCGATGCGATGGTTCGGAAAGCGTCCGGCGCCGACGTGCCACTCGACGGCGCCGAGCGGGACGCCACCGCCATCGCTGCGTTCACGGCCGCTATGGACGACGACCTCGGAACCCCCGAAGGTGTCGCCACGATGTTCGAGACGATCCGTCGCGCCAACGCAGCGCTCGACGCCGGCGACGATGCTGCCGCGATGCTGGTGGCAACCGCGATCGACCTTGCCGGAGCGATGGGGCTCAGTGTCGAGCCCGACGGGCTCGGCTCTGGGGGCGACGGCGGCGATCCCGAGATCGACGCGCTGGTCTCGGCCCGCACCGAAGCCCGGGCCAGCAAGGACTTCGCCGAGGCGGACCGGATTCGCGACGAACTCACGGCCCGCGGCATCGTGGTCGAGGACACGCCCAACGGTCCGGTCTGGCACCGGGGCTGAGGAGATTTCATGGCCACACCAATCGAGGGACGATGGAGTCCGGATCAGGCGCATGCCTGGGCGGAACGGTCCGGTTGGCTGGTCGGCTGCAACTTCACCCCGTCGACGGCGGGGAACCAGCTCGAGTTGTGGCAACGCGAGACCTTCGACCCCGAAACGATCGATCGTGAGCTCGGCTGGGCTGCCGGACTCGGGATGAACGTCATCCGCCTCTATCTCCACGACCTCATGTTCGAGGCGGAGGGCGAGGTCTTCCTCGACCGGGTCGAGCAGATCGTCGCGATGGCCCACGGTCACGGCATTGCCACCATGCCGGTCCTTTTCGACGGGGTGTGGCATCCCGAGCCGGACCTAGGTCCGCAGCCAGAACCCACACCTCGTCTTCACAATTCGGTGTGGGTGCAGTCGCCCGGGCGGCCGACGATGGACGACCCCACCCGTTGGCCCCGACTCGAGCCCTATGTCGTCGAGATGCTGACCCGCTTTGCCGACGACGACCGCATCGTTCTCTGGGATCTGTTCAACGAACCCGACCAGATCGATCGCGACACGATCCTCGGTGGTTCCCGCGAGGCCAAGGAGGCGTCGTCGGCAGCGCTCGTGGCCGAAGTGTTCCGCTGGGCGCGGTCGGTGGCGCCCAGCCAGCCCCTCAGTGTCGGGGTGTGGGAATACGACGACGAGCACCGGACCGTTCCCGGGCCGCTCAACGAGGTTGCGCTCGCCAACAGCGACATCATCACGTTCCACTGCTACGAGCCCGCAGGGCCGCTCAACGCCGTCATCGACGCACTTGAGTCACACGGGCGGCCGCTCGTGTGCACCGAATGGCTGGCTCGGACGGCCGGCTCAACCGCCGATCTCCTGCCGGTCTTCCGGGACCGTGGCGTCGGCGCGATCAACTGGGGGCTGGTCGACGGCCGGACACAGACCCGATTTCCGTGGACCTCGTGGATGGAACCCGTCACCGATGACGAGCCCTGGTTCCACGAACTCTTCCACCCGGACGGCCGCCCCTACGACGACGCCGAAGCCGAGCTCTTCCGACGGACGACGGCAACGCCCTGAGACGTTGCGGAGCGAACGCTCACCGTCGCCACTCGGGCTGCCATCTGCCATCGTTGACCGATGACCATCCTCGATCCGGTCCCCGTCGACCAGCTCCCACCCCTGCCGCCTCAGCCCGCCGGAGTGCCCTGGCCGACCCGGGAATGGCCGACCGGTTCGCTCCCCGACCAGGTGGATCCGACAGCGCTCGAGGGCCTGCTCGCACAGGCCTTCGGCAGCGAGCCCGACCCTGGCTTCGGCGCGTCGTACGCCACGGTCGTCGTCCACCAGGGGCGAATCGTCGCGGAACGCTACGGACCCGACATCACCCCGGAGACACCGTTGCTCTCATGGTCGATGGCCAAGAGCGTCACGCACTCTCTCGTCGGCATCCTCGTCGCCCAGGGTCGCCTCAAACTCGACACGCCGGCACCAATCGAGGCGTGGCAGACCGCCGCCGGTGATCCACGATCACGACTCACCCTTCGTCATCTCCTCCGCATGGCCGACGGGCTTGACTTCAACGAGGAGTACACCCTCGACGAGTCTGGCGAGAGCCACGGCCCCGACGATCCAGGCTGGAGCCACTGCATCGACATGCTCTTCGGCGCCGGCGCCGGTGACGTTGCCGGCTACGCCGCTGCCCGACCCGCTCGTCACGAACCCGGGACGACCTTCAACTACTCGTCGGGGACCACCAACATCGTGGCCCGGATCATCGGCGACCTGATCGGTGGGCCTGAGGAGATGAAGGCGTGGATGAACGACGTGCTCTTTCATCCGATCGGTATCCGCTCAGCCGAACCGACCTTCGACACGGCAGGCACCTTTGTCGGTTCGTCGTATCTCCACATGACCGCTCGGGACTGGGCCCGATTCGGCCTGTTGCACCTTCGAGGTGGGCAGTGGGACGGCACGCAGGTCGTCCCCAGGGAGTGGATCGACGACGAGCGCCGCGCGTGGGCCGTCGATGACGAGGGCAGTCACTACGGCACCCACTGGTGGGTGGCCGACGACGGCCGCGGCACCTTCTTCTGCAGCGGCTTTGAACTTCAGCGGGTGCTCTGTGTGCCGAGCAGCGATCTCGTCGTCGTCCGCCTCGGCAAAACCCCCGAGAGCGACTACGACACTCCGAAGCGCTGGCTTGAGGAGATCGTGTCGATCTTCGACGCCTGATCAGCCAACCGAACCGATCGTCACCCGAGCGGATCGCCGATGGCGTACACAAAGCCAGCTCGGGTTCCCACGACGATCTGACCTCGCCACAACGCCGGAGTCGACTCGATACAACCACCGAGATCGATCTCCCACAGTTTGGGCGGCTCGATGGTCGAGTCGGAGATGTCGAAGGCGTGGAGGCGGCCACCGCAGTCGCCCTGGATCCAGATGNTGTCGACGATCACCGGCGATGCCCAGGTCGGCCCAGAGAGTTCGACCCGCCACCGTTCCTCGCCGCTGAAGCGATCAAGGCCGAGGACATCGCCGCTGTCGGTCGGCACGATCAAAAGATCATCGTGGAGGCCCGGCGTCGCCCAGATCCCGGAGTCGAGTCGAGGCCGCTGCTCGACCCCCCAGAGCAGCGCCTCCTCGGGATCCTTGGTCGGGTCGAGCTTGATGATCTGGCCGACCTCACGGCTCCGGGCATTGCCGCGCTCGTATTCGACGCCGGCATAGATCATTCCCTCGTCGTCGATGACGAGCGTGGCGTCGATGTCGTCCCCGGCCCAGTACCGGAACACCTGGGTGGGTTCGCCACCGTTGGCGAGGTCGGTGATGTCCCAGCCCTGGATGAGGCCACCGCTGTTGGCGAAGTAGACGACGTTGCCCGAGATGGCGACCGAACTCTCGATCGACACATTGCCACCGACGTCTCGCAGGAGTTCGTCGTCCCAGCCGGGCGTGTTGAACACAAGTTCTGGCTCGACGGTGACGAGGCCGTCGGGGTCGTAGCCACGGTTGAGCTTCACAACGTGAAACTGGCTGTTCTCGCCACCGATGAACAAGAAATCGTCGAGGATCAGTCCGGCACCGTCCCAGTCGTTGTTCCACCGGGTTGGCGAGACATCGAACGCGTTCAGCGCCCAGAGTTCGGTCAGTTCGTCACGGTCGAAGGCGATGACCCGGTAGTCGTTGTCCCGACTGCCCGTGTAGAGCAGCGGGAATCCGTCGGGGTCGATTGTCACCGAGCCCTTGATGATGTCGCCCGTGCGAAAGTCGGGGAGCAACCGTTCGCCGGTGTCGTAGTCGAGGACGTGGACGTTACGGCTGTAGGCGCCGAAGGCGACCCATGTCTCCTCGCCGCGCTCCCAGATCGCAGGCTGTCCAGTCCAGCCGGTGCCGCACCAGTTGATGACCTGCTCGCCGACCGACGAGTTGGAGCACATCGCCTGGTCGGGGAACCGCCATCGGATCTCGGGAGCAGTTGGTACCGGTCCCTCGCCGTAGTACGAGCGCGTCGGGTTCCCCCGGAAGGTGAGCAGCCCCTTGACGGTTTCGCCGTACGGCATGCCCGAGGAACGGGGGTCGACCCAGCCCTCGTACGGCGGTTCGGTGGTGGTCGTCGTGGTGGTGCTGGTGGTCGACGTCGTCGTGGTCGAGGTCGTCGTGATGCCGGAGGTGGTGGTCGTGGTGGCCGGGATACCGGCGGTGTCGTCGTCCTCACCGGCTGGCGGTGGGGAGGCGATCAGCACACCGACGAGGGTGACCGTGAGGGCGAGACCGATGAGGGCGAGACGCGTCGCCNGCGAGGAGCGTGACATGCGCGTCAAACGGCGAAACGCAGTTGCTNGGCTAATTGTCCGGACATATCCTTCGAATCATGAACGAGCTCGTCCGGCCGACTCCCCGAAAGCTGGTCCTGCTGTGGCGAGGTGCCACCCGAGCCTGCCCGGTCTGTGGTCGACGCCACCTCACGCGACGGATCGTCGGCCTGCGCCCAGCGTGCCCGCGCTGTGGCTTCGTCTTCGAGCGTGATCCGGGCCACTTCGTTGGTGCCGTCGGCATGAACACGATCGTCACCTTCGGCCTGATCCTGATCAGCATCCTNGTGGGCCTCTGGGCGCTGTGGCCCGATATGGATTTCGTCGGCCTCGCCAGCGTGCCGCTGCTGATCGCCGTGGTCGTCCCCCCGCTCTTCCACCCCACGGCCAAGACGCTGTGGGTCGGCATCGACTTGATGATGAACCCGGTGCGACCCGGCGAGGCCGTCGCCGACCTGCTTGACCCCGAGCGCTTGTTCGCCGCCGAGCCCATCGACACCGAGGAAGGCCCGCCGGAGCAGGGGTGAACGCACCGAGGCCACGGTCTCGGGGACCTCACGCCCCCGACTCGGGGACCACGCTGGCTCATCCGAACACGATTCGTCGACTGCGCCCGCTGCCGGCGAGACCGACGGTCGCCGATCCACCATCTCCCAGCCCCGCGGCACCCGCGCCCGGCTGAGATGGGCCTCACAGAGCGCGTAGCCGTACCGATCCCCGACCGGATCGCCAAGAGGAAGCAGCTCGGCCCGACACTCGCTGCGCTGGAGCAGCAGCGTGCCGACCTGCGCTTCACTGCACCCAGGACGCTGACACGACGCCATAGATCGGAACGTACCGAAGCCCTCTGACCCCCTCGGGGACCCCGACCAGATCTGTGGATAACNGCCATCAGACGCGCCGCAACGCTCGCCAGTACGCTCCCGATCATGATCATCGGGTTCGATGCCGACGACACGCTGTGGCACAACGAGGACGGCTTCCAGGCCAGCCACCGCGAGTTCGAAACGCTGCTCAGTGACTACGGCGACCCAACGGCGATCGAAGAACGTCTTTTCGAGATCGAGTCACGCAACATGCCGAAGTACGGCTACGGCGTGAAGGCCTACACCCTGTCGCTGATCGAGTGCGCCATCGAGATCAGCGACGGCCACGTCAGCACCGCGCAGATCGCCTCGATCCTCGACCTCGGGCACGCCCTGCTCGACCGACCCGTCGAGTTGATCGATGGCGTCACCGATGTGCTCGACGAACTCGGCGACCACACCAAAATGATCATCACCAAAGGCGACCTCTACCACCAGCTCTCGCGCATCGAGTCGAGCGGCTTGCGAACCTTCTTCTGGCAGACCGAAGTCGTGGCCCACAAGGATCCGGCCACCTACCGGCGGCTCCTCGACCTCCACGGCGTCGATCCGTCGAACTTCGTGATGGTCGGCAACTCCCTCCCGTCCGATGTGCTCCCGGTGATGGAGATCGGCGGGAAGGCGGTGCACGTCCCCTATCACGTCACCTGGGCTCACGAACACCACGACGGCGACCACGAGGCGCCCACGATCGAGCACCTCGGCGAGCTCCCTGCGCTCCTCGCGGACTGGGGACTCCGCTGAACGTCAGCGGGTTGCGATGATCTGCACCGGGGCGAGCAGGCCACCTCGCAATGCGGCGCCGATGTTCGCGAACATCGCGTCAAAGTCGGGACCCATGAGGGTCGCCAACGACACCGGCGGGGGTCCGGCGGCACTGGCGGCTGCCGTCGCTTCGAGCGCAAGCTGTGTGCGATCGATCGGCTCGGCGACATCGAAGCCCGCCGCCACGAGCGACGCAACGTAGGCATCCGGCGAAGCGACCCACGCTCCGGAGGCGTCCGACGCGAACGGGAGTGGATACGAGAGCCCGTTCGGATCACCGGTCGCCATGAGGTCGTAGATGCCGAGCCGAGCGCCCGGCGCGAGTTGGTCTGCCACCGCCGCGAAGAAGGCAGACTTGTCGGGGATGTTCATGCCGACATGCACGAGCGTGGCCGCGTCGAAGCGACTCTCAAACTCGAGTTGGGTGGCGTCGCCGACGACGAAGGAGGTGCGGTCGGCCAATCCCGTCAACTCTGACAGGGCAGTCGCCGTCTCGACGAACGATGGCGTGAGGTCGACTCCGACGACCTCGCAGCCGACGACCGATGCGATGCGTCGCGCTGGTCCGCCGATCCCTGAACCGATATCGAGGACACGATCTTGGGGTCGCAGGTCAAGATCGGCGACGAGTGCTGCGGTGGCTACCGCACCGCCGAGATGGAACTCATCGACCGGGGCAAGGTCGTCGATGGTGAGGTCGTCCGATCGACCGATGCCGGCGAGGATGGCAGTGACCGGATCCTCGACCCGCCCATAGTGTTCGANTCCCANAGCGACCTCTTCTCTTGCGACGTCCGCATACTCTAGGCACGTGCGACGACTCGAAGGCCCCGAACTCCTCGCCTACGACGTGCTCGATCCCGGCCTCGCGAAGAAGGTCCGGATCCTTCAGGTGCCCGTGCTTCCGCGCGGCGCTGACGGGATGACAATCGGCAGCTGGATCTTTCTCAAGGACGATCGAGATCGCAGCGGCGACCGGCAGCTGCTCGCCCACGAACTGGTCCACGTGCGCCAGTTCGCCGAACGGGGCTACCTCCGATTCAGCTTCGACTACCTCCGCCACTACGCCGCCGGCCTGCTCCGCCACCGCCGNTCACGTCAGGCGTATCTCGACATCCCGGCCGAGGTGGAAGCGCGTGCAGACGCAGCCGATTGGCGGGCGCGCAACACCACGCCGAGGTGATATCGGNCATACGGCGAGGAACGTGAACGAGCGTTCACCTAGGGTCGAACGGTGAGCCTTCTCGCCCCACCCGACGACCGTCTGTTCAGCCCGCGGACCGTGCAGGTGGTGGCGCTCACCGGGGTGGCCTGCTCGTCGTTCACGATCACCGTCCTGTCCGCCGCCCTGGCCACGATCGCCGCCGATCTCAACTCGAGTGTTTCGGTCATCACCTGGGTCATCGCCGGCCCCTTGCTCGCCTTCGCCGTCTTTACGCCGATGGCGGGCAAGCTCGGCGACCTCTACGGGCACCGCCGCATGTACCTCATCGGGTTTGCGGGCGCTGCCGTGTTTTCGCTCCTGACATCGTTCGCCACCTCGGCGTTCATGTTGATCGCCGTCCGGGTCATTGCGCAGGGCTTCGCCGCGTCGACCGGGCCGTCGGCGCTCGCCATCATGATGTCGGTNTTCCCCGAGGACCGCCGCACGCGNGTCGCCGGCACGTGGAGCGCCGTGCTCGCCGCTGCGCCAGCAATCGGGGTGGCCGTCGGCGGCCCACTGATCGAGGCGACCAGTTGGCGGGTGCTGTTCGTCATCCAAGGTTCCGGCATGGCGGTCGCCGTTGCCCTCGCATGGTTCGTCCTCCCCGCAACCGACCGCCGCGAGGACCACACCTTCGACGTGGTCGGCAGCTTCCTGCTCGCGATCGGCATCGGATCGCTGCTGGTCGCGATCAACCGAGGTGTGCCGCTCGGNTGGGACCANCCCTGGGTCATCGTCGGCCTCANCACCTCCCCCGTCTTCGTGCTGGCGTTCCTCCAGTACGAGCAACGCATCGAGCACCCGCTCGTCGAACTCGACGCGCTCCGCGAACGCAACGTCTTCTTGCCGATCGTCAGCCAGATCTTCCTCAACGGCCCCTACATGGCGGGACTCGTCATCACCTCACTGCTGCTCGCCGATGTGTTCAACCTCGGCGCCGCCGCCATTTCGCTGATGATCCTCCCGCGACCGATCACGTTCTCACTCGGCGCGTCATTCGCCGGATGGCTGGTCGAACGCCTCGGTGGTCGCCCGCTNGTCGTCTTCGGCACCACCGGCATCGCGATCGGACTGCTCATGATCGGCTTCGGTGCAGCGCAAGACGAGCTGTGGATGGTGGGTGTCGGCGTCGGCATCCAGGGCGCAGGCAGCGGGGTCGCCAGGCCACCGATCATCGCCGCGCTCACCGAAGCGATCGGCGACCGCGACGTCGGCGTCGGCACCGGCATGCTCAACATGACCGGCCAACTCGGCGCCGCCGCCGGCATCAGCATTCTGAGCGCACTCGTCGACGACGGCTCNAGCGCCGANCGCTTCCTCGCCGTACTGGCCATCGCCGCTGCCATCGAGATCATCGCGGTCGCGATGGTCGGTGCAATCCGCTTCCGAGGCCCCATCACGACGCGCACGACCCCGGCGTCGCCGACGGCGCCGTACTCGGCAGTCGTCGATCTCAACCGGGGTCGCGAGTGATCAGTAGCTGTAGAAGCCCTGGCCGGTCTTGCGGCCGAGCTGACCGGCCGTGACCATGCGACGCAGCAGCGGCGGCGGCGCATAGAAGGCCTCGTTGTATTCGTCGTGAAGCGACTCGGCGGTCCAAAGCATGACGTCGAGCCCAATCATGTCGCTGAGCTCAAGTGGACCCATGGGGTGCCCGGCACCGAGTTTCATCGCCTCGTCGATATCAGCGGCGGACGCATGGCCGTTCTCGAACATGCGCATCGCCTGGCACAGGTACGGCACAAGAAGCATGTTCACGACGAAGCCGGCCCGGTCCTTGCAGTGCACGACCCGCTTCCCGAGCACGTCGCTTGCGAACGCGTCGGCAGCGGCCTTGACATCGTCGGCGGTGCGTTGTGTCGAGATGACCTCGACGAGCTTCATGACCGTCGCCGGGTTGAAGAAGTGCATCCCGACGACCTTTTCGGGCCGACTCGTCACCATCGCGACCTCGATGATCGGGTACGACGACGTATTCGTGGCGATGATCGCGTCAGGGCCGAGGATGCTGTCGAGCTCGGCGAAGATCTCCTTCTTGAGCTCAAGGTTCTCCGGAGCCGCCTCGATGACGAGATCGCACGGAGCGAGATCGGCGAGGTCGGTGGTCCAGGTGATGTTGGCGACCGCAGCATCACGGGCGGCCTCGTCGAGCTTGCCGCGTTCGACGGCCTTGGCCATCGAACCTTCGACCTTGCCCTGACCGGCCTCCACTGCGGCAGCGTTGATGTCGCGGGCGATCACGGTGACGCCGGCCTTGGCGGCGACCTCGATGATGCCCGAGCCCATGGCGCCGGTACCGATGACGCCGAGTGTGGTGATCGTCATGTTCAGCTCTCCTCGATGGTGACCGACTCGATGACGACGTCGGTGTGGGGGCGGTCCATACGGTCGGTCTCGACCTTCTGCATGGCGTCGACGACCTCGAGGCCGCTGACAACCTTGCCGAACAGTGAGTACTGCGGGGGCAGGCCGACGCCCGAGGCACCGGACACGATGAAGAATTGGCTGCCGTTGGTGTTGGGGCCGGCGTTGGCCATCGCGATCGAGCCGATCTCGTAACGACCCGGGGCTGGCAGTTCGTCCTCGAATCGGTAGCCGGGGCCACCTCGGCCGGTGCCGGTGGGGTCGCCGCCCTGGCACATGAAGCCGTTGATGATGCGATGGAAGATGATGCCGTCGTAGTAGTGGTACCGGGCGAGCGTCACGAAGTTGTTGACCGTCTTCGGTGCCTGGGCGGCGTTGAGATGGATCACCATCGTGCCCATCGAGGTGACCATGGTGGCGGTGTAGGTCTTCTCAGGGTCGATGCACATCGGGGGTGCTTCATCGAACTCTCGCTGCTGCGGGCTCGAGCCGTCGGCGTTGGGGCACAGCGTGGCCATGTCGGTTCTCCTCGATCGTTCGGGGGTGGCGCCTCGCCGGCTGCGCAACGCCGCTGCAGAGGCTACGCCAATGGCACCGCTCTCCGGCAGGGATCACCCAATCGCAGGTTCGCATCGGCTTAGGGTGGCCGTCGTGAGCGAATCACGGGTCGAAGAGGCTCCCCTCGAGGGTGCAGCGCCCCGACGGTGCCGCAGCTGCGATGTCGGCTGGTACGGCGACGCGGAGACCCGATGCTGGTTCTGCGGTCACCCGGGCGCCATCGTCAGCGACACCCGCCGGGTTGTCGCCGACGAGCCTGCCGCCTGAACGGCGCGCTGTCGTCGTGGCCGGCCGGTGATCAGTGCAGCGTGACCCGCTCGTAACGGCGCAGATCGAAGGTTGAGACGCCACCCCAATCAGCTCGCTCCAGCGTGCCGTCGGCAAAAACCTTCACTCCCCGGTCGCCACGCGCGACGACAAGAGGAAAGCCACCTCCGAAGAACACGACGAGCGCCAGCGCGATGAGAAGCGTGCTACGAGTCTCGGCTCCTGCCACGAACGCTGCGAGCAGCAGCAGCACCCCCGCCGTGCAGGTGAGACCGAGCGAGATCCGGGCAGCCATCCGAATCGGCTCCGGACGGCGGGGCAGTTCCCACAGAAGCGTTCGGTCGGCACCGCCACCCTCGCAGGCAGCCATCAACGCGGCATGCAGCGCCTGTTCGTCCTCGGCCTTGACGTTCGGGATCCGGATCGAGTCCTTCTGGCCCGGCGTGATCCAACCGCTGATCTCCACGTTGACCACACTGGCACAACGACCCGAAATCCGGTGGCCCCGGGAACCAGCAGCCGAGCGGTGACGTCAGAACACGTATCCGCAACCAAACCCCTGGGAGACACCCCTGATGCGCCGCATCCTCACCCTGACCAGCCTCCTCCTCGCTGCCACCCTCATCACGGCCTGCGGCGAGGATGACGAGCAGACGACGACCGTCGGTACTGGCGACACAAGCGACACCGTGAACGACGACCTCCCGCTCGGCGGCGGCCCCTACCCGATCGCCGACCTTTCCGTTTCCTTCACTGACGCCGCCGGCGACCTCGCCGAGTACCGACTCGCCTGCCTGGGTGACACGGCGACCTTCACCGGCGACATTCCTCCTGGTGTCGACGCTACGACGGCGTGCCTGTCGGTCGCGACGGACACAGCCCGCATGCTGCTTGACCCGGACGTCATGGTCGACCGCATGTGCACCGAGATCTACGGCGGTCCCGAAACCGCCACCGTCAGCGGACTCCTCGACGGCATCGAGGTCAACTACGAGATCAACCGCACCAACGGCTGCGGGATCGACGACTGGGAGCGGGTCTTCGCCGGACTCGTTCCGCCCCCCGCCACGTGAACCCGACCCGCCTGAGAACCCTGCCCGCGCCTTGCCGTCAATCCCGATCCCGCCACCGACAGCGACAGGCACCACTACCGCAACGGCGTCTCCGGCAGCCCGATCATCACGCGCGAGATGGGCGTCCCAGGGAAGTTAGGTCATAGGATCGGCGCCCCGGC
The DNA here is from genome assembly GCA_002694825.1 of Acidimicrobiaceae bacterium. Lineage (GTDB taxonomy): Bacteria > Actinomycetota > Acidimicrobiia > Acidimicrobiales > Aldehydirespiratoraceae > UBA11606. Next base: position 58,210 of record NZNH01000072.1, on the reverse strand, counting down.
GCTTCCTTTGGGTTGCCGGTTCGCAGGGAAGGGCAGCAATGAGAAGATCTACGTTCCTGAGTGCACTGCTTGCACTCGTGATGATTTCAAGCAGTTGCGGTGGATCAGAAAGCACAAATGAGACTTCTGCCCCGCAAGAAGATCAAAGCCAGGAATCCGAAACGCCAGAGACAAGCGAAGAAAGCTCCGTAGCTGATGAGGAGACACCAGCTCCAGAGACCGCCGATGAGGACCCTGGAGGCCCATTGGCCACTGCGGAACTGGAGCAATCAATCCAGGCAGCGTTAGATGACTGGATCGCCGCCAACGGGGCTCCAGGATCCTCATTGGCGGTTCTTCTCCCAGACGGATCCGAAGTTCTCGTAGCTTCCGGAGTTCGAGACCTGCGAGCAGACGGCGCCGCATCAACGGAGGATTACTGGCGTATCGCCAGCATCAGTAAACCCATCACCTCGGCCGTCATCCTTCGACTGGTGGAGCAAGGGCTCGTTGATGTTGACGCAACCGTCGCCACGTACCTTGGGGACGAATGGGCTACCGGCTACGAGCTCGACGGAGTGGACTATGCACCGCTCATCACGATTCGCCAGATACTGGACCACACTGACGGGTTCAGAGAATACGCGTTCGACCCCGGCTTCTACCTCATGGTGAGTGACCGGCTTGATGTTTCGATGGACCCGCAGGAAGTCGTCGATTGGGCGTTCAGCGTCGGACCTCAGTTCGTACCGGGAACCGAGTACTCGTATAACACCGTCGGGCACATTGTCGCCGGGCTCGTTATCGAAGCGGTCACGGGCAAAACAGCCCACGAGGCGATGAGGGAACTCGTTTTCGATCCAGCAGGCGTCACAGAGCTGTACTTGACTCCAGGTGAGTCGCCACCAACGTATGTTCCCGCAATGTACGTCCAAGGAGAATTAGCTGGCCTCATTTCTCTGTTACCCGGCCTCGCCCCATATTTGGACGCAGCTGAAGTAGGTGACCTTCTCGACCTCAGCGTCGGACCACAGGAGGTTTTGACCTCAGCTCCGTGGACTGGCGGCGGAATCGAAGCGCAGATGGATGATCTCGCCCGCTTCTTCAAGGCGATGTTTGATGGGACTGTTCTCCAGGAGGAAACCGTGGAACTCTTCTCTGAAACAGCTCTCGACACGTCATATGCGCTCGGAATCCAACTCAGTGAACGGGTTGGCTACCGCACCTTTGAACACGGTGGGGGCGTTCCCGGATTCCGGTCCCACGCCAGGTACTTCCCTGATCTCGATGTATCCATGGCGTTGTCTACGAACCTTATTCCCGTCGACCCAGACGTAGGGCAGCTTGCCGACACCGTGACGCAACTCGTCCTCGATGGCCTCGTAGATGCGGGCTGGGAAGTTCCATCGCCTCTTGCTGGTGACCAGGGTGAGGGGGCTCCAGAAGACCCGAACGCTGGAACTACAGGTTCATAGCCCATCGACACCCAGCGACATTTTCGTGGGCTTTCTCCTCTGCGACGAGAGGAGAAAGCCCGCGGTAGGGAGTGAAGAGGGTGCAGGCGTCAGCGTTCCCTTTCGTCGTTTCCATCCTCGTCGCCGAAGCCGCGGATGACTTCGGGGAGGAGTTCCTCACAGGCCTCGAACGCAGCGTCGAACGTCGCATCGTCAAGCACCAAGACGTCGCCGTCGGACTGACCTTCGGCCCCGGTCGCCAGGGACGATACGTTTTCTGACATGACGGAAACCGTGATTCTCTCCGGCGCTCGCACCCCGATCGGCAAGATGTCGGGCGCGCTCGCATCGTTCAGCGGCACCGACCTCGGCGGCTTCGCGATCGAAGAGGCGCTGAAACGAGCCGGTGTGGCCGGCGAGGACGTCGACTTCGCCTACATGGGTCAGGTCGTGCAGGGCGGCGCCGGACAGGTGCCCGCCCGACAGGCTGCGCTCAAGGGGGGCATTCCACTCACCGTGCCGTCGACAGCGATCAATAAGGCCTGCCCGTCGGGCCTCAACGCCATCGCGCTCTCCCATCGCCAGATCGCGGTCGGTGAGGCCGAACTGTGCGTAGCCGGCGGGATGGAATCGATGACCCAGGCGCCCTACATCCTGCAGCAGGGCCGTGGCGGCTACCGCTACGGCGATGCCACCATGCACGACTCACTCACCCTCGACGGCCTCTACTGCTCGATTGAGCACGAACTCATGGGCGCTGGAACCGAGCGCTATGCCGCTGCCGATGGCATGGCCCGCGAGCCGATGGACGAATACTCGGCGATGTCGCACGAGCGCGCCGCGATCGCGCAGAAGGATGGCCTGCTGGCCGAAGAGATCGTCCCCGTCGCCATCAAGCAGCGCAAGGGCGACGACCTGATTGTCGCCGACGACGAAGGCATCCGAGTCGGCACCACCGCCGAGTCCCTCGGCAGTCTGCGTGGGGCGTTCGGCGGCGCCGGCAATGTCACCGCCGGCAACGCGTCGCAGATCTCCGATGGAGGCGCCGCCACCGTCGTCACCACGAAGGCAAAGGCCGAGGCCCTCGGCGTGGAACCGCTCGCCGAGATCATCAGCTACGGCGAGGTCGCCGGCCCCGACACCTCCCTGCTCACCCAGCCCAGCCGGGCCACGATGGTCGCGCTCGAGCGGGCCGGACTCTCGCTGTCCGATGTCGACCTCTTCGAGTTCAACGAGGCGTTTGCCGCGGTCGCTGTTGCGTCGATGGCCGACCTCGGCGTCCCCGACGACATCGTCAACGTCAATGGCGGCGCCATCGCGCTCGGTCACCCAATCGGCATGTCGGGCGCCCGCATCGCTATCCATCTCGCCTACGAACTCAAGCGGCGCGGCGGCGGCATCGGTGTCGCCGCCCTCTGCGGAGGTGGTGGTCAGGGCGACGCTCTGGTGATCAAGGTCGACGGCCGTTCGTAGCTGCCAGAGACGCCTGTCATGACCCGGTCGATGGTCCGGGTTCTCGCCGTCCTCGGGTTCGTCGCCGCCTCGGGATGTGGGTCGACGAGCGACGACTTCGCCGTTCCGACCACGACCGAACCGGCGACCGCGACAACCACCGTTACAGCAGCACCGGCGACAACGGCGACAACCAGCAGCACGACCACGACATCCACGACCACAAGTACCTCAACGTCCACGACGACCACCACCACGCTGCCGCGCACCCTCGACATCGACGGAGCGCCGCTGATCGAGTTCTCCGTTGAGGTGGACGACGCCCTCGCCGACCAGCTCGACCGAGCCGATCTCGTCGGGTTCGTGATCGAGACCCTCAGCGACGAACGCTCATGGATCGGCCGGGGCGCAGGGTTCCGACTCGTCGACGACGGCGGGCTGTTCACGATCACCGTGGCCACTCCCGCCCGCACCGATCAGCTATGTCGGCCACTGCAGACGAACGGGCGCTTCTCGTGCGCCCGCAACGGGTGGGTTGCGATCAACAGCGACCGATGGTTCGGCGCCACTGATTCGTGGCCAGCCGATCTCGAGACCTATCGGCGCTACCTGATCAACCACGAGATCGGGCACTACATCCTGGGCGCCGGCCACGCGACGTGCCCGGGTGCAGGTCAGCCTGCGCCCGTGATGATGCAACAGACCAAAGGGCTGGGTGGCTGCATCGCCAACGGCTGGGTCGACCCCTGATCGGTTGGGCAAACGCGACGAGCGGACAACGCCTGCCGGCAGATCAGGCGAACTCGTCCCCCGGGGGTCGCAGCGAGTCGAGCAGGCTGCCGTTGCCCAAGCCGACCGGCCCGATGCCGAGGGTGCGATAGATCGCCCAGTAGAGCGTGCAGTCGGCTGCCAGGATCGGCGTCTCAACGAGTGCCTCCATCTCGGCGACTCGATGCACCATCCGCTGGGGCTGGCCGGACTCACCGCGGAAATTGCACATGCCGTTGACGAGGATGGCGTCGACGTTGGGCGCCTCTTCAGCGACGTAGCTGAACGACCTTGCCGCGAGATCACCAGGGAAGATCCAGGTGTGATCGTTCACGATCTGCTGGTCGTCGAAGAAGCCCTGATCAACGAAGTTGCCGGCCCAGACCACATCGATCCCGGCCGACCGCAGGAAACGGACGACCCCATCACGCCAGTCGGGCCAGAAGTAGACGGAGTTGAGCGCGATCTTCTCGTACCCGAGCGCCTGGCACGCCTGCACGAGCGTGAGACCAGCCATGTGGAACGGCGTCTCGTACTTCTCCGACATCTCAGTGGTGAAGCGCACGATGTCGTCGTGGTCGGTGCCGTTGGCGTGCACCCAGTTCGTGCCGACCTGACCGACGACATCAGCACCCGCCTCCGACATCGCGTACACATAGTCCTCGAGCAGGTGAAAGTTGTTCGCTCGCTGTTCGAGCGTGTGGGCGTACTCCGGCGTGTGGAGCAGGCGACCGTGGACGCCGACCGAGCCGGGCGACATTCGAAGGAAATCCGACGGCGCGGCATCCCAGTCCTTCGGCGGGCCGGTGAAACCGACCTGATTCGGAAAAAGCTTGTGATCGGGATCAGACCATTTGGCGGGCTTGCTCATCGGGCGGCTCCGATCGTCCAGGAAAAGCGATGTCGACCCGGGCCGACGACGAAACGGTCGAGGACATCGGGCCCGCACGCTGCGGTACCGAGTCCGCGCACGGCGGAATCGACGTGAACCTCGGTCGTCGGTTCGGGATCAAGCTCGGCGAGCGTCGATGCCGCCGTAAGGGTGGCATCGTGCTCGGCCCGGGCGGTGAGAACCATCGGCCGCTGGCCGGCAACGACGATGCCGCGACCCCGCTCGTCGGTGAGCGACATCCACCGAGCATCGGTGTGGGCCCCGTGTTCTTGGGGCACGACATAAGGGTGGAACTGCTCGTCGACGGTCGAAGTCCAACGCGACACGATGCCGCTCGCCTTACGGTCGGGATACGTCTCGAGCGGGCCGGGNCCGAACCAGGTGAGCTGGTCGAGATCACCAGGGACCTCGAACCGCACCCCCACTCGGGCGAGATCGTGCCACTCGGCCGGGACCACGATCTGCTCCGCGAAGGTCGCGACACCGTCGACGAGGGTGATCTTCGTGCGATGGCTCGCCTCGGCGCCAGCTCCGACGAGGCGGCGCTTCAGCGTGATCGTCTCGATGCCGTCGCGGGTGCGACGGGTGATCGAGTCGACCTCCGATGTNAGCCGATCGAGCCCCCATCGAAGCCAATCGATNCGCACCCCCTTGACCTCNCTCATCCAACCCTGACCCACACCGTCGTTGTCGGTCGGGGCGCGCCAGAGCCAGCCACGAATGTCACCGCAGACGACGGTCTCGCCGTCGATCACGACGGCGGCGATCCCGGTATCGCACGTCTCGACCTCGATCGCCCGCCTCCGTCTCGGCCGAGGTACGGCCGCCACCATGTCGTTCAGCGCGATCTGGTCCCAGGCGACGACATGGCCCTTCGCGCACCACGAGGTCGCCCGGCGGGTGACCGTCTCGACGAGCAGATGGGCCTCCCCTTCGGGTCGCTTCGTGGTGAACGGGATCGTCACGTTCGCGCNCACACCCGCTGGCAGGTCGATGTCGAGCGTGCCCCGCTCGACCCGCCTCCCGTCGACCTCGACCGACCACCGCAACTGCAGACCCGAGAGATCGGCGAAGGCATACCGGTTGGTGACCCGGACCCGCTTGCCGCTGAGATGCTCGACGGTGACCGGCCGAGCGCCCCAGGCGAGCTCTCGCATGGCCGGATGCGGGACGAGGTCGGGCCCGACGAGACCGTTGATGCAGAAGTTCGCATCGTTCGGTTCGTCGCCGAAGTGACCGCCGTAGGCCCAGAAGAAGCGGCCGTTGTGGTCGGTCTCAGCAAGGCCCTGGTCACGCCAGTCCCACAGGTAGCCACCGGCGATGGCCGGCTGGTTCCAGAAGAGGTCGAGGTACTCGTCGAGTGACCCGTTCGAGTTCCCCATTGCGTGGGAGAACTCGCAGATCAGCATCGGCCGGTCGTCGAGACCGGTCTTCTCCGCCCACTCGGCCCACAGCGCGACATGGCGGATCGATGGGTACATCGTGGTGACGACGTCGTTGCTCAGGCGTTCGGATGCGGTCGGCGCTCGGAGCAGGTCGTGATGCGCCACCCCGCCGTAGGAGAGCCGCCACCGTTCGGCGCCTTCGTGATGCACGAAGCGGGTCGGGTCGATGTGCTTGATCCACGCCGCCGCCGAGTTGTGTACGGGGGCGTGGCCCGATTCGTTGCCGAGCGACCAGCCGATCACGCAGGCGAAGTTGCGGTCGCGCCGCACGAGGCGCTGGGTGCGTTCGAGGATTGCCCGCTCGTAACGGGGGTCGTGGGCGAGTGAGATCTCGCGGCCGTGGCACTCCATATTGGCCTCGTCGATGACATAGAGGCCGAGCTCGTCGCACAGCTCGAGGAGCCGGTGATCGTTCGGGTAGTGGGCGGTGCGGATCGAGTTGAGGTTGTGCTGCTTCATCAACACGAGTTCTTCACGCATCTCGTCGACGCTGACGGTCTTGCCGGTGACCGGGTGGTGGTCGTGCCGGTTGACACCGATGATTTTCACGTCCGTGCCGTTGATGCGCAGGCGTCGATCGACCACCTCGACCCGCCGAAAGCCCGTCATCGTGGCGTGCGCCTCGATCACCGAGCCTGTGCCGTCGAGCAGTTCGGTGACGACTCGGTACCGATTCGGGGTCTCGGCCGTCCACGGCCGGATCTTCACGAGGTCGACCGACGCGGAGGCGACCGGCCCTGGGTGGGTCACGGCGGTGAGGACCTCTTCGAACTGTGAGCCGCGACCCCGGTCGGCGACCTCGGCTTCGAGCACCGCGCCGACCCGCGTGCCAGCCGGCGTCTCCAGCCAGGTGCGGATCGACTCTTCCCCGGTCGAACCATGCAGGTGCGCCCTCACCGAGAGGCGGCCAGTGCCCGTCGCTGGGTCGAAGTCAGCCCCGACATGGAGATCGTCGATCCTGGTGCGGCCCCGAGCCTCGAGATGCACCGACCGGTGCAGGCCTGCGTGCCACCAGTGGTCCTGATCCTCGATCCATGTCGCATCGGAATACCGGATCACCATGACGGCCAGCAGATTCGTGCCGCTGACGAGGTGGGGAGTGAGGTCGAACTCCGAAGGCAGACGGGAGTCCTTGCCCATGCCGACGAACGTGCCGTTACACCACACGATCACAACGCTCTCGGCACCGCCGAGGTGCACGATCACATCACGGTTGCGCCAGGCACGCGGCACCGAGAACGTCGTGCGGTGCAGGCCGGTCGGATTCTCCGGCGGCGTATAGGGGGCCTCGGTGTCGGGCCACGGCATCACGATGTTCGTGTAGTGAGGCAGATCCCCGGTGCCTTGACGGGTCCAGCAGCCCGGCACATCGATCGTGCGCCAGCGCTCATCCGAGGTCGTCGGGTGCATCCATCGAGCGGGTGCGGCAGACGGCGACTCGACCAGGCGGAATCGCCAGGCGCCGTCGAGCGACCGACGCCAGGGCGTGCCAACACCGTCTCGCGCCGAATCGACATCGGGATACGGCGTCAACGGCGGCCGCGCGGGAAGGCGGTTGACCTCGGTCAGTTCGGGTTGCAGCACGTCGGCAACGTCGATCACGCCGACATCATGGCCCAGCCTCAACCAGATCGGCCCGTCCTCGGGTTCGGCTGACGGCTCCACTCATCGGTGGCCGTCGTCAGCCCCACCGACAACTTGACCCGCCGCGCCTGTTCTACGAGCGTGAGACGATGGCATTCGACATCCCGGCACCCGCGGACCCGACCCCTCCCCGGCCAGCGTTCGACGCATCGTCGGGCATCATCGGCGAGGACGCCGTCAGCGCATTCGAGGCCGTCGGGGTCGTCTGTCTCCGGCAGGTGGTCGAACCTGGCGACCTTCCGGCGATTCTCGCCGGCTGCGAGGAGGCCCGGAGCGCGCCGACCTCGATGGCCACCACAATCGGCGGCGACGACGGCCCCGGCTTCTTCTTCGACTTCGATGTGAGCGACCGCATCGAAGCCTTCCGTCGACTCCGTGACGACGGCCCGATGCCCGACCTTGCGCGCCAACTGATGCGATCCGAGCGTGTGGTGCGCTATTTCGACAACCTGTTCGTCAAGGACGGCGGTGGTGGCGCGGCCACCCCCTGGCATGAAGACGCCTCGTTCCAACGGGTCAACGGTGCTGACTCGATCAACTTCTGGCTGGCATTCGACGACATCCCTCACACGACGGCGTTGCAGTTTCTCGCCGGTTCCCACCGCCGGGACGAACCCATTCATCTGATGGGCCACTTCGACGACAGCGGCGTCTATGCCGACGTGATCACACGAGGAAGGGTTCCGGCGCCGCCACCCGAGGAGCTCGGCGCCCAGTTCGAGTCGGTGTGGTGGGATCTCCAGGCCGGCGATGCGCTCGTCTGGCGGCACCGCACGCTGCACGGCGCACCGGCGAACACGCTGCCGACACCCCGCCGGGCCATCGCCTACATCTGGCTCGGTGACGACGCGTTCTACGACGCTGCACCCGGCCGTACCGACCCGGACTTCCGGGACGACACCATCCCGGACGGGGCTCTACTGGTGAGCGAACGCTTTCCACTCGTGCGGGGCACGACGGAGTAGCCGCTCCGCCGAATTCCTGGCACGCTAACCATCGTTCACGTTCGCTCTCCCCCAGCGAGGGCAATCAACATCACCCCGAGGAGGGGCCATGGGCATTCTCGACGGAAAGGTCGCGCTGGTCACCGGCGCCGGCCGCGGTATCGGCCGCGAACACGCACTGATGATGGCGTCGGAAGGCGCCAAAGTCGTCGTCAACGACCTTGGTGGCGACGCCGCCGGTGGTGGCGCCGACGCCACCCCGGCCCAGGACGTCGTGGCCGAGATCGAGGCAATGGGCGGCGAGGCAGTCGTCAACGGCGGCAATGTTGCCGTCTTCGACGAGGCCGGCGCCATGGTGCAGCAGGCCATCGACACCTTCGGCGACATCAACATCATCGTGAACAACGCCGGCATCCTTCGCGATCGCATGCTGTTCTCGATGAGCGAGGACGACTGGGACGCCGTCATCGCCGTGCACCTCAAGGGCACCTTCGCCCCGAGCAACCACGCCGCCAAGTACTGGCGTGAGAAGGCCAAGGCCGGCGAGGACGTCTACGGGCGCATCATCAACACGGCGTCGCCATCGGGCATCTACGGCAATGTCGGTCAGACCAACTACGGCGCCGCCAAGGCCGGCATCGCCGCCTTCTCGCTCATCGCCGCCCAGGAACTCGCCAAGTATGGCGTCACCGTCAACTGCCTGGCGCCCACTGCGTGGAGTCGCATGACCGCCGACCTGATGGGTGGCGACAACGCTCCCGAGGGGCTCGCCGAGGCCATCAGCCCGCGTTGGATCGCCGTCATCACCACCTGGCTCGCCTCACCTGAGGCGCAGAACGTCACCGGCCGCTGCTTCGACATCCGTGGTGAGAATCTCGGCATCGCCGAGGGCTGGCACCTCGGCCCCGTCGCCAAGCAGACCGACGACCCCGCCGACATGGGTCCGGTTGTCGCCGAGCTCATGAGCAAGGCCCGCCTCAACGCCTCGATGGCCGGCACCGACCACGAAGGCCCCGGCTTCCCGAGCCAGAGCATCTGAACCAGCGCGGCCACGCCGCCGACATGTCGAAACCGGCCCCGGGCACTGCGCCCGGGGTCGGGTCGTTTTGCGACCCGTCTCGCCGCAGTCCTCGGGCCGACGGACTACGTCAGTCGTAGCTGACCTGGCAGAAGCCGTGGTTGCAGTAGCCCATCGGATTCCGGTGGAGGTACTGCTGGTGGTACTCCTCGGCGAAGTAGAAGGTCGGCGCGTCGACGATCGTGGTCTCGATCTCGCCAAAGCCTCGAGCGCTCAACGCGTCCTGGTACTTCCGCTTGCTGGCTTCGGCGGCTTCCCGTTGCTCCTCGGAGTACACATAGATCTCGCTGCGGTACTGGGTGCCGATGTCGTTGCCTTGCCGCATGAATTGGGTGGGGTCGTGGACCTCCCAAAAGATCTTCAACATGTCGTCGTAGGTGACGACGGCGGGGTCGTACACGACCCGAACGACCTCGTTATGGCCGGTCTTGCCGGTGCACACCTCTTCGTAGAGCGGGTTGGGGGTGTAGCCGCCGGCGTAGCCAACTGCGGTCGTGTGCACGCCCGGGAGCTGCCAGTAGAAACGTTCGGCGCCCCAGAAACAGCCAAGGCCGAAGACGGCGACCTCGTGGCCCTCGGGCACGGGGCCGTCGAGCGGCGTTCCGAGCACAAGGTGGGCGGGCTGGACCGGCACGGCCTCGGAACGGCCGGGAAGGGCCTGATCGGGCTCGGGCATGGTCTGCTTGTCACGGCCGAAAAACATGCGGGCCTCCTTCGGCGGGGGATGCAGTGACTGTACGCAGGATGGAACGCTTCCACGAATGACGGCGTTTCCGACAAGCCGGAAACGGCACGATCAGGGATCGAGGCGGACGTCGCCGGACACCGTGACGTCCTCCACCGCCGAGAACTCGCGTGACGAGCGACCCACCCAGATCCGGTAGGTGCCCGCGTCGACGTACCAGCCGGCCTGCTCGCGATGAACCACGCCACCACCAGCGGGCACGAGCGAGTTCGCCGAAAGTTCGCCGAACACCGGATCGCCGGGATCGAAATAGGCGAACGACCGGGGCGGCAGATCGATCTCGATCTCGGTCGTTGCGCCGGGATCCAGCGTGACCTTTGCGAATCCCTTGAGTTCTCGCACCGGCCGGATCGGGTGAGCATTCGTCGGTTCGACGTAGACCTGCACGACCTCGCTCCCGCGACGGGCGCCGGTATTGGTCACCGGCACTCGCACGGTGAGCCCCTCGCCGGCATCGATCGAGTCGGGAATCTCCAGGGCACCGAACTCGAAGGTCGAGTATCCGAGTCCCTCGCCGAACGCGACGGCGGGCTCGATCCTCATCGCGTCGTGCCAACGATGACCACAGAAAACGCCCTCGCCATAGCGGGTCACGCTGTTCTCACCCGGATAGTTCGGGTACGCAGCGAAGTGTTCGTAGTGGGCACCGATCGTGGTGGGGGCACGGCCGCCCGGCTCGAGGTCGCCGACGAGCATGTCGACGATCGCTTCACCCAGTTCCTGCCCGCCGAATCCGACACTCAGCACAGCAGCCGGTTCGTCGAGCCAATCAAGGCTGTGGGGCGAGCCGACGTTCAGGACGACGACCGTGCGCGGATTTGCCGCCGCCACGGCTCGGATCAGCGCCGGTTGACCGCCGGGAAGTTCCCACAAATCCCGATCGCGACCCTCCGTCTCCCAGTCGTCGTTGGTCCCGACGACAACGACGGCAACNTCGCATTCCGCGGCCANGGCCGCCGCTTCGCCGACGAGATCACGTTCGACAACGGCCTTGCCGCCGACGATCAGGCCTGCCAGCAGGATGGCCCCCTCATTGGTGAACTCGATCTCGACGGTGACGGCCTCGCCAGCTTTGAGGTCGATGTCGGCCGACATCTCGATCGATCCGAAGCCGAAGAAGGAATCGCCGCGCTCGATATCGGGGGCGCTGGCGTCGATGATGGTTTCGCCGTTCACTCGCAGAACCGCACGACCGGACTCGGTGAGGGTGAAGCGATGGGCGCCAGAGGCCTCGGGGATGATCGTCGCCGTGACGCGCGCACTCCAGCGTTCAGACTCGACCCCAGGGGCAGGCGAGCCGAACGCGAGCAGACGAGTGTTGGGTTGCTCGGTGACGGCGACGACGTCACCCTCGAACGCCCATCCTTCGAAGAACTCGATCCGAGCAACACCGTCGAGCAGTGGTCGGGTGATCGGCGGAACCGTGCGGTCAATGTCGGCGCCGCGGGCGTAGCGGATGTCGAGATCGGGGAAACGATCCATCAGCGCATCGAGCGGCGGGGTGTCGTGGTAGGGCCGGACGTTGGCCGAGCCGCCTCCCATCACCCGGGCATGCATTGCGCTGGGGCCGATCACGGCGATCGAGCCGAGGGTTAACGGGTCGAGTGGGAGCACACCGTCGTTTCGGTAGAGCACCGAGCCGGCGGCGGCGGCACGACGGTTGAGTGCGCGGTCCTCCGGCCGGTCGAGGGGCTTCTCCGGCTCGCCGCCGACACCGTCGAGCACGCCCGTGCGCTCCATCAGGAGGAGCAGGTCGTCGACCAACACGTCAACGTGGGTCTCATCGATCTCACCCGACTCGAGCCCCTCGGCGAGCGCCTGACCGTAGAAGCGACCCTGGCCGGGCATCTCGAGGGTCAACCGTGCTGCCACCGAACCTGCCGTCGAGCCATTGGCGAACCAGTCGGTGACGACGAACCCGTCGAAGCCCCACTCATCGCGCAGCACCGTGTTCAACAGCCACGGATCTTCGGAGCAGTACACCCCGTTCAAGCGGTTGTAGGCGGTCATGATCCCCCACGCGCCTCCCTCCTTCACCGCGATCTCGAACGGCAGGAGCGCGACCTCACGCAGGGTGCGTTCATCCATCTGCGAATCGATCGTGTTGCGCTCGAACTCGGAATCGTTGCCGACGAAGTGCTTGGCGGTCACCGCGACTCCGTGCGACTGCACACCCCGGATGAACCCGGCGGCAATCTTGCCGGAGAGCAGAGGATCCTCGCTGTAACACTCGAAGTTCCGGCCACCTTTCGGCGAGCGATGGAGGTTGATTGTCGGGGCGAGGAGCACGTGGGACGACTTCATCTTCGACTCCTCACCGAGGAGCGAGCCGAGTTCCTGCACGAGGTCCGGATCCCAGGTCGCGCCGAGCGCAGCGCCCGACGGGATGCAGGCCGTTGGAGTGCCGGTGCCGAGGAGGCCGTCGCCACGGGCGCCGTTCGGGCCGTCGGTGACCTTCAACGCCGGGATGCCGAGACGCTCGATCGCGCCTGTGTGCCACATGTCGACTCCAGCGACGAAGTGGGCCTTCTCCTCCGGGGTCATCTGGGCGCGAAGCGCCTCGGTCCGTTCGCTCATGCGCGCATCCTCGCACATCCACACGGCTGGACGAACCGGTCCAATCTGACGCCTCGTCAGGTCGCCGGTACGATGACGGCATGCTCGACGTGGTCATCAAGGGCGGCACGGTTGTCGACGGCACCGGCGCCGAAGGGTTTGCTGCCGATATCGGCGTCAAGGACGGTCGCATTGTTGCGATCCGGTCCACCGCCGACGGCGGCGTGACCGAAGAGGCGGTCGAGACGATCGATGCCACCGGCCAGATTGTGTGTCCGGGATTCGTCGACCCCCACACCCACTACGACGCCCAAATCTTCTGGGATCCGTACTCGACACCATCAAACCTCTTCGGGGTCACCTCGATGGTGGCCGGCAACTGTGGTTTCTCGCTCGCGCCACTCGGCGACGCAGCCGACGGCGAGTACCTCAAGCACATGATGACCAAGGTCGAGGGCATGGCTCTCGAAGCACTCGAGCAGGGCGTTCCCTGGAACTGGCTGAGCTTCGCCGAGTACCTCGACCGGGTCGAGGAGAGCGGCACCGCCATCAATGTCGCTTTCATGGTCGGGCACTCTGCGATCCGACGCATGGTGATGAAGGAGGACTCGGTCGGGAAAGAGGCCACGCCTGAGCAACTGGCCGAGATGCGGGCCCTGCTCAAGACCTCGATCGAGGCGGGGGGCTTCGGGTTCTCGACCGGGCGTTCGTTCACCCACTCCGACGCCGACGGCCAACCCGTGCCGAGCCGCTGGGCTGCGTGGGAGGAAGTCCTGGAACTGTGTGAGGAAACCTCGCTGCACGAGGGCACGACCCTCGAATGGGTCGCCGACGGCTGCCTCAACGGCTTCGACGACGACGAAGTCGAACTGATGACCAAGATGTCGGTCACCGCCGACCGTCCCATCAACTGGAACGTCCTCACCATCGACTCGGCGCGGCCCGAGGCCTATCGCAACCAGCTTGAGGCATGCGAGAAGGCCAACGAGGCTGGCGCAAAGGTTGTGGCCCTCACGATGCCGATCCTCGTCGGCATGAACATGAGCCTGGGCACGTTTTGCGCCCTGTTCCAGCTGCCGGGCTGGATGGACTACTTCAACATGGGCATCGACGCCCGGATGGAGACGTTCCGCGATCCCGAGGTCGTCACCTGGCTCGAGAACCAGGCCGCGCTGCCCGAGGCCGGCGTGTTCTCCCGCCTCACCGGCTGGGACAACTACATGGTCGGCGACACCTACTCCGAGGCCAACGAGGGTCTCAAGGGTCGAACGCTCGGCGATATCGCTCGCGAACGGGGCCAGCGGGCCTTCCACACGATGGTCGAGATCTCCCTCAACGACGACCTCAAGACCGTCTGGTGGCCGCTGCCGACCGACGACGATGCCGAGTCGTGGCGCCTGCGGGCCCAGGCGTGGGAACACCCCAACGTGATGATCGGTGGTTCGGACGCCGGCGCCCATCTCGATCGCATGGCCGGAGCGCCGTACACCACCGCCTGGCTGGCCGACTGTCTACGCGGCCGCCAGCTCACGTCGATGGAGAACGCCATTCGTCACCTCACCGACGTTCCAGCCCGCCTCTTCGGCTTCACCGAGCGGGGCCGCATCGCCGAGGGTTGGCATGCCGACATCGTCGTGTTCGATCCCGAGACAGTCGGCGCCACCGATGTCGAGCTGGTGTTCGATCTCCCCGGCGGCTCGAAGCGGCTCTGGAGCGAGGCCACCGGCATCAGCCGAGTGCTCGTCAATGGTGTCGTATCCGTTGCCGACGGCACGGCGACCGGTGCAATCGCCGGCAAGGTCATGCGCGCCGGTGTCGACACCGAGACAGTGACGGCGTCCTAGGCAACACCAAGGCGGTGCCGGCCCGGCGGAGGCGTCAGGACCAGGCGTCGACCACGTCGTCGGTCGGCACGACCGTTGCGAGCAGCGAGATCGTNTTTTCCATCACCGACTCGCCGTACTCGACCGGCACACCCACCACTGCGTCACTCGGCACGACGACCTGATAGCCGAGGTCGACCGCGGCGAGCACGAGCCCGAGAATCCCGATATTGATCGAGTTGCCGACCGCCACGACGGTCCGGATTCCGCAGTTGCGCAGAAGCTGATCGAGCTCGGTCGCAACGAAGGGGGTGAGCCCATGGGTTCGGGGGACGACAAGATCGCCGGCATCGGCTCCCAACTCCGGGATCAGCTCGGTGCCGGGCTGCCCCCGATCGAGCCGGTCGCCGTTGAGCTTCTGGGAGGCACCCAGGATTCGGGCGTTGGTTGCGGATCCTTTCCGGTCCGGGCGGAACTCCGCCGTGCAGTGCACGACGGTGGCGCCGGCGGAACGAGCCGAGGCGCAGATCCGGCCAGCGTTGGCCGGCATCGAAACGAGTGCGGCGGCATCTCGGAGGTGCGGAAGGGCTGCGAGGTCACCGACCACACCCCGCTGCAGCTCCATGGTGAGCACCGCTGTCGACGCGGGGTCGAGGAGCGAACCGAGATCCATCACAGAAGTTTCGCACACAGCGCCCGCACCATCTGACCCGCAGCCGATGGAAACGTGAGTCCGCTCGCGTCAGCAACGAGAGGGCGTTCCGCTGGGTCAGATATCGGACCGGTTAGCCGGTGCCTTGTCGAGTTCGAACGCTGCGTGCAACACGGTGACGGCCTGCTCGGCCTGATCCTCTCGAACAACACACGAGATACGAATGGCCGAGGTGGAGATCATCTCGATGTTGATGCCGCTGGTCGACAAGGTCTCGAACATCGTGGCAGCCACGCCGGGATTGGTCTGCATGCCGGCGCCGGTGAGGCTCACTCGCCCGATCCCGGTATCGGTCACGACGCCCTTTGCGCCGATCTCGGCCACCAGCGTGTCGACGGTCGCGGTCGCAGCCGACACCTGCTCATGCGGCAAGGTGAAGCTGATGTCGGTCGCGCCGGCATCGGAGACGTTCTGCACGATCATGTCGACGTTGACATCGGCGTCGGCCAGCGAGCGGAACAGCTTGGCGGCTACACCCGGCTGATCCGGCACACCCGAGACCGTCATCTTGGCCTCGGAGGTGTCGTGGGTAACGGCGGAGATGATGGCGTTTTCCATGGAAGGCTCCTCGGACACCCAGGTACCGGGCACCCAACTGAAGGCGCTGCGGACGTGGAGTTTCACGCCGTAGCTTCGGGCGAGCTCGACCGACCGCATGGCCGGCTTTGGGCAGCCGGTGGCGGTCATCTCGAGCAGTTCGTCGAACGAGATGTGATCCATCTTGCGGGCTTCGGGGACCAGCCGCGGATCAGTGGTGAAGACACCAGGGACATCGGTGTAGAGCTCGCAGGCATCGGCATCGAGCGCATGGGCGAGGGCGACAGCCGTGGTGTCGGAGCCGCCCCGACCGAAGAAGGTGACATCGTGATCGGTCGACACGCCTTGACTGCCACCGACGACCGGAACCTTGCCGGCCGCNACGGCGTCGGCGATGCGCCGAGGGTTAACCTCGAGAATCTTGGCGTTGCGATGCGTCGTATCGGTCAAAAACCCGGCCTGGCTGCCGGTGAACGACTCACTCTCAATACCCAGGTCGGTGAGCGCCATCGCCACGAGCGCGCAGGCTTTGCGTTCACCACCGGTGATGAGCATGTCCATTTCACGACCGGGCTTCGACGTGCTCACGTCGTCGGCAAGGCGGAGGAGTTCGTCGGTCTCCTTGCCCATGGCCGACACGACCAGCACGACCTGATCGCCGCGCTTCACACAACGGGCCGCGTGGTCGGCGACTTCGCGGATTCGGTCTGGGGTACCGACGGAGGTCCCGCCGAACTTCTGCACATAGAGCGCCACGGCCACACAGGCTATCGGCGGCACCCGCGCAGACGACCTGCGACGACGCAGGCGCGCTCCATCACTGGTCGGCGATGGCGCGGCTCTCGCGAGCGGCTGCGGCGAAAATCCCCTTGCTCATGAGGCTGAACTCCTCGTTACGCCGCTGCTGGTAGATCTCGGCACGGGCACCATGCGCAGTGGTCGACTCCGGGTCGGCCTGAACGGCAAGCTCCACCACCTGACAGGCAAGCCGAAGGTCGCCAGCGGCGGCGAGCTCGGTCGCGCGGGCTGTGAGGGCGTCGGCGCCGCCCGCCAACGCAGCCATCTCCGCGGCAAACACGGTTTCGGGGGCCGGCTTGAGATGGGCCGGATTCTTGTCCCACCAGCCGCCGTAGAGCCGCCACAGATTGCGGACGACGAACTCAGGCTCGTCGTACACCGGCTGCATCCACGGCTTCACGAGGAGGTCGTCCGGCACGGTGACCTGGTGGACGATCGCGTCAAGCGATTCGCCTGCGTTCATCATTGCGAGTGTCTCCTCGGTGAGCAGTTCGAGCGCACTGGCGAGATCGCCGAGCACAGTCGCGACCCGATCAGCGCCGCGAACGACGAGTCCGTGCGCCGGGAGCAGCCACTCGGCCTCGTAGGTCATCATCTCCCGCAGCGCCTGGGCCCACTCCAACGGGTAGCGCTGGACCTTCTGCGGGTTGCCGCAGTTGGGGAACACCCAGGTGACGAGGTCACCGACACACAGCGCCCGGTGATCGGGCACCCAGGTCCAGAGGTGATCGTCGGTCTCGCCCTTCGCATGGCGCATCTCGAACTCACGACCGCCGACGCCGAGCGTGTGGCTCGACCCGACCTCCAGATCAGGCCACAACACGTCGTCGGGCAAGAATCGCGGCACATCGCCAAGCGCCATGTCCTTTACCCCGCCGACACCGCCGAACTGCCGCATGTTGATGTCGGTGTTGTAGCCGTTCGTGAGTTCGTAGCGACGGAACCGGTCGACGACACAGTGATGCCCGACAACCCGGATCGGCGCATGGCCGCGATCAGCTGCATCGGCCGCCATCGCCCCGCTGCCGCCGACATGGTCGACGTGGCCGTGCGTGTAGATCAAGGTGTGGATGGGATCATCGGTCCAGCCTCGCAACGCCTCCATCGTGCGGCTGGCGGTGATCTGGCCGGAGGAGTCGAAACACACCAAGCCCTCATCGGTGCGGAACGAGACGATGTTGCTGAACGACTCGACGATCGAAAGATCGTCGTCGAGAACGCTCAGGGTCTGTGTCACGCGGTTGACCTGCTCATCGTGGACACCGGCGTCGATCACGCGGCTCGACAGCTCGACGGGATCTTCGGTGACGATGGGGAGCTTCTTCTGGAGCTTGCCGATCATGCGGCGACGGTAGCCGTCGTCGGTCGGATCGAGAATCACCGCCGAACGAAAAGCTCCAGGCTCCGCTCGCCGTCGGCCCGCGGTTCACCCGACCAGACTCGGTCGATGCCCTCGAGTTCGACGACGGCTTCGGGCCCGACCCAGTCGAACAGCAGCACGAGGTACTCATCGTCGACATAGAGACCCGAGCGGCTCGCCTGGTCGAGCGAACGGACGAAGGGCAGCATCGCCCGGAGCCGCATCCCCGGATCGCCGAACGCTACGAGACGGCTGCCGAGATCGAGCGTGCGTCCACTCGGGGCGTAGGCGACCCGTTGCCACGACGGCTTGTCACCGCGACGGCGCAGGCCGGCCTCGCGGATCCGACGGACGAGTTCTCGACTGTCGACCGCTTCCGCACCGAGTGCGATCGCGCGATGCCGATCGACCTCTTCGACGTCGTAGTGGTCGCCCTGAAAGCCGAGCCGACGCTTGCCAATGCGTTGCGCGAACCCGTGGAGCTCGTCGAACGACTCGTCGCTCACGAGATGGGCCCAACGAGCGCCCTGCCACTTCCACACGGCCGCATCGACAAGCACGGTCATGGCCGCACAGTATCGGCGCATGCCCCGACGGGCGTCTTCGTGCGAGACTGCCACCCGTGTCCGACCCGACCGACGAGGTCCTCCTCCGCATCCCCGCCCGCCCGGAATACGGGCGCATCGTGCGGGTCGGTGGCGCCGCGCTCGGGATGCGGCAAGGACTCTCGTTCGCCGAAATCGACGAACTGAGACTCGCCGTCGACGAAGCGGTGATCCTGCTGCTCGATGGCTCCGACGCGGACGGCGATACCGAGCTCGTCGCGACCTTCCGGTTCGACGACGGCCACCTCGAGGTCGAGATCGCAGCCGACCGAACCGAGGCGTTGCGCGGCGACGCGCTCGCCCGCTTCGACGAGGTGTGTTCGCCGCTGATCGACACCTACGACTTCGACTCCGATCGAGGCTGGTTACGGCTGCGGAAGGCGCCGGCGCCGACCGACTGACTCAGCGACCGCTCGACCCGAAGCCCTTGTCGCCCCGCTCGCTGTCGTCGAGTGTGTCGACCTCGACGAACGTGACGTGCTCGACCGCCTGCACGACGAGCTGGGCAATGCGCTCACCACGGGTGACCTCGAACGGTTCGGTCGGGTCGTGGTTGATCAGGCACACCTTCAGCTCACCCCGGTAACCGGAGTCGATCAGGCCCGGGGTGTTCAAGACGGTGACCCCGTGCTTGAACGCAAGACCGCTCCGCGGCTGGACCAGGCCGGCGTAGCCCTCCGGAAGCGCGATCGCGATGCCGGTGGCGACGAGGGCCCGACCACCGGCGGGGGCAAGGGTGACGTCCTCTCGGGCGACCAGATCGATACCGGCGTCACCCGCTCGGGCGTAGGCCGGGAGCGGCAGGTCGGGATCGAGGCGGAGGACAGGGAGATCAAGCACGTTGCGAAGCTAGCGGACGCAGCCGTCTACCCTGACACGATGCTCGCCTGGATGGACTTGGAGATGACGGGACTCGAACCCGACCGGCACGTGATCGTCGAGATCGCCACGCTGCTCACCGACGACGATCTCGAGTTGATCGCCGAGGGACCCGACCTGATCGTCCACGCCACGCCAGAGCAGTTGGCGGAGATGGACGACTTCGTCACCAACATGCACACCCGCAGTGGCCTGCTCGACCAGATCACCGCATCGACGATCAGTCTCGAGGAGGCCGGTGCGCAGACGCTCGCCTTCCTGCAGGAGCACATCCCCGAGGCCCGAACCGTGCCGCTGTGCGGCAACTCGATCGGTACCGATCGTCGCTTCCTCGCCGCCCATCTGCCCGAGGTCGAGGAGTTCCTCCACTACCGCTCGATCGACGTCTCCACGCTGAAGGAACTCGCTCGCCGTTGGAACCCTGACGCCCTCAAGACGGCGCCGAAAAAAGCCGGCGGCCACCGTGCTCTCGACGACATCCGCGAGAGCCTCGAAGAGCTGCGCCACTACCGGCAGGCGCTTTTCGTTTCCCGCGACACTTCCTCCTAGCCTGCAGAGCGTGAGCTCCCCCACCTACACGAAGCAGGAACAAGAGCCCGCGTCCGAGGAGGTCACGGAGGTCGCGAATGGCGTCCTGCGGATGCAGCTGCCGATCTCGTTGCCCGGCCTCGGTCACGTCAACTGCTATGCCCTCGTCGACAGTGACGGGGTCGCCCTCGTCGATCCCGGACTCCCCGGTCCCGAGTCGTGGAACGCGCTCATGGCCCGGCTGAAGCAGGCCGAGATTCCGGTCGAGCGAGTGCACACGGTCGTCGTCACCCACTCCCACCCCGACCACTTCGGTGGCAGCGCCCAACTGCGAGAGGTCGCTGGCGCCGACGTCTTGACCCACGAAGCGTTCACCTCGTTCACCGCCGAAGCCAACGACGATCTGGAGCCATTGATCGCAGACATGACCGAAGCGGAGATCGTCGACCTCTGGAAGGAACGCTTCAAACAATTCGGCGAAACGCCGTGGGGCACCCGCCGAGAGCCGCCACCCGACCACGCCATCATCCGAATGATCCAGGCCGACGCAGGCGGACAGCGGTTCCTGTCGCCGGAGGCCACGATCCGGGTCGTCGACGGCGATCCGCTGCACTTCGCTGGCCGTGAGTGGTTTGCCATGCACACCCCCGGTCACACCATCGACCACCTCTGCCTGTGGGACCCGACCAATGGTGTGCTGCTGTCGGGCGACCATGTCCTCCCGACAATCACCCCCCACATCGCCGGCTCGACCGCGGTCGATGATCCGCTCGCGACCTTCTTTGACTCACTCGACCGGGTCGCGGCACTCGAGGGCCTCACCACCGTGCTGCCAGCTCACGGTCATCCCTTCGAGGACTGCCAGGGCCGCTGCGGCTTCATCAAGGAGCACCACCACGATCGCCTGCAGCTGCTGCGCGATGCAGCCGGAGGCACCGGTGATGCCCCGGTGACGGAGTGGATGAAGGTCCTGTTCCGCGAACGGTCGTGGGGCGACATGGCGGCAAGCGAGACCTTCGCCCACCTAGAGCACCTCCGGTTGGCTGGCGAGGCGGTCACTCACCGAGACGACGACGGCCTGCTCTACTTCGAACTCACCGACGCCGGCTGATCAGCGACTCACAACGGCCGCACCTCGGCCGCACTTCCCGTGCCCGCCTCGGTGGTGAGCCAGGTACGGAACCCGCTGGCATCCCCCACCCAGCGGATGGTGGCCGAACCCGGCGGGGTCTCGCCCCCGTGCTCAAGCTGCGCCCGGACCCCCTCGAGCTTCATGCCGGTGCGATGGGCAACCTCCTCGACCGGCGCCCACTGGGCCGCATTATTGACATGGCCGAGCACGTCGAGATCGACGAACCGGATCGGCCACGCACGTTCGGACGCATGGTCGGGAGCCTGATTCGGGAGTTGGAGACGGGCCGACACCTTGCGCTCCGTGGCCGAACCGTAGATGTCGAAGAAATCGTCGTTGAGCTTGCGGGGCGCACCCGTCTCGCCATCGACATAGATCCAGATCGTCACCGCCTCGACATGAGCACCCTCGTCGCCACGGATCTCGGTGCGACGTTCGGCCCACCGCCCTCCATGGCCGCTGCACCAGGTTGCCAACGTGATCTGTTCCTGGAAGACCGGTGCCCGGTGGACGTCGAGCATCGTGCGGCGAACCACCCACGTCATCGGATCGGTCAGCCCAGAGTCGGTGGAATCGTCCCGAGCCACATCCTGAAGGTGGCGCACGGTGGCGTCGAGGCGGCAGCGGCCGGTCGGGTCGACCTCGGCGAGTCGAATCCGGCGGGTGTTCTCGAAAATCCGTCCTGTGGCCGGTTTCGGCGTGATTTCAGCGGCTCCCGGCTCCGACACGGGGTGGACCGTAGCAATTTCGGGAGATTCCGGCCGTAATTCGGTTGACGATTCGCAAACAGTCCGCCATCGTTGACGTCGCCGGAACGCCCGGTCGCGCATGGCCTCACCCAAGGAGCCGTCCCGATGAACCAGATCACGTGCCACGAGCATCACGTCGCCACCATGGCCGACGCATGCGCGCGCGTGAACGCGCGTTCGTACGGCGGCGCCTGGCTCGGTTCCTTCCTCTTCGTGACGAAGCCGTATGCCGACCAGCGGCCCACCGGAGCACCCCCTGGCTGATCCCAGCCACCCACAACAGGGGAAACGCACCGAGGCCGCCAGCAACCTGGCGGTCTTTCTGCTTTTCGTCCCCGTTCCGCCGACCAACCCACCACCACCCAACGAACACCATCCACGTCAAGAGAGGAGACGAGGTCATGCAAACCCTCGTCGACACCACCATTCACACCACCACCAGCGTCGCGGACCTCCCCTGGGAGGACATCGCGGCGTGCCGTGCCGTGCCGAACGCTGCGGATCTCTTCTTCAGCGAGGACATCGGCGATATCGCCGCAGCCAAACGCGTGTGCGCCGACTGTTCGGTGTTGGCCGAGTGCCTCGAAGCAGCGCTCGACCGACGCGAGTTGTTCGGCGTGTGGGGTGGGCAACTCTTCATCAACGGCAAGATGCTGACGGTGAAGCGCCGACGGGGTCGACCCCCGAAGGTCGCCCGTCCGGAGGACCAGATGCCGGTCGTGCCGATTCCGGTGCATCTGCAGGCCACCGCCCAGAAGCGGTCCGCCTGAGTCCCTCCCAAACCCGGTGGCGGGGTCGTCCCCCGGACCCCGCCACCCCACGATCCCCCCACCGCCCGCCCCGGCGTCCCCCACGGCCCGGGTGACGTCGATCGAGCTCCGGCCGTAGCCGGGACGGGCGGTGGGTCCGGGAACGAAGATGGCGACACTCGGCAGCCGATGCCGGGTGTCGCCATCTCGTCGCTTTTGCCGTGCTGGGGGCACGCTCCCCCCGACGCCCTCGCTCATGGTGACGCCCGCTAGCGTTTTCCGCGGAGCCTGCCGTGTCTGATTCCCCCGCCTTTCGTCCGATCCGTCGCCACATCATCGTTGGCGTCGTCGGCTTGACGGCGCTCTTGGGTGCCTGTGGCGGTGACGACGACGTCGCCCGGCTCACCAACGACCCGATACCGCTCGAAGACCTCCAAAACACCGACGCGATCGGGTCCGACGTCGACATCGACTTCACAACCTTCGACGGATCCACGTCGAACTTCGCCACCTACGCTGGCACGCCACTAGTCGTGAATTTCTTCTCTCGCACCTGCGCGCCATGCGTGACCGAAATGCCGGAGTTCGAGGCGGTCTTCCAGGCATTCGACGGCGCTGTCGCCTTTGTCGGGATCTCCACCGACGCCCGGTTCGACGACGCCGAACTGATCGTCGAACAAACGGGCGTCACCTACGACCTCGGCTGGGATCCGAACGCCGACGTGTTCGAACGGTTCGGCGGGTTCGCNATGCCGACCACCGTGTTCGTCGACGCCGCTGGCGTGGTTCGTGAAACCTGGTCGGGTGTGCTCACCGCCACCGAGCTGACCGCCAAGATCGAGGACCTCGCCTGATGAGCATCGAAGCGCTGGCATTCCCGTTCAGTGTCGGCATGTTGGCGGCGTTCAACCCTTGCGGATTCGCCATGTTGCCGACCTACATCGGCTACTTCATCGGCACCGGCGACACCGAACAGCCCACCCGGGTGCGAGCGATCACCCGCGGCCTGTGGGTCGGCTCGATACTGACACTGGGCTTCGTTGCCGTGTTCGGTGGGCTCGGAATTCTGATCTCGTTGTTCCTGAGCCAGGGCACGGTGGTCAAGTACCTCGGCTATGTCACGATCGCGCTCGGTGTTGCACTCATCTCGATGGGGATCGCCATGTTCACCGGCAGGCAGGTCATGGTCAACATCCCGAAGTTGAACAAGGGCACCACCAGTCGCGAGAGCAGTTCGATGTTCCTCTTCGGTGTCTCGTATGCCGTCGTCTCGCTGAGCTGCACGATCGGCTTGTTCATCTCGGCCGTGTCGAACGCCTTCACGACCGACGGCTTCGTTCAGGGAGTCGGAAGCTTCCTCGCCTACAGCCTCGGTATGGGCACCATCATTCTCTTCCTCACCGTGAGCCTCGCCCGGGCGAAGAACAATGTCGCCACCAACATGCGGCGGCTCCTGCCGTTCATGGGCACGGTCTCCGGCAGCGTTCTCGTCATCGCCGGCATCTACCTGATCGACTACGGCGTCTGGGAGATCCGAATCCAAGATGATCTCGGCGCCCCGAATCTGCTGGTCGACCAGTTCGAGACCTTCCAGGCCGCAGTCTCCAACTGGATCGTCGACGCCACCCCGGAACGCATCGGCGTGCTCACCGTCGTGCTGATCGCCGGGCTCTACCTCCTGGCCTGGTTCGAGGACAACCCTGGTGACCGACTTCGACAGGGGTCGCTCACCGTCGTGTGGGCGGCGGTCGTGCTCTTCCTCGAGGCCTTCAACAGCTTCGACTTCCTGATCGCCCCGATCGGACGCTTCGTGGCGAACTGGCCGTTCCGCATCGGCAACTGGTTCACCGATCCGCTCCGCGGCGGCGTCCCTCTCGAGGTGTTTTTCGTGGCCATGGTCGCCCTGTGGGCATACCGCAAAGCCGACAACTACCGTTGCGCCCGTGCTGCGGTCACTGCTGGAGCGTCCTGAGGTCACTGAGATCTGCGAGCTGCGGGGCTCGTTTGGCCTCATGGCGTTCCACGGCGGAAACCTCGAACGCACCACCGACATCATCGCGGCCGAGGTCGCCGAGCGGACCGGATCGTCCTACTACGGCGTGATCCAGGCCGCTCCATTCCGACAGCACATTCCCAGCACCAAGTTCGACCCGACCGAGAGCGATGCGCTCGCCGCGTTCGTTGGGCACGTCGACACGGTCATCGCCGTGCACGGCTACGGCCGCGACGACCACTTCTGGGACGTGCTGCTCGGCGGGCGCAACCGAGAACTCGCGACACATCTGGCCGGTCACCTTCGCGCCGATCTCGACGAGCGGTTCGGCGTGCTCGACGTCGTCGATGAGATCCCCGGTGGCCTTCGGGGTCANCACGCACGCAATCCAGTAAANCTTCCGATCAACGCCGGCGTGCAGATGGAACTGCCCCCGACCATTCGGTGGAACAAGGAAGCGATGAACTGGAGCGACCACGAGGGCACGCCTCGTGCGCCCCAGGTCGACGCGTTGATCGAGACGTTGGTCGTCGCCGTCGAAACCTGGCAGGACTGATCAGGGCGACTGGCGCTCGATCACCCAGTCGTCACCCTCGAGTCGGTAGCGAATGCGGTCGTGAAGGCGACTCGGGCGTCCCTGCCAGAACTCGATCTGGTGAGGACGGACGAGATACCCGCCCCAGTGCGGTGGACGCGGAACCTCGTCGGGGAATCGCGCCGAGAACTCGCGCACCGCAGCGTCGAGCGTCTCTCGGGACGAGATCACCGACGACTGGTCGCTCGCCCAGGCGCCGAGCTGGCTGCCGCGTGGGCGGCCCGCAAAGTACGCGTCCGACTCGGCCTCGGGAACGTGTTCGGCCGAGCCGATGATGTGGACCTGACGCTCAAGGTCGTGCCAGACGAAGCTCATCGCCGCACGGTTGGTCGCCTCGAGGGCCTTGCCCTTCGTGGAGGTCCGATTCGTATAGAAGACGAAGCCTCGCTCATCGATACCGCGCAGGAGCACGGCGCGGCTCGACGGCCAGCCGGAAGCGTCGACCGTGCTCACGACCACGACCCCGGGATCACGGGGACCGGTGGCCGCCCACTCGTCGAACCAGGTCCGGAACTGCACGATCGGATCCGGATCGACATCGGCAATGTCGAGGCCAGCCTGTTCGTACTGGTGACGGATCGACTCCAGGTTCATGGCCAGACTCTACGGTGCAGTCATGGATCGAGTCGTACCCGCCGTCCTTGCCGGCGGTGCCACCGGTGCCGCCGGCCGGTGGGCGATCGGCGAGTTCGGCTGGTCGTCCGCGACGACCCTGCTGGCAGTCAACACCATCGGCTGTTTCGTGCTGGGAATCNTCATTGCGGCCCTTCCCGAGCGCGAGCATCCGATCCGCTTGGCCTTGGGGGTCGGTGTGTGCGGTGGCCTCACGACCTTCTCGGNACTCGCCGTCGACCTCGCCAGGCGACTCGACGCAGGCGATGTCGGCGAAGCAGCGGCGATGGGGGTGCTCAGCCTCGGGCTCGGCCTGATCGCGTTCGTTGGTGGGCGGGCGGTGTCGGCGTGATCGCCGTGCTGTTCGTCGTCACCGCCGCAGCCGGCACGCTGCTTCGCTGGCAGGCGTCGATGTCCGTACCCATCCGGGCGATCGCGACGTTTGCCGTGAACATCGGCGGCGCGTTCGCGCTGGGGCTGCTCTCCACCGCAAGCGCCGACTCGCAGCTCATCGGTGGCGTGGCGGGCATCGGGGCGCTCACGACCTTTTCGACGTTCGTGGCCGAACTCTTCGAGATCCACCAGATCGACCGGGGTTGGGCGTGGCGCTACGGGGCCGCGACCTTCGTGTTCGGCGTGGCCGCAGCCTGGATCGGGTTGACGTTGGCCTAGCGGTTGGCCATCGCCAACATCGCCTCGAGCGACGTTGCACCGACGTTGGCACCACAGCTGACGGCGACAACCCGAGTACCGGGGTTCGTATCGGCGAAGTGTGTGGCTGCCGCAAGCGCCACACCGGCAGCCCCCTCGACCAGATGGTGATGATCGTCGACCATCGAGGCAACCGCCCGAGCGATCTCGAGTTCGCTGATGTCGACCCACCTGTCGACGAGCGCACGACAGATGTCGAACGTGACCGTGTCGTCCTCGAGCCCTCCGGCCGTGCCATCAGAGAACGTCGGCTCGAAGTGCGGGGTGATGATCTCGCCGGCATCGATCGATGCAGCCATCGCCCGATCGTTCGCCGCTGACGCACCGATCACGAGCGTCGAGGGCGAAGACGCCTTGATCCATGTCGCGATACCGGAGATGAGTCCGCCACCGCCGACCGACACCACCACAGCATCGGGGGCTGCGCCGTCCTCGAGAATTTCTTTCCCGATCGTTCCCTGCCCGGCAATGATGCGCGGGTCGTTGTACGGGGAGACGTAGGTGATGCCTCGCTCCTCGGCAGCCCGTCGCGCCGCCATCTCGGCACGGCTGGTATCGGTGCCCTCCACGAGCACGATCTCTGCGCCGAGGCGGCGGATCTGCGCAATCTTTGACGGAGCGGCACCTTCCGGGAGATAGATCGTGCATGCAAAGCCCCGGCTGGCCGCTGCGGTAGCGACACCAATGCCGTGGTTGCCTGACGACGCAGTGATCACCCCTTCAGCCGCAAGGTCGGGGGGCAGCGAGTGCACCACATTGGCCGAACCTCGAACCTTGAAACTGCCCGTTCGCTGCAGGTGCTCGCACTTGATGGCGATGTCGGCCCCGTGCCGCTCCGACAGCGGATCCGACATCAGCAGTGGGGTGCGCAGGACGTGCGGCTCGATGCGGTTCGCCGCCTCGTCGATGGTCGTGGGATCGATCACGATGGCCCTCCGGTCATCACGAGTTGGGCCATGGCGGCGTCCTGGATGCCGAGACCGCAATGATCAGAGACAGTGATCTGTTCGTCCGAGGTGCGGCCCACCGAACGGCCGGTCAGGACATCGCCGAGATCGACCGCCCGTTCGGCAGCCTCGGCGAGATGGGCGAGTTCGCCGACACGACCCGCGATCGACACATCGTCGGCGACCAGCAGGTCGGCGCCGAGAAGCACATCATCGGCCAGCTCTCGTTTGCCCAGGAGGTCGGAGCCCATGGCGATGACGTGGGTGCCGGGCGAGAGCATCTCGAACGTGACCAAGGGTTCACGGCTCGGTGTACAGCAGATCACGATGTCCGCGCCGCGCACGGCCTCGACGACCGTGTCGGCAGCGACGGCGTCATGCTCTGCGGCGAACCTCTGTCGGGTCTCCGGACTGCGACTCCAGACGGTGACCGACTCGATGCCGAGGGCCTCGCGCAGCGCGGCTACCTGGAACGCAGCCTGAAAACCGCCGCCGAGAATCGTCAGCGTGCGGGAGTCGGGCCGAGCGAGTGCCCGGGCACTCACCGCAGACGCTGCCGCAGTGCGGATCTCCGTGAGCCAGCCACCATCGTCGAGAATTGCAGCTGGCGCACCGGTGGCGGCGTCGAGGACCGCCGTGAAGCCGGAGTTGCCGCCTTCGGGGAACGCACCTGCGGCGGCTTTGAAGGCGAGATACGGCCCGCCGAGATGGGCTCCCTTCACGTGAAGTTCGCCTCCGTTGGCGAGATGCATAGCGAACTCGTCGGGTGCCACGACATCACCGTCGGCCAGGGCGCAGAACGCATCGTGCACTGCACCTCGCGCAGCAGCGAGACTCACTCGCGAGCGAACGGTGTCGGCATCGAGGACCTTCATCGGCCCAGTATGTCGCTCACGCCCGCTGCACCGCCGCCCAGAGACCCGAACCGGCGCGACCGGCTGTCGCGGTCCATGAGCCCGGCAGTGCGTCGACGACCGCTTCTGGGCTCAGGTGGATCGGGGTCTCGTGCCCGAGCGTGTTGATCCACAGCAGGCCACCACCCGGGCGCACGACCCGATCGACCTCGGCAGGGAAGAGCAACATGTTGACCAGGACGAGGAGATCGGCTGCACCGTCGGGAAAGGGCAGCATCGAGGCGTCGGCCTGCACCTTCGGGGCCAGGTCGGGCTGATGACGCAACATCTGCATCGACAGGTCGAGGGCGATGAGGTCGTCGAACCGCTCGATGAGATGCCCGGTGCCGAGGCCGGTGCCCGAGCCGAGCTCGATCACCGTGCCACCTGCGAGCCCGCCACGATCGAGCGCGTCGAGGATCGAGGCCTCACGCTCCGGAGTGGCACGACTCGACCAGTCGGCGGCCATGCCGTCGAACAGTTCTCGAACCTTCGCGCGACGCGAGGAATCCCACGCCGCATCGAAGGCGACCGTTTCGGTCACCTCCCGCATCGGCGACGCCGAGCCGAAGACAGGCAAGTCGGTGACGGTGCCCTCCGCGTCGGGGAGCCAGGTCACCGGACCCGGCATCAAGCCGGAACCGGAATCTCGGTGACGCCACCCATATGCGGCTGCAGAGCCTCAGGGATCTTCACCGAGCCATCGGGTTGCCGGTAGGTCTCGACGATGCCGGCCCAGACCCGCGGCACGGCGAGGCCCGACCCATTGAGCGAGTGCACGAACTGGGTGCCCTTCTCGCCCTCAGGTCGGTACCGAATGTTGGCCCGCCGGGCCTGGTAGTCGGTGCACCAGCTGACGGAGCTGACCTCGAGCCAACGGTCGGCGCCCGGCGCGAACACCTCGATGTCGTAGGTACGAGCACCGGCGCCGCTGATGTCGCCGCACGCAAGGTCGAGCACGCGATGGGCGAGACCAAGATCGCGGATCGCGTTCTCGGCCCGCTCGAGGATCTCCATGTGCATCGCCTGGGCCTGGTCGGGCGTGCAGAACGCGTAGAGCTCGACCTTGTCGAACTCGTGGACGCGCAGCAGGCCACGGGTGTCGCGCCCGGCCGACCCGGCCTCGCGGCGATAGCAACTGGTGTGGGCCATGAGTCGCATGGGCAACTCAGACTCGTCGAGTACCTCGCCGGCGACCATCGACGTGAGCGGCACCTCGGCCGTGGGGATCGCCCAGAGGTCATCGCGTTCGAGGTGGTACGCGTCGTCGCTGAACTTCGGAAGGTGGCCGGTGCCGATCATCGTGTCGGTCTTCACGACCGTCGGCGGACGGATCTGCTCGAAGGCATCGCGATTGCGATCGAGGCCGTAGTTGATGAGCGCGCTCAAGAGATGAGCACCGGCGCCTCGGTACATGGCGAACATCGANCCGGACATCTTCACNGCNCGGTCGACATCGAGGATGCCGAGCTGTTCGCCGACCTCCCAATGGGGGACCNTCTGATGTTCGGCGTAGCCNCCAGGGTCGTGGTCTTCGACNCGCACGACGATGTTGTCGTCTTCAGTGAGGCCGTCGGGCGCATCTGGGGCCGGCATGTTCGCAATGTGGAGCAGCTGCTGGCGAAGCGCAGCCTGGAGTTCGTCGGCCTCGGCGGCGAGCGACTTCTCTCGCTCCCCGAGCGCCTTGCTCTCGTCTTGCAGCGCGCTCGCCTCATCGCCCTTGCCGTCGCGATGCAGCGCCCCGATCTCTTTCGACAGGGCATTGACCCGGCTTCGGATGTCGTCGCGTTCGGTACCGACCGCCCGAACACTGGCATCGAGTTCGACCGCACGATCGATCCCCGAGGTGTCGTCGCCTCGGCGAGCGATCGCCGCTTTCACGGCGTCCGGGTCGGTGCGCAGCAGCTTGATGTCGAGCATGGTCAGACGGTATCGCCCGCAGGACCCGGCGGCGCTCGTTTCACCGGGGTCCGGGCCCGCCAAGCTGACTCGGCGTCGGCCTGCGAATCGACAGCGACAAGAACTTCGCAATGACTCGCGACAAGGGTTGCGCAGCCCAACCACTACGGAGGAACACCATGCTCATCACCCAGATCACCACGTGGGAAGGAACCCCGGCAGCCATCGAGGCGGTCGTGGCCGGATCTCGGGAGGCGGCTCCGATCCATGAGGGACTTGGAGCGAAAAACCCACGTCTCATGCGCTCGGTCTCGGGCGGCGACGTCCACCAGGTCGAGTACATGATCGACTTCGACTCGTTCGAAGCACAAGGCAAGTTCTCCGACGCCATCGTCGATGGTGAGTGGTGGACAGGCATGATGCAGGCCGTCGCAGCCGCCTACCCCGATCTCCGCAATGCTGGGACGCGCCTGACGTACAACGCCATCTGAGCGGCGGGTCGGTTCCTAACGAGGCTCGACGGGCGGCTCACCCGCGTCGGCGAACCGCTGCTCGACGTCGTCAAACGTGAGCCGCCGGTTGTGACGGTCGCGCCGGGCCTGCTCTTCGGCTCGGGCGTTGTTCGCGGCGAGGCGGAAGAAGCGGACGGCGATGATCGTCCAGAGGTAGAAACCACCGATGACCTTCATGACCGCACCGGCGGCCTGCTGGTCGTCGACCGGCGAGATGCCCCACAGTGCATCGTCGGTCTCGTAGGCCTCGTAGACGACGCCCTCGGCGAAGGTCAGCCAACCGGCCGGCACCGTGGGAACGATCGACATGAGGAAGAGGTAGAGCATCTTCCCGGGCTCACCCATCTGGAGTTCCTTGAGCGGGCCGACGACTGGGAACCACATGAGCAGCGCCGACGCGAACACCAGCAGGTGGATCGCGTAGTGGAACGGGCCGTTGTCCGACGACAAATTCACCACGGCGCCCCAGTGGGTGAGGATCTGCAGCGCGTTGAAGACGGTGCCCGCCACGATCGGCTTGGTGAGCACCCGCAGAATTCGCTGGGGCGTGCCGTCGTCAAGAATGACAAGACGGGCCAGCCACGCCGGCATCGCCAACAGGAGCAATGGCGGAATGATGAAGCTGATCAGCAGGTGCTGCAGCATGTGAACGAAGTACAGGTGCTCCTCAGCGATGTCGTGCATCGGCCAGTCGGCGGCGAGCCATAACATGGCCACACCGACGATGAAGAACCGCTTCTGGTTGACCGTGGTGACCGGCTCCCCTGCCGGCACCGCGAGTGGTCCGATGTTTCGGACCGAATAGACCCCCAAGCCGATGATCGCAGCCACCAGCAACCACACTTCCGGGTGGAACTCGTAGTCCCACGCGCTCGCAGCGAGTAGGGAGGTCATGGCGTTATCCGAACACGTTGAACGCCAAGAGGGTCACGATGTACACCGCCGTGGCGAGAAGCACCCCGGCGAAGAAGGACTGCTGCAGAACCGGCTTGTCCTGCTTGAGGTGCATGAACACCCGGGCGACCAACCAGCCCTTGAAGATCATCATCGTGAACAACGACGTGAGCAGGATCCAGCGAGTCTCGAAGAAGGTGAAGACCGACTCGAAGTAGGTCGCAACCTCGGCCGCGGTGACCACGGCAAGGATGATGGCGACCTTGATGTATTCCCAGTCGGAGGGATGGTGATCGTCGTGGGCCTCGTCGTGGGTCTCGACGGCCGCTTCGGTGGTTTCGCTCATGTCGCTCACTCCGGCGGGATCAGGTAGATGACGGTGAAGATGAAGATCCACACAAGATCGACGAAGTGCCAGTAGAGGCCGACGATCTCGACGGTCTCGCTGTTCTTGCCGGTCAGCTTGCCTTGGTTGGCAGCGACCCATAGCGACATCAGCATGATGATGCCGATGCTCACGTGGGCCCCGTGGAATCCGGTGAGGGTGTAGAAGGCTGACGCCGCCGGGTTGGTGGTGTAGCCGAGGCCCTCCTCGTAGAAGGCGGTGAACTCGTAGGCTTGGCCGCCCATGAAGACGGCACCGAGCATGGCGGTGACGAGCAGCCACGCCTTACCCCGGTCGAGGTCGTTGCGACCAAACGCCGACAGGGCGAGCACCATCGTGAGCGAGCTCATGAGGAGCACGAACGACGAGACCGACGTGAACGGGATATCGAACAGATCGGTCGGCAGGACCTCACCATTGCCCCGCGTCTTGTAGATCAGGTAGGTCGAGATGAGCGCACCGAACAGCAGACACTCCGTCGACAAGAACAGCCACATCGCCAACTTGTTGTTGGAGATGCCCGTGTTCGTCGCGTGCGGATCGTGGGCGTCGTGATGGGTATCGGTGGCCGGGGCCGTTGCGGTCGCCATCAGCCCTCTCCCTCCGTGTCGTCGCCGGCGGCGCCGACCGTGGCGAGTTCGCCATCGGGGTCGTCACCGTCGTGGTGGTCGTCGTGGCCGTGGCCGTCGGCGTCCGGATCATCGACCGGCTCCAACACCCAGGCGTAGATGGCACCGCCGGTGAGCAGGCCGCCCACCACACAGAGCCACAGGTTGAAGATGACGCCGTAGCCGATGAGCGGCAGGCCGATGGCCAGCACGAGTGGCCAGAACGACGGCGACGGGAGGTGCACACCGACGGCGTCGCCCTTCTGCGCCGCGTCCTCTGCAGAGGAGATACGAACGACCGAACCGTCGTCTTCGATGTTGTACTTGCGGAACCACCAGTCGTCCTGCGACTCGACGACCGGGATCTCGTCGAAGTTGTGTTCCGGCGTCGGCGACGGGATCGACCACTCGAGGCTGCGGGCATCCCACGGATCGGGACCGGGGGCCGGCAGGTTCGGAGCTTCCTTCTTGGACTTGTAGACGTTCCAGAGGAAGTACAGCACCGACGCACCGAGAATGTAGGAGCCGATCGTGGCGACGAGGTTCCAGAACTCGAAGCCGAAGCCCGACGAATAGGTGTTGATGCGACGGCTCATGCCCTGCAGGCCGAGCACGTGCATCGGGCCGAAGGTCAGGTTGAAGCCGATGAGCATGGTCCAGAAGTGGATCTTGCCGCGGCGCTCATTGAGGAGATGACCGAACACCTTCGGCCACCAGAAGTAAACACCGGCAAACAGACCGAGGACACCGCCGCCGAAGATCACATAGTGGAAGTGCGCAACGATGTAGTAGGTGTCGGTCTGCTGGGTGTCGGCCGGGGCGAGTGAGTGGGTGACACCCGACAGGCCGCCGATGGTGAACATCGTGACGGTGCCGACGGCGAACAGCATCGCCGTGGAGAAGTGGAGCTTGCCGCCCCACATCGTGGCGAGCCAGTTCAGGATCTTCACACCGGTCGGCACCGCGATGAACATCGTCGCCATCGAGAAGGCGAAGACCGAGATCGGACCGATGCCGGACACGAACATGTGGTGGGCCCACACGCCCCAGCCCATGAAACCGATCGCGATGCCGGAGAACACCATGAACGAGTAGCCGAAAATGGGCTTCCGGCTGAACGCCGGGATCACCTCGGAGATGATGCCGAAACTCGGGAGGATGATGATGTACACCTCGGGGTGACCGAAGATCCAGAAGAGGTGTTGCCACAGCAACGGGTCGGCGCCGGCTTCAGGGTCGAAGAATTGCGAGTCGAACTGGCGGTCGAACAGCAGCAACAGAAGCGCCACGGTGATGACCGGCAGGGCGAAGGCCAGCAAGAACTGCGTGACCAGGAGCATCCAGGTCAACACCGGCATGCGGAACAGGCTCATGCCCGGAGCCCGCATGTTGAGACACGTCACCGCCAGATTGACCGCCGACACCAACGAGGCGATACCGGTGATCAACAGGCCGATGGCGTAGAAGTCGACACCGTTGGTCGGCGAGAAGGTGATGCCGCTGTTGGGTGAGTAGCAGAACCAACCACAGTCGGCGCCGCCGCCGCCGACGATCCACGACGTGTTGAGGAAGATTGCTCCGGAGAGCCAGACCCAGAACGAGAGCGCGTTCAGGCGGGGGAAGGCGACATCGCGGGCGCCGATCTGCAACGGGATCAGATAGTTGGCGAACGCTGCCGCAAACGGCATGACGAACAAGAAGATCATCGTGACGCCGTGCATCGTGAAGATCTGGTTGTAGACATCGGCGCTCAGGAAGCCGCTCTCCGGGAAGGCCAGCTGGGTGCGAATAAGCAGTGCTTCAAGGCCACCGAGAAGGAAGAAGAACATCGCGGCAACGCCGTACATGATGCCGATCTTCTTGTGGTCGACCGTGCTGACCCAGTCCTTCCAACTGCCGTTGGCCTGGGGTCGGGTCAGGACGCCGAGCGGCCGCTCCGCGTGCTGCTCACCACTGGTGAGGGCAAGAGGTTCTTCGATGATCGCCATGGCTCACTCCACCTCCGTCGCCGCCAGGATCTCCGCCGACGGCTTCTGGCCGAGGGTCTCGAGATAGGCGACGAGATCGCTAATCATTCGTTCGGACAGACCCAGATTGGGCATGCCTCGGGGCAATTCACCATCGGGAAGCCCGTTGGCGTAGTTCTCCTTCACGACTTCGGGGGCTCGCAGCCACTGCGAGATGTCGTCGCGGTTCCACTCGCCATCCTCGGTGTAGGTGTTGAGGATGCCGCCGGCGAAGGTCGTGCGGCTGGCGAAGTGGGTGAGGTTCGGCGCGGCCTGCGAGACCACGGCAGCGGCGATGTCCTCATCGCCA
Organism: Acidimicrobiaceae bacterium; assembly: GCA_002694825.1. Taxonomy (GTDB): domain Bacteria; phylum Actinomycetota; class Acidimicrobiia; order Acidimicrobiales; family Aldehydirespiratoraceae; genus UBA11606. The sequence continues at coordinate 23,016 of NZNH01000072.1, read as the reverse complement.
TTGAAACCCTCGACCAGGTGGCACGACGAGCAGTTGGCGAGGAATGCCGCGGCGCCACGCGAGACGGGGTCGTCGGGGTTCTCCGGCGGCGCGCTCTGCGGGACCATCTGCTCATCGATCCAGTTCTGGAAGTCGGCGTCGTCCATCGCGATGGTCTGCATCCGCATCTTCGCATGCGACAGGCCACAAAACTCGGTGCACTGACCGAAGTAGACGCCAGGCTCATCGGCAGAGATCTCCCACGGAGCAAAGAAGCCCGGGCGGGCGTCGCGCTTGCCGTTGAGCGCCGGGATCCAGAACGAGTGGATCACGTCACGGGATGTGACGAGCAACTCGACCTCTTGACCGGTCGGGATGACCATTTGCCCAGCGGTGACGATGTCGGCCGGCGGAAGGTTGCGGGGGTCGTCGAGGAAGTCGGCGTCGACGTCCTCGGTGAAGTAGTAGCGGAACTCCCACCACCACTGCTGGCCGACCACGACGATCTTCGGCTCCCAACTGGTGGAGTCGCCCTCGACCTCGACCTCGTAGGCGTTGGCCTCGGTCTCGTTGAGGGAGAAGTGCGCCACAGTGGTGAGCACGGCCACGACGACCATGATGATCGCCGGGACGATGGTCCAGCCGATCTCCAGGGTGTTGTTGTGCGAAATCTGCTCAGGGAATTCGTCGTCGCCGTCGTAGCTCTTCACCCGCTGCTTCTTCGCCATGTAGACCACGGCGCCAAGCACGAGGACGCCGATCACCCCGGCGATGACCAGCACCCGGTCGAGCAAGGTGTCGATGTCGCGGGCGTTGTCGCTCTGCGGCTGCAGCGTGTCGAGTTCGGCGTCGCCGGCGCAGCCGGCCGTGATCAGGCCGATCAGGGCAACAGCGCCCAACAGGCGCTTGCGGGAATCACTCACTGGCTTCTCCCTCTTCCGAATGGTCTTCACCGTGCTCCTCACCATGGTCGTCACCGTGATGTTCGCTGTGATGTTCAAAGTCGCGCTGACCGTCGACTGCGGTGACGATGCCACCCGCGATGACGGCGACGCCGACCGCAAGCACAAGACCTGCGATGACGTTCTTGTTCATCTTGGGCCGGGCCGCATAGAGGATGCCTAGTCCGAAGATGGCGACGGCGATCAGACCGGCCCAAACGACGGCACCGAGCTTGGTCGCATTCAGGAAGATCCGGCTGGCAGCGAGTGCCATGACTGCGACACCGAGGGCACCAGCAACGGGGATCTCGAAGGGCGCCATGATGCGATCGCGCAGTGCCTTGTTGGCCTCGGCATCGCCGGTGGCGCGGTCGGCCCAGGCGTCCATGGTCCACTCGATCGCAACGAGTGAGCAGATCACCAGGCCCAGGACGAACACGGCCGGACCGAGCACCAGGCCGAGCACCATGGCGGCGCCGCCGAAGGCGCCGACGACGGGCCAGAAGCTGCCCGTGACGGGTGTGGTCGGCGCAATGGCCTCGACGCCCATGTAGTGGGACTGAGCGGCCGGGTCGGCGTCGCGGAAGGCGACGATGATGCCAGCGAAGCAGGCAGACGCAAAGGCGCCGCCGATGAGGACCAGGTAGCCGACATGGTCGCCCACGCCGCCCTTCCAGCCGAGCGTGACCGGACCGACGTGCTCACCGCCGGTCGAGTACCCGTAGGCGACCGCGCCGATGGCGAGGGCGATGGTGAGTCCGAAGAAGAACTTGAAGCCCGTGGTGAACATCTGATCCCTACTTGGTGACGAAGATGGCGATCCAGGTGACCCAGTACATGACGGAGACCGCATGCCAGAACATGGCAGCAGCAGCGACACCGTCGTCCTGGGAAGGACCGAACTGACCGAACAGTGCCCGCATCGTGGTGAGGGCGAGGAAGACGACCGCACCGATCAAGAAGACGATGTAGGTGCCGGTCATGACGAAGAACAGGAACTGACCTTGGGTGCCAGCCAACGCGAACCCGGTGTCGTTGATGATGAACCAGAGCTGGTTGAACACCGCCGCCCCGAACATGCCGGTGAGCGCAAGCGCGATGTAGGCGTTGGGGCGGTCGTCGTTGCGGATTGCCTGTACGGCCCACTGGACCGTGAAGGCGGCGAGCACGAGCGTCCAGAAGATCCAGCCCGACGGGCCAAGCTCGATGACGCCCTCCGGGAACCATTCCTCACCGGCGTCGCGGGCGGCGGCCCGCTCGCTGACATAGACAGCGAGCACGCCGAAGTAGGTCATGAGGGCAGCGCCGCTGGCGAACATGGTGCCGACGAGCACCGTGCGGGGCCGGCGGATTGCGGGAGCGGCGAGCTGGGTGGTGGTGGCGGTCATCAGGACTCTCCTCCCTCGTCGCCGGGCGTCTCATCGAGCAGCGGTGCCTCCGAACGGACTCGGGCAGGCGGCTCGGCGAAGTTTCCGACGGGTGGCGGCGTGGCGGTGGCCCACTCGAGGGTGTGTCCGCCCCATGGGTCGTCGTCGGCCTCGCCCGGCTTGACGTAGGCCAGGGAGATCGCCCCGAGTGCGCCGAGGACGCCGAGCAGCACGACGATCGAACCGATCATCGACAGGACGATCATGGCGTCGCCGAGGCTGTCGTCGGCGGACGCCAGCAACACGTCGGGGGTGTCGACGAACCCGGCGATCACGTCGGTGGCGCCGAGCAGGACACCACCGAGCAGGAGGAAGGTCATGGCGCCAAGACCCTGGATGCCGGAGAACAGGCGACCGTCGGTCTTCGGTGCCCAGAACCACCAGCCGCCGAGCGCGCCAAGGATGGCGGCGACCGCAACGAGGTTGAGCACGCCGGTATCGGCGGTGGTGCCGATGAGGTCAAGCGGGTCGATGACACGCAGAGCGCCAGCGGCGGTGGCGGCCAAGAAGAGCAGCATCGAGCCGAGCGCCCCGATCATGTGGGCGGGCGGGATGCCAACCGGCGCTTCGCCCGCGATGAGCGTGGCACCGTTGCCGCCGAGCGAGGCGAGCACGGGGACCAGGGCGGCAACACCGAACGCGATGTACACCAGCGTGTCGCGCTCGTCGCCGAAGAACGGCTGGGACCAGCCGCCGATGGCGAGCAGGCCGGCGAGGCCGATGAGGATCATCATCGCCTCGTGGCTGACCTGGCGGCCCTTGGCGACGACCGGGATGATCGAGCCGGCGACACCCAGAACAGGAACGGCGGCGGCGTACACCGCCGGCTGGTCCAGAATCCACGCCAGCTGGGCGTACACGTCGAAGCTGGGGTTGGGTGCGCCGACGAAGAGGCCGGCACCGCCGGAGAGGTCGATGTAGAGGATCGCGATGTTGGCGATGGCGACCGGGAGGGTGAGGACCCAGACACTGCCGGCGACAAGCATCGACCAGGCGAACAACGGGACCTTGGTGAGTCCCATGCCCGAGGTGCGCAACGACACCACGGTGGTGACGACACAGATGGTGCCGAGGATGATCGACACCATCACCATGCCGGTGCCGAGGAGGGTGAGTCGGATGGCGTCGGCTTCGTCACCGGAGACGCCGTCGAGCGCGCCCCAGCCGCCACCGGAGAGAACCGAGATGACGGTGATCAGCGAGCCGAGCACATAGCCCCACGCCGCCGCGAGCGCCGCTCGGGGGAAGGCGATGTTGGTGCTGCCGACCTGCATCGGCGTGATGACGGTGGCGAGACCGACGAACAGCGGGATCGCGACCATCAACACGATGCCGAAGCGATACAGCGACCACATCTGGAAGTAGCTGTTCACCCCGCCGAACACGTCGATCGCATCGGCATCAAGTCGCTCGAAAGAGATCAGGACACCGATCACGGAGAAGAAGAGGAGCGACAGGGCGCCGAAGCGCAGCCAGATTCGGCCAATCGCCTTGTGATCGCTGGTGGTCAGCCAGTCGTACAGTCCGCCGACCGCGGGAAGCGGCGCAGCACTGGACTCGGCCGCCTCCGAAGGCGGTGACTCAGTCATCGTCATGGGTTCTGCAATCCTCTACGGCGAGGGCCCCTGCCCTCATCGCTGAAATGTTTTTGGCGCGCGTCCGGACAGCTCGGACACGAACCCGGCAGATCCTACAGGTGTCCACCGCCCGGAGCGGAAACCCAGCGCAAGGAAATGCGGCGCGATCTCGCACCGTTTGGCGCGATCTCGCTCCTTTTTGCGCAACTCGGACCGGTTCGGGCTCGGATGAACGGCCGCGGTGCCTGCCTAAAGGCCGTTTCGCACCATGACATCGACCGCCATGGCGCCGAAAAGCAGGGTCACGTAGGTGATCGACCAACCGAAGAGCGCCATCGCCAGTTTCGGTTGCGGATCTCGGTACACCTTCACCGCAAGGCCGAGGAACACGGCGCCGGTGACGATGGCGACGCCGACATAGATGGCCCCCATGTCAGCGACCGGAGCGAACGCAAGCGTGAGACCCCACAGCAACACGGTGTAGAGGATGATCCGGGTGGCGGTGGTCCTGAGCGATTTCACCGCCGGCAGCATCGGCACGTCGGCTGCCTGGTAATCGTCTCGGTAGCGAATCGCCAGGGCCCAGAAGTGCGGTGGGGTCCAGTAGAAGATGATGGCGAAGAGCACGACCGGCGGCCAGTCGAGCGTGTTGGTAACCGCCGACCAGCCCACGAGCACGGGCACCGCCCCGGCGGCGCCGCCGATGACGATGTTGGCCGTGGAGTTGCGCTTCAGCCAGAGGCTGTACACGAAGACGTAGAACAGGGTGGCACTGACGGCGAGACTGGCAGACAGCAGGTTGACGGTGCCCCACAACCACAGGAAGGCGACGATCTCGACACCGAAGGCGAACACGAGCGCTTGGCGCGGCGTTACCTCACCGGTGACGAGCGGGCGATCCTTGGTGCGCTCCATCAGGGCATCGATGTCACGATCGATGTACATGTTGAAGGCGTGGGCGCCGCCGGCGGCGAGCGTGCCGCCCAAGACGGTGGCGAAGATCAACCACAGCGATGGCAGGCCACCCTCGGCGACGATCATGGTCGGCACCGTGGTGACGAGCAGCAACTCGACGATCCGCAGCTTCATCAAGGCGACGAACGCAAGAATCTTCGGGCGCGTCGGCGCGTTGGCGGTTGCGGACACGTCCTCAGGCTACGGCCGCTGAGGCAACTCCAACCAGCTGGCCCTAACGTCTTGGGCATGTTCCGTGGTGCGATTTCCCCTGAGCGCTACGTCCAGTTCGTCCGAGGCGCACTCTGGTCGCTGACCGTCATCGTGATCACCGGAGCGGCCGTCCGACTCACCGGTTCCGGCCTCGGCTGTTCGGACTGGCCGACCTGCGAAGAGGACCAGTTCATCGCCTCGCTCGAACACCATGCGCTCATCGAATTCGGGAACCGTCTCTTCACCGGGGTCGTCACGATCGCCGTCGTGCTCGCCGTCCTCGGGTCGATTCGCCGCGGGCCGAAACGACGCGACCTGATCTGGTGGTCATGGGGACTTGTTGCCGGCGTGATCGCCCAAATCCTGCTCGGGGCGGTGCTCGTGCTCACCCACCTCGATCCGCGTTTCACGATGGGGCACTTCATCTTGTCGATGGTGCTGCTGTGGAACGCAGCGGTGCTGATCGAGAAGGCCAAGACCGATATCGCCGACCCGGTACCGCTCTGGATGGGCGCGCCGTCGGATCACGACCGCCCGATCCGCAACGCAAGCCGCACCCTCTTCGTCTTCGGCTCGATCCTGCTCGTCACCGGCACGATCGTCACCGGGTCGGGTCCGCACTCCGGCAGCGACGACGAACTCGTCGCCGACCGCCTCCCGTTTCTTGTGCGAGACGTGACTCGTATCCACTCGATCACGGCGTTCACGGTGCTCGCCGTGGTGCTCGTGATCATCCGGCGTGCCCATCGAGCCGAGAAGTTCGCGTTGCGTGAGCAGGCGATGCGGCTCATGACCCTGCTGGTCGCTCAAGGCGCAGTCGGCTACTGGCAGTACTTCACCGGCGTTCCGGTCCAGCTCGTGGCGGTCCACATCACCCTCGCCTCGATCACCTGGATCCAGATCGTGCGCCTTGCGTGGCAGGCCGAACAGGTACCGGCGCGCGATCGTGTTCTCGTATGACGGCCCCGCTCACCACGCCCGGCATCGACACCGAGGACGATGTGGCGTTCGATCACCCGTGGAAGGTGATCGTCTGGGATGACCCGATCAATCTCATGTCGTACGTGACCTTCGTGTTCCGGAAGGTCTTCGGCTACTCCAAGGACAAAGCGGAGCAGTTGATGATGCAGGTGCACGTGGAGGGCCGCGCGATCGTCTCGTCAGGCTCCCGCGAGAAGGCCGAGCTCGACGTCTTCCGGCTCCACGAACACGGCCTGTGGGCCACGCTCGAACAGGGCCAGTGATGGCGGCCTTCTTTCGTCGTCGTTTCCGTTGGAAGAACGGTCAGGTCGTCGTCGAACTGCCCGACGACGAGCAGGACATGCTTCGCCACGTGCTGCCTCAGCTGCGCGAACTGGTGATGGGCGAGACCGACCCTGCATTGCGTCGGCTGTCGCCACCGGCACGACCCGACGACCCTGATGCCGAGGCGTTCTACCGCCAGATGGTCACCGACGAGTTGCTGGCGTCGCGGCTCGAGGCGATCGAGGTCGTCGAGGAAGGCATCGGCGGCACCGTCCTTGATGACGCTGGCGTCGACTCGTGGATGCACAGCCTCAACGCCCTCCGTCTCGTGCTCGGTGAGCGGCTCGACGTCGACGTGATCGGCCACGACGTCCTTCACGACCTGGAACCCGACGACGACCGGGTGCCGATCGTGGCCCTGTACGAGTGGCTCGGCTGGCTCCTTGAACAGTTGGTCGACGCTGCGATGAACAGCCTCGACGACTGACAAATCCCGCTTCTCTCGGCCACCAGAACCCGCCGGAACCCCGTACACTGCCCAGTCGGTCGGTCCGCCGACCACGAACCATCGGCTCCGGCCGGCGGTTCCGCCCCCGGCCCGCCGGGCGGCAGGCCCCATTCGTCCAGCGGCCTAGGACGCCGGCCTTTCACGCCGGTAACACGGGTTCGAATCCCGTATGGGGTGCGAGACGGTTGCAGGTTGTCATCCCGATGAACGACCTCTACCGTTCCCATGTCGTTCGGTCCGCCGAGCGAGGGGTCCTGTAGATCAGTTTGGAGTGATCGCCACCCTGTCAAGGTGGAGGCCGCGGGTTCAAATCCCGTCAGGACCGCACATGCGCCTTGCGGAGATGCAGTGCGCACCCAGAGGTCGGGTAGCTCAGTTGGCAGAGCGACCGCCTGAAAAGCGGTAGGTCACCGGATCGACGCCGGTCCCGACCACCATTCGAACATCACCCCGGCCGATTCGGTCGGGGTGATGGCGTTTTCGTCCTCAGAACGCAGCAGCGGTGTGCCACCCGGCGTGGATCGCCCCTTCGAGGTAGCCGACCCCGCCTGCATCACCGATCACCATCGGCTCGAAACCGGCTTCCGTGAAGGCCTCGGCCACGCCGAGATCACCATCGACCAGTTGAGCGATCACGACCGTGTCGGCAGCCGCCCCTGCGTCACCTTCGTCGGTCGACCAGGTGACGCTGTCGGCCCCGATCTCGATGTCGCGGGCTCCGGTGACGAGCGCGACGCCGTGATCACGAAGATCACCGAGCACCCGCCAACGCCGAGGGTGGGCCATCTCGAGTGCGAGTTTGTCGCCCTCCTCGAGCACGGTGACCTTCCGATCTCGTTCCATCAAGAACTCGGCGAGTTCGGCGCCGACGAGACCACCGCCGATGATCACCACTCGCTTCCCCACCGGCATGTACTGCTCGGTGAGCTTGGCGAGGATCCCCGGGTCGTCGATCAAACCGACCCGACGACCGATGCCGAGCGCGAGACGAGCCGGCAACGGAAGCTTCCTCGTCGCCCCGGTAGCGCCAGCACCGGTGAGCAACTCGCGGAGGTCGTCGCCGTCGAAGACGTGGGCGCGATCGGCCCCGGGCAGCGTCGAGCGCGTGCGGGCCGCCCCGGTCGCCACGACGACATGATCGGGCGAGAGCGCAGCAACCGCCTCGGGGGTTGCGGTCGTGGCGGTGCGGACGTCGACCGCCAGGCGCCGCATCTCGTGCTCGTACCACCTGAGCAGCCGAAGGTTGGGTTCGTAGAGCAGCGCCGCGAAACGCAACGCTCCGCCGATGTTGCGCGCCGCTTCGAAGACGGTGACGTCGTGCCCTCGCAGGGTCGCAACGCGAGCGACTTCGAGTCCGGCGGGCCCGCCGCCGACAACCACGATCTTCTTCGGCGTCTCGGCCGGCGTGGACTCGACGGCGCCGAGTTCGGACTCACGGGCGAGCACGGGGTTCACTGCGCACTTCACCCGACGGTCGAAGAAGGGCTGGGCGACGCAGACGTAACAGTTGATGCAGGGCCGAATCTCCTCGACCCGGTTCTCGCGGACCTTGCGTCCTGTTTCGGGGTCGGCGAGCATCTGCCGCCCCATCGCAACGATGTCGGTCTTGCCGTGACCGATCATCTGATCGCCGGTGCTCGGCCGAATCCGCCCGACGGCGATCACCGGGACCGGCAGCGCCTCGGTGAGGCGGCCACTCAGCGCCGAGTGCTTCGCCTCCTGATCGAGGATCATGCCGTCGGTGAACGCCTGGCCCGAGGTCATGTCCCCGTAGGCGGACAGGTGGATGGCGTCGGCACCGGCTTCGACCGCGAGTCGGGCGGTGATCTCGCACTCGTCGAAGGTGATGCCGTCGGGTGTTCGGTACTCGAGCGCATCGAGGCGCACCCAGACCGGGAAATCTCCACCGGTGCGCGATTTCGCTTCGGTGACGACCTCGCACAGGAACCGGGCTCGGTTCTCGATCGGACCGCCGTACTCGTCGTCGCGCCGGTTCCACTGGCGCGACAAGAACCCGGAGAGGAGATAGCCGTGGGCGCCGTGAATCTCGACGGCGTCGAACCCGGCCGCTTGGGCTCGGACGACTGCGTCGCCGAGTTGCTCGGTGATCGCTGCGATCTCGTCGGTGGTCATGGCGTGGAACTGCGGCTTCATGTCAGCGCCACCCGACGCGGCCGCCATGGCCATCAGTTCGTCGATCGACAAGTCGTTGATCATGTCGAGCGAGCCGTGCCACTCAGGCAGCGACGGCACATAGACCGGATCGCCGTTGGCGACATCGACCCGACTGATCTTGCCGTGGTGCACCAACTGCACGGCGATCTTCGCGCCATGACGATGGACGGCGTCGGTGAGCTTGCGCAGCGCCGGGATGTAACGGTCGTCCGACATCGCCAGTTGATGAACCGAGTTGGCGCCATGCGGGTAGGCAAAGGCCGCGACCTCGGTGATGAGGAGTCCGGCACCGCCGGCGGCTCGGGCTTCGTAGTAGGCGATGACCTCGTCGTTGGCCATGCCGTCGTCACCGACGATTTCGACACCCATTGGCGCCATGGCGATGCGGTTGGCCACCGTCATCGAACCGATCTTCACGGGCGCGAGGAGATGCTCGGTCATCGCCAAGGACCGTAGCGAACCCCGCCTGACGGCGGCGAAATTACGTCAGGAACGGATGGCGCCGTCGATCACTGCGGCGTTCGCAACGGCAGCTGCGACTGCGGGCGCCACCGTGTGGTCGAACACCGAGGGCACGACGAAGTTCGGCGTGAGCTCGTTCTCGTCGACGGTGGCGGCGATGGCATGCGCGGCCGCGACCTTCATCGACTCGGTGATGCTGTGGGCACCGACATCGAAGGCACCGCGGAAGATGCCGGGGAACGCCAGCACATTGTTGATCTGGTTCGGGAAGTCACTCCGGCCGGTGGCCATGACCGCAGCGAGCCCATCGGCCGCCTCGGGACGAATCTCCGGATCGGGATTGGCCATGGCGAAAACAATCGGATTCGGCGCCATCTTGCGAAGATCGCTTGCGTCGATCAGGTCGGGGGCGGACACGCCGATGAAGATGTCCGCACCTTCGAGCACGTCCTGGAGCGTCCCGGCCTTGCGGTCGGGATTGGTGTGGTCGGCGAACCACTCCTTCGCAAAGTTCAGTCGGTCGCGGCCCGAGTAGATCGAGCCGGTGGAGTCGACACCGATGAGTTCGCCGTACCCGGCGTCGCGCAGGATCTTTCCGATCGCGAGGCCCGCAGCGCCCATGCCGGAGATGACGACCGAACAATCCTCCGGCTTCTTGTCGATGAGCTTGAGGCTGTTGGTGAGACCGGCAAGGGTCACCACCGCCGTGCCGTGCTGGTCATCGTGGAAGACCGGGATGTCGAGACGTTCCTTCAGCGCGTCCTCGATGGTGAAGCACGCCGGTGCGGCGATGTCCTCGAGGTTGATGCCCCCGAAGGTCGGGGCGATTCGCTCGACGGTCTCGATGATCTCCTCGGGGTCCTTCGTGTCGAGGCAGATCGGGAAACCGTCAACGCCGGCGAACTCCTTGAACAGCAGCGCCTTACCCTCCATCACCGGCATGGCTGCTTCGGGACCGATGTCGCCGAGGCCGAGCACGGCAGTGCCGTCGCTGACGATGGCGACGGTGTTCTTCTTGATCGTGTAGTCGTGGGCCTTGGCGATGTCGTCGTGGATGGCCATGCACACGCGGGCGACGCCAGGGGTGTACGCCATGGCGAGGTCGTGGGCGTCGGCGACGCCGCACAACGGCAGCACCTCGATCTTGCCGCCTTCGTGGATGCGGAAGGTGCGGTCCCACCATTCGACCACGGTGACCCCCGCCAAGGTGTTGGCCACGTCGACGAGTTTGCGACCGTGAGCCTCGTCACGGGCGTGAATGTCGATGGTGCGTGAGACGCTGGGGCCCTTGGCTTCGAAGCCGGTCGCGCCGGCGATGTTGCCGCCGGCCTCGCCGATAGCGACGGCGAAACGGCCGAGGGTGCCGGGAACGTTGTCGAGAACGATCTTCAACCCGATGGAATAGGCGGCGGTTGGGACCTTGCTCATGGCCTGCGACGCTAGCGGGGCCGCCGGTCCGAACCCCCATGCAGCCGTCGGCCGGCCTTCGGGTCTCGCCCACACAGAGGAACGAGCCTCGGCGCCGTTCCAGAAATCGGACTGCTCTCTGAACAACGTTCAGCGCTAGCATCCATCGCATGGCACCCCGTCCCGGAGAAATGACCGACGAGCACAAGGCCGCTCTGGCCGAGGGCCGGGCTCAGGGGAGCGCCGTGCGCGCGTACCTTGAGGCCCTCGAGAACCACAAACCGAAGCGCGGGCGCAAACGCACGCCCGCGACCATTCGGGCACGACTTGCAACGATTGATTCGACCCTCGAACAGTCCGACCCGGTGAGCCGGCTCCAGATGATTCAGGAGCGCATGGATCTCGCCGCCGAACTCGAGGCAGCCGAACGGCCGGTCGACCTCAGCGCCCTCGAAGACCGGTTCGTGGCAGTGGCCAAGGCCTACAGCGAACGCAAGGGCATCTCCTACGCCGCATGGAAGGAGTTCGGGGTTCCCACTCCGCTCCTCAAGCGGGCAGGCATCACCCGCGGGAGCTGATCAAACCCGGATTTCGGCACCGGCTGACGCAGCCTCGGGGTGCGCAGCCAAGACGGTGTTGGCACGGGCGACGACCCGCGCCACCTGCGCGATGGCCGTACCGGTGAACTCCTGCGGATTCGCGAGCAACGCCTCGATCTCGTTGCGGTTGAGCGGCATCAGCGAATCATCGGCGAGGCGTTCGACGAGCGACGCGTACTCGCCACCTTCACGCCGATCGAGTGCGGCGGCCACAGCGTGTTCCTTGACCAGCTCGTGCGCCGCTTCACGACCGAGCCCACCATCGACCGCCGCGGTCAGAATTCTGGTGGTCGCAAGGAAGGGAAGGTCACGACGCAGCTCGGCCTCGACGACCGCCGGGAAGACCCCGAACTCATCGAACACACTGAGCGCAGTCTGGATCAGGCCATCGGCGGCCATGAACGCATCGGGCAACATGACCCGCCGCACGACGGAGCAGCTCACGTCGCCCTCGTTCCACTGACGTCCGGCCAAGCCCGCCGCCATCGTGAGATGACCATCGATCACGAGCTTGAGACCGTTGACCCGTTCAGCGCTCCGGGCGTTCATCTTGTGCGGCATCGCCGAGGAGCCGACCTGGCCCGGGCGGAAGCCCTCGGTCGCCAACTCGTGACCAGCCATGAGGCGAAGCGTGGTGGTCGCACTCGACGGAGCCGACACGGCCTGCGCGATCGCCGATACGACGTCGAGGTCGAGCGAGCGGGGATAGACCTGGCCGACGGAGTCGAGCACCCGCGAGAACCCGAGGTGTTCGGCGACCGCCTGCTCGAGTTCGTCGACCCGATCGGGATCGCCGAGCAGATCGAGTTGGTCGAGACGAGTGCCGACCGGACCCTTCAACCCGCGGAGTGGGTAGCGGGCAAGGAGCTCCTCGACCCGATCGAACCCGATCATCGTCTCTTCTGCGACATCGGCAAACCGCTTGCCGAGGGTGGTGGCCTGGGCGGCGACATTGTGGGTGCGGGCGACCATCACCTCGCCTGCGTGACGCTCGGCCAGTGATGAGAAGCGGGCGAGGAGGGCGACGAGACGGTCGCGCATGATCTCGAGCGATCGCCGGACCTGGAGTTGCTCGACGTTCTCGGTGAGATCGCGCGAGGTCATCCCCCGGTGGATGTGTTCGTGACCGGCCAACGCGCAGAACTCGTCGATGCGGGCCTTGACGTCGTGGCGGGTGATCGCCTCGCGCTCAGCGATCGATGCCAGGTCGACCTGGTTTTTGACCGCCTCGTAGGCCTCGATTGCTTCGTCGGGCACGGCGACGCCGAGCCGCTGCTGCGCCTGCATCACGGCGATCCACAGTTCGCGCTCGAGCACGACCTTGCGCTCGGGCGACCAGACCTCGTTCATCGCTTCGCTCGCGTAGCGGGCCGAGAGCACGTTCACCATGGGATCTGTCGTCACGGTTTCACCGTTCCATTCCGTTCAGGAGTCTTCAAGAACCCGGGCTGATCGAGCGGCATACCAGGATGTTCGGCGACGCCCACGAGGTCAGGCGGCTCGATCGAGGAACTGTTCGCGACCCGGACCCACACCGACGAGCCGGATCGGCACACCGATCTGCTGCTCGAGGAAGGCGATGTAGTCGGCTGCCGCCGCCGGCAGGTCGTCGGGATGGGTGACGCTGCTGATGTCGGTCTTCCAGCCCGGCAGTGTCTCGTAGATCGGAACGGCCTTGTGGAGGTCCGACTGGTGGTACGGCAGATGATCGTGCCGGACGCCATCGATCTCGTAGGCGACACAGACCTTGACCTCGTCGAGTTGATCGAGCACGTCGAGTTTCGTGAGCGCGATCTCCGACAGTGAGTTGATGCGCGCGGCGTGGCGCATCATCACGGCATCGAACCAGCCGGGGCGACGGCGACGACCTGTGTTGGTCCCGTACTCGTGGCCGACATCGACGAGGTGGTCGCCGATCTCGTCGAACAACTCGGTGGGGAACGGACCAGAGCCGACTCGCGTCACGTACGCCTTCGCGATACCGATGATGCGCTCGATGTCGCGCGGGCCGACACCGGCGCCGGTGCACGCGCCGCCGGACACCGGGTTGGACGAGGTGACGAACGGGTACGTGCCGTGGTCGAGATCGAGGAAGGTCGCCTGCGCACCCTCGAGCAGGATGTGCTGGCCGGCCTCAAGTGCGTTGTGCACGATCGAAATGGCGTCGCCGATGTGCGGGATGACCCGCGGGGCGCACGTGTCGAGATACTCCGCGGCGATCTCGTCGGGGTCGACCGCCTCCTGGTCGAAGACCTTGGTGAGCACCTGGTTGGTGTAGCCGAGGACGACATCAAGCTTGGCCCGGAAGATCTTGGGATCGGTGAGATCCTGGACCCGTAGACCGACACGCATCGCCTTGTCGGCGTACGCCGGGCCGATGCCGCGCTTGGTCGTACCGAGCTTGGCGTCGCCGAGGTTGCGTTCGTGCAGGGCATCGAGCTCTTGGTGGTACGGCATGATCAGATGGGCGTTGCCGGAAACCTTGAGCGTCGACGTGTCGACGCCCCGGGACTCGAGCATGTCCATCTCGCTGATCAACACTCGGGGATCGACGACCACGCCATTGCCGATCACCGGCGTGATGTGGTCGTAGAGCACTCCACTCGGGACGAGTTGAAGGGCGAAACTCTCACCGTCGACCACGAGGGTGTGGCCGGCGTTGTGGCCGCCCTGATAGCGGACGACCAGTTCCATCTCCTTGGCGACGAGGTCGGTGAACTTGCCCTTCCCCTCGTCTCCCCATTGAGTACCGACGACAACGGTCGCGGGCACGGCGCACTCCTCTCGCGGATTTGCGTTACCACGAGAGGCTAACGGAACCGAGACGGCTTGAGCAGCCCTTTTGTCATCGACGGCGACCCGCCCGGTGACCAGGGTCAGCGCAGAACGAAGGTGCGGGTTGCTGCCTCTGGCATCTGCTCGGCCGTTTCACCCGACCCCTCCGAGTTGTCCACAGCCTTGTCCCCATCGGTTTCCCCAGGTGGGGACAGCGACAGATCGGGTTCGATATCGACGGTGACCTTGTCGCCCTCGAGATAGCGACCTTCCAACACGGCGAGCGCCAGACGGTCACCGATCTCACGTTGGATCAACCGCTTCAGCGGGCGGGCGCCGAACGCCGGATCGAAGCCCTTGGCCGCCAGCGCCTCCTTCGCCTCGTCGGTCACCACAAGCGAGAGACGCCGCTCGGCCAGGCGCGTGCCGAGGCCGGCGAGTTGGATGTCGACGATCGACACCAGATCGGCTTCGGTGAGTGGCCGGAACCGCACGATGTCGTCGATGCGGTTCACGAACTCAGGTCGGAAGAAGTCGCCGGGCTCACCGGGGAGGTTCGACGTCATGATCAATACGACATTGCTGAAGTCGACCGTGCGACCCTGGCCATCGGTGAGGCGACCATCGTCGAGCAGTTGCAGCAGGGTGTTGAACACATCGGGGTGAGCCTTCTCAACCTCGTCGAGCAGCACGACGCTGTACGGACGCCGCCGGACGGTCTCTGTGAGCTGGCCACCCTCGTCGTAGCCGACGTAGCCGGGAGGCGCGCCGATCAGTCGGCTGACACTGATCTTCTCCTGGTACTCCGACATGTCGATGCGGACCATCGAGCGTTCGTCATCGAACAAGAACGCCGCCAGCGACCGCGCCAGCTCGGTCTTGCCGACCCCCGTCGGGCCGAGGAACAGGAAGCTGCCGATCGGTCGGTTGGGATCGGCGAGGCCGGCCCGACTACGCCGGATCGCGTTGGCCACGACCGACACGGCGTCGTCCTGGCCGATCACCCGCTCGTGGAGGTGGTCTTCGAGCCGGACGAGCTTTTGCACCTCGCCTTCCATCAGCCGGCTGACCGGCACACCTGTCCAGCGCGACACCACCTCGGCGATGTCCTCCTCGGTGACCTCTTCCTTCAGCATCGAGTCCTGCGCCTGGATCGTGTCGAGCTTCTCGCGGGCCTCCTCGAAGGCACGTTCGAGATCAGGGATCCGGCCATAACGGAGCTGCGCAGCCTTCTCGAGATCAGTTTCGCGATCGACCTCACCCCGGAGCTGATCGAGCTCTTCGTTGATGGTCTGCAGCGACTCGATTGCGTCCTTCTCCGACTGCCACCGAACGGTGAGCCCGGCGAGTTCCTCCTGGAGGTCGGCGATCTCACGGTCGAGATCCTGGAGACGCTCCCCAGAGACCGCATCGGTCTCCTTGGCGAGAGCGAGGCGCTCGATCTCGATCTGGCGGATGCGCCGCTCGACGACGTCGATCTCGGTCGGGACGGAGTCGATCTCGATCCGAAGCGAGGAGCCCGCCTCGTCGACGAGGTCGATCGCCTTGTCGGGAAGGTGACGTCCAGTGAGATAGCGATCGCTGAGCACTGCGGCAGCGACGAGCGCCGCGTCTTGGATGCGGACGCCGTGATGAATCTCGTAGCGCTCTTTGAGGCCGCGCAGGATCGCCACCGCGGCCTCGACTGACGGTGGTTCGACCAGCACCTGCTGAAAGCGCCGCTCAAGAGCCGGATCCTTCTCGATGTACTTCCGGTACTCGTCGAGCGTGGTGGCGCCCACCATTCGCAGACGGCCCCGGGCGAGCATCGGCTTCAGCATGTTGCCGGCGTCCATGGCGCCGTCGGCGCCGCCGCCTGCGCCCACGACCGTGTGCATCTCATCGATGAAGGTGACGATCTCGCCGTCAGCGTCCTCGATCTCCTTGAGCACCGCTTGCAGTCGCTCCTCGAACTCGCCGCGGTACTTCGCACCGGCGACCATCGAGGTGAGGTCGAGGCTAATGAGCCGCTTGTTCTGCAGGCTCATGGGGACGTCACCTTCGACGATGCGCTGGGCAAGCCCCTCGACGATGGCGGTCTTACCGACACCCGGCTCGCCGATCAACACCGGGTTGTTCTTCGTGCGACGACTCAGCACCCGGATCACCCGGCGGATCTCCTCATCGCGGCCGATCACCGGATCGAGTTCGCCCTTGCGGGCCCGCTCGGTGAGGTCGAGACCGAACCGCTCGAGCGCCTGGTACTGATTCTCCGGGTTCTGGCTGGTGACGCGATGGCTTCCCCGCACCTCGCGAAGCGCGGTGAGCAAGGTCTCGTGGTCGACCCCGCCGAGACCCTTGCACTGGCCGTGCAGCGCAAGCAGGAGATGCTCGGTAGAGAGGTACTCGTCGGTGAGGTCCTCGCGAACCTGGTCGGCCTTGTCGAAGACGTTGCGAAGGGCCCGGCTGAGTTGGGGCTCGGAGCCATAGGCGTTGGGCAGTTTGTCGAGAACGAGTTCGGCCTCGTTGCGCGCAGCGACGATGTCGACCTCGACCCGGTGCAGGAGCGGGAGGACAATGCCCTCCTCTTGGCCGAGCAGGGCGAGCAACAGGTGTTCCGGAACGATCTCCGGGTGTGAGGCGGACCGACCGAGTTCGGTGGCCGCCGAGAAGGCTTCGGTTGCTTTGAGTGTCCAGCGATTGGGATCGAGCGTCATGGGGGAACCTCCGGGTGCCGGGTCGGCGAGGGAAGCAAAGTTGAGTGTATGTGACTCAACTTTACCGGGGCTGATCTATTCCAAATCCGGAGGAGATTGTTCGTCGGGGTGAGCAGAGCCGTGCCGCTGGCGACCGATCACGGGTGATGTCAGGCGCGGACAGCAAGCAGAGCCGACGCGACGTCTTCCCAGCGACTCGACGAGGCCGCCGCCCCCGCAGCGAGTTCATCGAGTTGTTCTGCGGCGGCGAGCACCGCGTCGGCCACAGAAACCTCATCGACCGCATCGGCGACCACACCGTTGACGCCATGCTCAACGGCCTCCGGGAGTCCACCGACTGGAGTCACGACCATCGGTCGGCCGGCGGCGAACGCCAACGGGGCGATACCCGACACTGTCGCACTCCGATACGGGGCGACCACGAGGTGGTGCTCGGCGAGGATGGGACCGATCTCCTCATCAGGCACATAACCGACCCGCAACTCGACCACGTCGGCGAGCATCCGCGTCGCAAGATCCTCACGCATCGCTGCAGGATCCTCCCAGAAGTCACCTGCGATCGTGAGGCGGAGATCAACACCGCGGCGCCGCAACTCCGCAACCGCATCGATCGCCAGATCGGCTCCCTTGTAGGCCCGAACGAAGCCGAGGAAGAGCAGACGCAGCGGCGGACGCTCCGGCATCGGCTCGGCGCCGAGCGCCAGGTTCGGCGGATGGGGCGCCACCGCAATGCGTTCAAGTCTGGTGCGCGCACGCATGACGGCGGCAGCCGTCTCGGCGTGGACGACCGATCCCTCACAGCGATGCATCACCATTCGCAACAACGGCCGGGCGAGGGGCATGCGTTCGTGTGGCTCGGGATTGTGCACGAGGGCGACGGCCGAACGGCTGGCGACCCGCAGCAGCACCCACATCGCAACCGCATGGAACGGCGTGACCCATGGGAACACGATTAGATCAGCAGACCGACACCGGCGCCCTGCGAGGACCCAGCCGAGCGGGTTCCACCACCGCAACCGAAACCGCACCTGCCCATCACGCCGCGGCACGGACGGCCGTTCGCCCTTGAACAGCGCCGCCGGGTACAGCGACTGCCACGACTCGATCACGACCTCATGCCCGAGGCGCTCGAACGCCTCGACCGTGCGCAACCCATGCTGCGCGATACCGCCGCGATGAGGCGGTACGGGGCCGACGTAGGCGATGCGCACGTCGGCGAGGCTAATAGCGGTCAGCCACCACGCTTGTAGATGGTGATGCTCTGCGCTTGATGCAGTGGCACGAGATCTCGCCGATGCTCGCGATGCGCTTCGGCAACGGCGTCGGCGGTCTGCTGGCGTGCGGCGCCGAGTTTCGCTTCGAGTTCGGCGACCCGGGCCTCGAGCTCCAGCACTCGCTTTACGCCGGCGAGGTTCATGCCCTCGTTGGTGAGTTCCTGGATGCGGCTGAGCAGGGCGATGTCGGCGTCGCTGTACCGACGGCTTCCGCCGCCGGTGCGCGACGGTTCGACGAGCCCCTTGCGCTCATAGATCCGCAAGGTCTGAGGGTGCATCCCCGCAAGCTCGGCGGCGACCGAGATGACGTAGACCGCCCGGTTGAAACGTTCGTTGTCCATCAATTCCTCTCCCCTTTCGATGTTCACACGCCCAGGTGGGTGCGGGGTGAATCGTCACTTGCGGCGGCGAACGCCTCGACCGCCGCCTTCTGTTCGTCCGAGAGCTCCTCGGGCACGGCGACGACGGCAGTGACCAACAGATCGCCCGACCCTCCCTTGCCACGCAGGCGGAAGGTCTTGCCCGAGGAGGTGCCCGGCGGAATGCGCATTTTCACGGGACCTGCATCGAGGGTCGGCACCGAGATGTCGGCGCCTAGGGTGGCCTCGGCGAAGGTGATCGGCACCTCGAGCGTGAGGTCGTTGCCGGCTCGACCGAAGAGGTGGTGATCGCGAACGGTGACCTTGATGAAGAGGTCGCCGGGTGGACCGCCCATTCGGCCGGGCGACCCGCGGCCCTTCAGCCGGATCTTCTTGCCGGTCGTCACGCCGGGTGGGATCCGCGCCTTGATGTCGCGCGGGCCGTCGCCGTCGTTGAGATGGATCGTCGTCTCGATGCCGTTGACGGCGTCCTCGAAGTCGAGGGCGAGATCGGCCTCAAGGTCGGCGCCTCGCTGGGGTCGCTGTTGGGCGCTTCGGAACCCAGGTGGGTTGCCACCACCGCCCCGGCCGAAGAAGCCACCGAGCAAGTCGCTGAGATCGTCGAACCCGACGTTGAAGCCAGCGGAGCCGCCACCGCCGAAGCCCCCGGCCATCGGGCCGAGGCGCCGAACCTCGTCGTAACGCTTGCGCTTTTCCTCGTCGCCGACGACGTCGTAGGCCGCCGAGACTTCCTTGAAGCGCTCCTCCGCTGCGGTGTCACCCGGGTTCTTGTCCGGATGCAGCTCTCGGGCGAGCTTGCGGTACGCCTTGGTGATGTCCTTGTCGGAGGCGTTCTCGGCGACGCCAAGCACCTTGTAGAAGTCCTTCTCAAACCATTCACGCTGGGGTTCGGCCATCGCCTGCCTCCTTTCGTCTCACTCGTTGACGTTCATCGATCGATCCGCAGATGGATCAACCCTTCACCTTCACCATCGCCGCCCGCAGGACCCGACCATTCCAGGCGTATCCCGTGCGCAGAACCTGGGCGACGATCGGGCCGTCCTGGCCGTCGTCGCCGGGCTCGCTCATCGCGGCCTCGTGCAGATTCGGATCGAACGGAGCGTCGACCTCGGCGATTACCTGCAGGCCGGCTCGTTCGAGCTCGCCCCGCAACTGACCAGCGATTGGTTCCACACCCTCAACTCCCTGCTGAGCCGCTGCGTCGCACGCATCGAGCACCGGCAGGAGCGCTTCGGCGACTCGCGAACCGGCCTGGGCTGCGAAGTCCGAGTTGCGCTTCTCGGTTTGCTTGCGGAAGTTCTGGAACTCGGCGGACACCCGCTGCAGATCGGCGAGGTGCTGATCGCGCTCGGCGGTGACGGCCTCGAGGGTGGCGACGAGATCCTCGACCGTCACCGGCGCGTCGGCTGCAGCTGTGTCGGCCGGTACCTCAGCGGCACCATCCTCCATATCGGCAGCCGGCGCGTCGTTGGTCTCATCGCTCACGAGGTCTGCTCGTCGTCATCGATGATCTCGGCGTCGACGACATCGTCGTCGCTCGGGGTGTCGTCCTCGGCGTCGCCTGCCGCAGCCTGATCGGCGGCAGCCTGCTCGTACAGGCGCTGACCGAACTCCTGGCTCGCCGACATCAGCGACTCAGTGGCGTCCTTGATCGCCTCCAGGTCGGTGCCGTCGAGCGCCGTCTTCACGTCGGCGATCTTGGCTTCGAGCGTCGACTTCTCGTCGTCGTTGATGTTCTCGGCCTGATCCTTGATCATCTTCTCGGTCTGGTAGACGAGGCCGTCGGCGTTGTTGCGCACCTCGGCCTCCTCCTTGCGCTTGCGGTCTTCTTCCGCATGGGCCTCGGCGTCCTTGATCATCTGATCGATGGCGTCCTTGTCGAGGCTGCTCTGACCGGTGATGGTCATCGACTGCTCCTTGCCGGTCGCCTTGTCCTGGGCGGCGACATGCACGATGCCGTTGGCATCGATGTCGAAGGTGACCTCGATCTGCGGCATGCCGCGTGGGGCCGGGGGCAGGTCGACGAGCTGGAACTTGCCGAGCGTCTTGTTGTAGGCCGCCATCTCACGCTCGCCCTGCAGCACGTGGATCTCGACCGACGGCTGAGAGTCCTCGGCCGTGGTGAAGGTCTCGCTCTTGCGGGTGGGGATGGTGGTGTTGCGCTCGATGAGGGTGGTCATGACGCCACCCTTGGTCTCGATGCCGAGCGACAGCGGGGTCACGTCGAGAAGGAGGATGTCCTTCACCTCGCCGCGGAGCACGCCGGCCTGGACCGACGCACCGATGGCAACGACTTCGTCGGGGTTCACCGTCTTGTTGGGCTCCTTGCCGGTCATTTCATTGACCAGTTCGGCGACGGCCGGCATACGGGTCGAGCCGCCGACAAGCACGACATGGTCGATCTCGCCCTTGGTGAGCCCAGCGTCCTTGATCGCTGCCTCGAAGGGCTTGCGGGTGCGGGTCAACAGGTCGGACGTGAGGTCTTGGAACTTGGCGCGGGTCAGCTCATAGTCGAGGTGCAGTGGACCGGCGTCGGTTGCGGTCACGTACGGCATGTTGATCTGGGTCGAGGTGGTCTGCGAGAGCTCGATCTTCGCCTTCTCGGCCGCTTCCTTCAGGCGCTGGGCGGCCATCGGATCCTTTCGAAGATCGACGCCGTGCTCACCCTGGAAGGTCTCGGCCAGCCAGTCGATGATGGCCTCATCCCAGTCATCGCCGCCGAGGTTGGTGTCGCCGCTCGTCGACTTCACCTCGAAGACACCGTCGCCGAGTTCGAGCACCGACACATCGAAGGTGCCGCCACCGAGGTCGAACACGAGGATCGTCTGATCCTCGGTCTCCTTGTCGAGGCCGTAGGCGAGCGCCGCCGCGGTGGGCTCGTTGATGATGCGCAGCACCTCGAGCCCTGCGATCGCGCCAGCTTCCTGTGTGGCGGTGCGCTGTGCGTCGTCGAAGTAGGCCGGGACGGTGATCACGGCTTGGGTAACGGTGTCGCCCAGGTATTCCTCGGCGTCGCGCTTGAGCTTCATCAGCGTGCGGGCGCTGATCTCCTGGGCGTTGTACGCCTTGCCGTCGATGTCGATGGTCCAGTTGGTGCCGACGTGGCGCTTGACGGAGCGGATCGTGCGCTCGGGATTGGTGATCGCCTGACGCTTGGCGACCTCACCGACGAGGACTTCGCCGTCCTTGGCGAATGCCACCACCGACGGGGTGGTGCGCGAACCCTCGGCGTTGGGGATCACGACGGGATCGCCACCTTCGAGAACGGAGACGACGGAGTTGGTCGTGCCGAGATCGATACCGACGGCCTTGGGCATGCAGGTGCTCCTTTATTCGCTGCGACGTCGCCGCAGATCACGTGCCTGCGTGGTGTCGCAGACGGTTTTCGGGATGCCGGGCGGCGGAGCCACCCGGCGGGTTGTGGTTGGGGGGATTCAGACGGTTCAACCGGGCAAGGCAGGAATGCATTCCCGATCGATCCGAAAAGTTGAGCGCGAGTGTATCAACTTTCCTTGGCCCCCAACCTGCGCCCGTGACTGCCTACGATTTTGACGTCGATCAACGGCACATCGTCCGAGAGGAAGCGCCCCGGACGCGGCAACGCCGGCCCCGACGACCCTCCAGGGGGGAGTAGTCGAATCGTCGGAACCGGCGATGCCGTGGATTCAGAACCCATTTCTGGGTTCGGCTGCGCAACGGCGCAGGTTGAGGGATCAGCCTCCGCCGACCGATTCGAGGCCGTAGCCAGACGAACCGTGCTCAGCGACGTCGAGGCCGGTGACCTCTTCCTCTTCGGAGACTCGCAGGCCCAACGTGGCCTTGAGAGCGCCGAACAGGATGAAGGAGGTGATGCCGACCCAAGCGATCACGATCACCACCATGACGAACTGCATGGCGAGCTGATCGAAGCCACCACCGTAGATGAGGCCTGCGTCCTCACGGCCGAGGAACGCATCGTCGTACTTCGCGAAGAGGCCGATCGAGAGCGTGCCCCATATGCCGCAGGTGCCGTGCACCGAGATGGCGCCCACCGGATCGTCGACCTTGATCTTGTCGAAGGCAAGGACCGAGAAGACGACGATCACGCCGCCGACGAGACCGATGACCAAGGCGAAGACCGGGGTTACCGTGCCCACCGGGGCAGTGATGGACACCAGGCCGGCAAGCGCCCCGTTGCCCGCCATCGCCACGTCGGCCACACCCGTCTTGAGCCAGATGATGGCGGTAGCGCCGATCACACCGGCCGCTGCGGCGATCAAGGTGTTCATGGCGAGGAACGGCACGAACTCGTCGGCGGCAAGCTCTGATCCGGCGTTGAAGCCGAACCAGCCGAACCAGAGAATGAAGACACCGATGACTGCGAAGCCGACGTTATGGCCGGGGATCGCCCGGGGCTTTCCGTCC
>NZNH01000071.1 GCA_002694825.1 Acidimicrobiaceae bacterium | reverse complement strand
ATGGTTCTGGACCTTTTCTTTGGGCTGCCGGGGTGGCTGCCGTTCGAGGGTCCAGAGCAGTGCCGACGCGTTTCTGGACACTTTTCCGAAAAATCTTTTCCCTGGGGGTGTGACCGCTTCGTGACGGTTGCAGTTGACGCGCGAAGCGAGGTAGCCGAGCATTCGGTCTCGCTATATCAACGGCCGATCGGTCAATGAGGAGTTCCGATGAGTTACTTGTACGTCACCGCCCTAACGGCAACGAATGTCGATGGTTTCGCTGAAGCCGGGGCCACCTGGGCTCAGGATCACTACAGGGCTCTCGGCGCGCGTACCACGACGGGCAGCCAAGTCATCATGGGCGGCGAGATGGCCGGAACCATCCTTGTGGCGTTCGAATACGAGACCATTGATGCCGCCATGGCTGGCCAGCAGGCCTTTTACTCCGATCAGGCTCTGGTGCAACTCATGCAGGACCACACGGTGCAGATCAGTCGCCGGAGCCTGATGCGGGTCCAAGCCGAATTTGGCGAACGAAATGGCGGGTTCAGTTCCGTCCTTTACCTTTCGAGCGCGCCGATCGATGACGCTTCGGCCCAAGCAAACTTCGCCACAAATTGGGGCCATATTCAGGACGGTGCACACGGGATGACCACGTTGGCGAATGTGGCCGCAGGCCCAGCACCCTTCACCCACACGGTTGTCACATGGACAGATTCACTTGATCAACTCATGGCTGCTTCAGCGAAGAACATGGCGGATCCTGAGGTTCAGAAAATCATGGCCGACTGGAATGTGAATCTCTTGGGTCGAACG
Organism: Acidimicrobiaceae bacterium; assembly: GCA_002694825.1. Lineage (GTDB taxonomy): Bacteria > Actinomycetota > Acidimicrobiia > Acidimicrobiales > Aldehydirespiratoraceae > UBA11606. The sequence goes on along the minus strand of NZNH01000071.1, from coordinate 7,239 downwards.
CTCGCTCGACGCCTCTTCTGATCAGTCCCAAGCGCCTCGAAGCGTCGGGGCCAGGTGCCGCGGCGCATCGGGGTTGCGGAGTGTCAGGGGGTGCGGCCGCAGAATGCCAACATGCGGTCGAAACTGTCTGCATCGGGGGGCACCTGGACTTCCGGGCCAAACGCACCTCCAGCCCGAGAATCCTCAGTGATGAAAGAACTGAAGAAGGTCGCAGCGGCTTCCGTGAGGTGCTCCGGCGGCTCAAACGCCTGTCCCGTTGCGCTCGCAAGATCCCAACAGTGGACGTAGTTGTCGGCTGAGAGCATTTGGAGGGCGTAGCTGGCGGGCATCTCGCCGAACACGAGGCTCACGTTTTCGTTGACGTCGGCGACACCCGCAACGGCCTGGTCAATCGCTTCGGTGGCTTGCCGATAGGTCTCGTGATGGTCGTCCCCGAGTACGTCGCCGAATTGGGCCGGCATTGTGGCGATGAGTTCTTGTTGACGGGCGTCGTCGCCTGCCAACCCGGCACCAAAGATGAAGCGTCCAAGCGTGAAGTGCCCGATCAAGTCCCGGACAGTGAAGCCGTCGCACGGCGTGTCGTCTGCGAGTTGGGCTGATTCGGTTCCCTCAACCAGGGGGGTAAGAAGGTCGCTGACCTCGCGGAAAAAGTCCTTGGGATCCATAGTTCCTCGTTTTGGATTGTGGTCGTTGTGTCGGGAGCGTCCGGTCCCACCTCGGCGAGCTCATCCATTGGTTTAGTTGCGACGGACGCTGCGTGTCGAGACTGTGTGAGCCGTTCGTCGAGCAGACGAGCGCTGCCGACAAACAGCGACGAGTTCTAGCGGTAGGGGTCGAAGGGTCGCGTGCGGGTCGGGCGGTGGATGTCGAACATCCACGGGATGAGGGAAAACCACATGCTGGTCAACATGCACGAGCGACGTTTCGCGAGTGTGTCGCTGGCGTGACTTCCAGACCAACAGCACGAATCGGCGGTGAGTCTGGATGCATTAGGCGGGGCGCCTCAGCACATCCTCCGTCATCGGTTTTCGGGCGGGCAGCAAGAGCAGGAGCCAACGGGTGGCTTCGCAACGAAGCCGGCGGGGCGGGTGCCTTTCAGTGTGACGCGGCCCCCACCCTTGCGCTTCTTCTGCTTTGGCATGTTCAAACCTTAGTGGACCCCGAACAGCTCTCTACTCGGGGCCCCTCCGAGAGGTGTTCCAGTTGTTTGCTGTCGCCCACCGTNGCAGCCTTGTCAGCACGCCAGCCAGGGCGTTATCCGGGGGATAGAGGCGCTAATACGTACGTTGAAAGACTTTGCTCGAAGCAGTCAGGCAGCGCAGCAGGCGTCGTCCACGCAGCGGCAGGCCGCGCACGCTTGTGGATCGGTCACCCCGCAGTGAGCCTCCATTGCGTCCCGCAGCGCTTTGCGGGCCCGGTGCAGCCTCACTGTGGCGTTGTTGCGGGTGATATCGAGGCGAGCCGCAGCCTCGATCAGACTCAAGCCCTGCGCGTCGACCAGGTCAAGAATCGAGGCGTAGGAATCCGGCAGTCTCTGCGCCTGAGCGAGGCTGCACTGGCAGGNCTCCTCGGTCACTCCGATCGCTCCGTCTGGCACCCTCGCACCGTGATCGAGTCGATGTCGATCAGCGGCCTGTCGGCGGTACGNGTCGATAATGAGGTTCCGGTGGATGCGGTACAGCCAAGCGGTTACCTGATTGGGGTCGTCGATGGCTTCGGCTCCATTGATTGCCCGCTCAGCGCCGAGCTGCAGGATGTCGTCAACGTCTTGCTCGGCCACGCGGGCGCGCACGAAATTCTCAAAGTCCGCGCTTTTGCTACGAAGGGTCTCGATGACCAGACGTCGCTTGGTGTGGGCCTCAGGCGAGGTAGCCATGGCTCGATTCTAGGATCCCACCAGGGCGTCAAGAAGCGTTCGGGCAGCCACAGCTCGGAGCGCAGCCGCAGTTAGTGCCGCACGTGCAGGCTTCCCCACAGCAGCAGCCGGATCGGTTTGGTTCACAAGCACAGGGGTCGGGGCAGGTGCAGTCGTCCATGATGGCTCTCCTCGGCGTCTTGATCAGAAGTGCTGACGGAGCAGCACTTCGTTTCATTACAGCCCTGTCTGCGTTTCTTCCGAGCAAAGCTCGTGAAGCACCTGTGCTGAGGCTCTGCTGGCGCGTTCAGCTAGGGCCTGCAGGGAAGAGCAAAACCGGCCGACTCGAGCGCTCGAGAATTGGCAACGGCTACTGAGCCACTGTTCGCGTCAACTCGAGCCGATGGTACTTTTTCGAGGTGTTGCTGCGGCGCTTGCACCTTTTCTCATTGCTTGTTTGCTGTGTCCTCTTGGCCGCATGTGGCAGCGACGACGGGAAAGAGTCTCAGTCATTCCGGCAGTCGGATGTCTCCAGCGGGGCCATCTCGTCTGCGAACGGCGACTTCCCCCCGAGCAGTGAACTGGATCGCTCCGAGGAAGGAGAGTGGCCGGATCGCTCAGGGGAAGGAGAGTGGAGAGTTGACCTCATCAACTACTTCGAGCTCAACTTCCTCACGGGCAGTGAAGGTTTTGCAGAGTGCTTCATTGACGCTCTGGCTTCCGAGACGCAGACCAACTATTCCGACCTCGTCGTGGTTGTCGACTTCGTTGCGAATAACGGGGCATCGGAAGAAATGCTTGGCCGTGAGGTATTTCGTGCCGTCGAAGCCGCTTTGGGAGGCTGTGATGGTTTCGTCGGCGAAGAGGATGCCCATCGCATGGAAGCGATCGTTGGGGAGCCTGGCCCCGAAGGGAGCCGCGCACCTGTACTGCTGGGAGATGAGGAAGCGGGCATCTTCTACGTTGAGAGTTGGGACCCAGCATGGGGTGAGCCCTATTTCGAGTCAGTAGGAGACGGTCCGATCAAAGTGGTCATGAGCGACATCTTTGGGGACGACGCCAACGAGGAACACGGCGACCGTGTTCGGAACACGTTCTTGAAATTCGCCGAGCGTGACAGCTTTACGCTCTTTACTTTTGAGGGTGGCTCCGGCACAAGCTTTGAGGCGATCCATACGGACGAAACCGTCATCATTAGTGCGAGCAGCCATACCGGCATGGATCCGTTTGTGATCGGGGATGACAGCTTCCAAGAGGTGGAGAGACTCAAGACGACCAACGCCCTCTACCTATCTTCGCTTGAGAACGCCGGGGTTGATGGCGACCCGGAGCTGGGGGTNTATCCCTACCCTCACGCAGGCAATGCCTANGTGATCGAGAATGANCNGGATGCNNTGGAGCNCACCCTCTTCATTGCCTGGTACTGGGACTTCTCAGAGACTTGGGGCGAAGCGTCATCGGTATCGTCGCGGCAAGGAAGCGTTGACCTTCACGGGGACTTTGTCCGACGAAATCTCGACAACATCGTTTTCGTCGAGATTCCCCTGGATCATGAGTTTGCTGATACCTCGCATGCGACGCCCATCGCTGCCGCNANNGCCGTCGAACTTCTCTTTCAGAATCCAGAAGCGACAGCGCAAGATCTGAAACATCTCCTTCTCGCCGAGACTGTCCGTGCCGACATCACGGTCGGGGATACTTATTACGACGACTCAATCGGACCAGTCACGGATCCAGATGCCTACGTTGCGTTCAGTGAAGTCATGTCGGTAAACGTGCTTCCCGCNGGCTGAGCTCGCTTATCACAGACCTTCCGTTTCTCCAGTCGCTGTGATTNCTCGGCANGCTGGCAAGCCAATTGAGCAAGCNACAACCGTCCAGAAAGCCNCCTCNAAACATTTGACCGAGGACATTTGNTTTCCCACATGAGCAACGTTNATCAGCGACGCACTNGCTGCCTTACCCCGCGCGTCTTGCCAAGTCCGNACTGTGACNAGACGTCGTTCAANNGCGGCGAATGTCCNCTTGACTGCTCGTTGAGTGGCCATCAACAAGGACTGGGCAACAGCGGATGAATGAGACGCACTTTCCGGACTGGGATAACGAAATGGTGGTACTGCGTCTCGATGCCACAGTTTGGGCCCGACGGGCGAACATCGTGGTTAAGGCGGCGCTGTTCGTCTCGTTCGCGATCGCCTTAACCGCCGACCTCGACACGCTNGACGGCAAAGGGATGGGGGTGCGGGCACCACTCTTCCTTGCCTCTGCCGCCATCGTGCCTCTGTTTGGCTGGCGGCGCCGATGGCGACCACACGCCCACGTCGGGGATGCTCTGCTCGCCTTGCCGTTCCTTCTCGACACTCTCGGCAACCTCCTCGGGTTCTACGACGAGTACCCGCAGACAGACGATGTGCTGCATGCGCTCAACTGGATCCTCCTCGTGCTTGCGTTCCACGCCTTCCGGTTCCGTAACACCGGCCACACCCGAGACGCAGTGTTTCTCGGTTATGGCTTTGGTGCCATCGCCATCATCTGGTGGGAGGCAATGGAGTGGGCGGTGTCCAAGGATGGCTGGGGCGGTGCCGGTGGTCTCGCCCTCACATACGAAGACACGATCGGCGACCTCATCTTGTCGAGCACCGGCGGGCTGATCGGGTCGCTTCTCGGAGTCTGGTGGCTTGGCCGGAAGGTGCCCCCTGAGAACGACGCTGTATAGAGGGACTCCCGATCGGGGGAGTGCCCCGCGATCACCTTGGGCCAGTCTGGATTCGGCGCCGAGGTCGCCTCGGTAACGGCCATGCAAGGAGCAGTCGTGTAGACAGAAGTGATGCGCTCTCGCCCTGCTTTCCGTTCAATCGTCGCGCTGATCACCTCGCTGGGGTTGGTTGCCTGTGGGGGAACGGCGGACGACGCCCAGCTCTCTGACCGGTCGGTGGACGAGTCCGCTGTGGACCAGGGGCAGGAGGCTGAGTCGGAGGAGAACCCCTCCGATGCCGGCCGCGAGGACGATGATGCGAGCCGCCCGGCCGATGGTGACCTCGTTGCGGAGGACGGCTCTTGGACGGTTCTCGTCTACCTCATGGGGGACAACGACCTCGAGTCCTTCGCTGTTGGCGACGTGTTCGAGATGGCCGAAGCCGGCTCGAACGAGAACGTGAACATCGTGACCCTCGTCGACCGTCATCCCGGCTATTCAGATGAGGAGATCGGTCCGCTCGGCAACTTCGAGGGCACCACGCTGGTCCATGTGGGCCGAGAAGAGGTCATCACGGCTGTCGATACCGGCGAGCTGAACCTCGGCGATCCGGAGACCCTCAAGGACTTCTTGGTCACCGGTGTCACGGAGTTCCCTGCGGACCGCTACGCCCTGATCCTTTGGGATCACGGCGGCGGATGGACCGGCGTCGGCCCCGATGACACCGATGGCGAGGACATCCTCACCCTGCCCGAGATTCGCTCAGGGATAGCCGACGGGCTCGCTGAAGTCGGTCTGGATTCGGTCGACCTCCTCGGTTTCGACGCTTGTCTCATGGCGACGTTCGAGGTCGCGACCCAGGTACAGGATCTCGCCGATGTCATGGTCGCCTCCGAGGAACTCGAGCCAGGACACGGTTGGGACTTCTCCTCCCTGGAGATTCTCCGTGACCGTCGCGATGTCGGCGCCGCTGGTCTTGCCGTGGAGTTCATCGACACCTACGCCGCTCAGGCCGCCGAGGCGGGGACCGGCATCGATATCACGCTGTCTGCGCTCGATCTCGCCGAGATTGCCCAATTGGAGGAGGCGCTCGACGAACTCGCGAACGTCCTCGCTGAGGCAGACCCCTCCGTGATCGCGGCGTTCGCCGCTGCCCGCCAGGCCGCTCTCGAGTTCGGCGCCAACCCCGATCCGTCCCTCGCCGCCAACCTCCTGGATCTCGGCTCGCTGATGGAGGAGTTTCTGGTGATGGGCACCCCCGTGAGGCCCGAAATCGAGGCGGTGCTCACAGCGCTCCAGACGGCTGTGATCCACGAGATCAGCGGGCCTGCGACGCGGCGCGCCACCGGTGTGAGCGTCTACTTCCCGCCAAGCGCCGACTATGTCGAGGACGAGTACGCCGATCTCGGTGAGGTACCGGGCTGGTCCGGGATCCTTGAGGCCTTCTACTTCGCAGGCGACAACCTCGATGAGGCGAGTAAGGCCTCATTCGTCGAGGACGACGCGCTCGAGTTCTCCTTCGACGATGAGGGTTTGACCGTTTACGGCACCGTCGACGCCGGCTCGAGCGACTCGGTGGTCGCTGCTGAAATTGTGTACGGCGTCGTTGACGACAGCGACGACTCGGTCATCTTCATCGGCGAGGAGCCGGCCTCGTTTGAGGCCCTCGACGATGGATCAGGTGAGGTCGCTGCCTTCTATGACCTGACGGTGCTGACTCTGTCCGATGGCATCGATACCGACTTTGCGTACCTCGATATGGAAATCGATTACGAGAGCGGGCTCTGGTTCCTCGATGTGCCCCTCTGGTACGTGCCGCCAGAGGAGGCCGACACCGATGACCCGCCTCACGACGTCATCCTTGGACTCACGTTGAACCCTGACGGCGATGTGCTGAGCGAGGTGTACTACGAGATCAACGCCGAAGGGATGATCGGGGAGCTGACGGCTGATCCCGACGGCCTGATCTACCCCGTGGTGCTGAATCAGTACGCCGATGGCTCACGTGAATGGCTCACTCTCAGCGAGGTGGGCCTCTACGCGGATCTCCCGTTCCTCCAGTACGACCTGGTGCCGCTCGAGTCGGGAACGGAACTCTTCGTGGAATTGGTCGTCTACGACTACTCGGGCGATTCCTCATCGCAGACCGGGATCGTCACGCTGCCCTGATGCTTCGTTACTGACAAACCGATCAGGTCACTCCTGCGTCGCCAATGGTGGCATCGCCGACAAACCGAGCCATACGGGGCCTTGATCTAGGGTTGTGGGTATGAAACGTGTTGTGGCGTGTGTGGTGCTGGTGGCGGCGGTGACGGGCTGCGGCTCGGGTCCGGACGAGAGGTGTGAAGCGCTCGATGCCGAGTACTACGCCCTAAGCGACAGCATCCTGGAGAACACGTTTTCAATTGGCCGCATTAATTCCACGTTTGAGGATGCCGAGGCGTCCAGTGAGGGACTTGACGCTCTCTGGGAAAGTGGCGAAGCCGAAGCGCTTTTCGGTGAGGCTGAGGAGTTAGCTGAGCAGATTCTTCAAGATCAGGAACGACTCGACCAGGTGTACTTTGAAGGTGCTGATCGGGGCTGCGAAGGGTACTAACCCCCAGACCAACATCACCGACAGACCGTAAGCATGTATTTCTGTATGTGCGGGGTGGCTCGGCACATCCCTCGATGGTGAGATCCCGAAAAC
>NZNH01000070.1 GCA_002694825.1 Acidimicrobiaceae bacterium | reverse complement strand
TACCAGCCAGCCGATGACCGAGTCGTTCAGTGTTCTTGTCGTCGACGACGAGCCGGCCTTTCGCGAGGGTTTGCGTCAAGCGCTGAAGCAAGAGGGATTCATCGTTCACCTGGCCGCTGATGGGGAAGAGGCACTCGAGGTCTGGCAGACGTACCACCCCGACATCGTGCTGCTCGACGTGATGCTGCCCCGGATGTCAGGGATCGACGTGTGCCGCAAGATCCGGGCCGCTGATGACACGCCGGTGATCATGGTGTCGGCCCGCAACGAAGAGATCGACGCCGTCGTCGCTCTCGAGGTCGGTGCCGACGACTATGTCAGCAAGCCATACCGGGTGCGGGAACTGATCGCCCGCATGCGCACCGTGCTGCGGCGAGCGGGCGGTGGCGGCACAGCTCGCGACGAGGCCTCGACCTCGGTCCTCGAGGTCGGCGACATCGTGCTCGACCGTGATCGCCACGAAGTCACGATCGCCGGCGAACTCGTGCAGTTGCCGCTGAAGGAGTTCCAGCTCCTCGCGCTGTTGATGGAGAACGCCGGCATCGTCGTGACCCGGCAGACCTTGATCGACCGCGTGTGGGGTTACGACTATGTCGGCGACACCAAGACGCTCGACGTGCACATCAAGCGGCTCCGGGCGAAGGTCGAGCCCACTCCCGACACCCCGGAGTGCATCGTCACGATCCGGGGTCTGGGCTACAAGCTCAGCACCTGAGCCGGTCGTCGGCCGGTCCCTCGGCTGTCGCAACGCATCGCTAGGGTGGCTCCGATGTCGGAGTCGCCCCTGCTTGCCGGTCTCAACCCGGCCCAATACGACGCGGTCCTTCACGACGGTGGCCCCCTGCTCGTGGTGGCGGGTGCCGGGTCGGGCAAGACGCGTGTGCTCACCCACCGCATCGCCCATCTGATCGAGGGCGGGCTCTCACCGTTCGAGATTCTGGCGATCACGTTCACCAACAAGGCGGCGGGGGAGATGAAGCACCGCGTCGGCGGGCTCGTCGGGCCGGTCGCGGAGAAGATGTGGGTCTCGACCTTCCACGCGGCGTGTGTGCGGATTCTGCGGCGCGATGTCGAGCGCCTCGGCTTCCCGGGCCGTTTCTCGATCTATGACCAGGCCGACGCCGTGCGTCTCGTGGGCTATGTCATTCGTGATCTCAACCTCGACCCCAAGCGGTTCCCGCCGCGATCGGTCCACGGCACGATCTCGATGGCCAAGAACGAAAACGTCGGACCGAGCCAGTTCACCGAGCAGGCCGAGCAGATCTTCCAGCGCAAGATCGGCGAGGTCTATGTCGAGTACCAGAAGCGTCTGCTCCAAGCGGGTGCCATGGACTTCGACGACCTCTTGATGCGCACGGCGCAGCTGTTCCGCGAGCATCCCGATGTCCTCGCTTCATGGCGGCATCGCTTCGGTCACGTCCTCGTCGACGAGTATCAGGACACCAACCCCGTTCAGAACGATCTTGTGCTCCAGCTCGCCGAAGAGCACCGTCAGGTCACCGTCGTGGGTGATTCCGACCAGTCCGTCTATGCCTTCAGGGGCGCTGACATCCGCAACATCCTCGAGTTCGAGGAGGCGTTCCCCGACGCCACCGTGGTGGTGCTCGAGCAGAACTATCGCTCGACCCAGTCGATCCTCGATGCTGCCAACGCCGTCATTGCCCGCAATGTTGGACGTAAGCCCAAGGAGTTGTGGAGCGACAAGGGGTCGGGCGACAAGATCGTCCGCTACCACGCCGATGACGAGTCCGATGAGGCGCAGTTCGTCGCCAACGAACTTGCCAAGCTCCACGACCACGACCACATGCACTGGGGCGACATGGCGGTCTTCTACCGGACGAACTCGATGTCGCGAGTCATCGAGGAGTTCCTCGTCCGGGTCGGCATCCCTTACAAGGTCGTGGGCGGCACCCGCTTCTATGACCGCCGCGAGATCAAGGATGCGCTGGCCTACCTGCGAGCGATCGTGAACCCCACCGACGAGGTGTCGGTCAAGCGCATCATTAATACGCCCAAGCGGGGAGTCGGCGATTCGTCGATCGGGAAGCTCGACGCCTGGGCGTCGGCCAATGGCGAATCGTTCGACCAGGCCGTGTTGCGGTTCGACGAGGCCGGCGTCGGGGGCCGCGCCGCCACCGGCATCGAAAAGTTCCTCGTGATGACCACGGAGATCCGCAAGCTGCAGGCGGAACCAGCGACGATCATCGAAGAGGCACTCGAGCGGTCGGGCTATCTCGCCGAGTTGCAGAACGAGCGCTCGGTCGAGGCCGAGGGACGTCTCGAGAACCTGTCCGAGCTCGTCGGCATGGCCCGCGAGTACGAGACGGTCGATGACTTCCTCGAGCAGGTGTCACTCGTCAGCGACACCGACGACATCGACGAGGAGGAATCCACGGTCACGTTGATGACGCTTCACGCCGCCAAGGGCCTCGAGTTCCCCGTCGTTTTCCTCGTCGGCATGGAGGACGGCGTGTTCCCCCACGTCCGAGCGTTGGGCGATCCGTCCGAACTCGAAGAGGAACGTCGCCTCGCCTACGTCGGCATCACTCGGGCGATGCAGAAGCTCCATCTCACCAGCGCGTGGAGCCGCATGATGCACGGTCAGACCCAATACAACCCGCCGAGTCGTTTCCTTGACGAGATTCCGTCCGAGTTGATCAACGAGATCGGCGGCACCCGCATGCTGCGCTCGCGACGTGATCGCAGCGGCGGCGGCCGCACCTTCGGCGGCGGTGGCGGCAGCGAGATTCCGACGGGCCGCACCTTCGGTGGCGGCGGTCGGGATTCCCACTCCGACGATGTCGTCGAGTCGGCGCTCGCCGCTGCCAACAAGCCGATCCCCTCCGGAGCCGAGTCGATTGGGCTCAAGGTCGGTGATGATGTCCGCCATAGCCAATGGGGCGAAGGCGTCATTGTCGAGATCGACGGTGTGGGCGACAAGGCGGAGGCATCGGTCCATTTTCCGTCGGTCGGACCGAAGCGCCTGCTACTGAGCTGGGCGCCGCTCGAGAAGATCTGAGCGCGTCGAGTGGGGCGCCTACCAGGCGCACTCCAGGTGCTTCACCCCGTTGATGAAGCTCGACCGGAGGCGGTTGGGTTCGCCGACGGCGTGGATGTCGGGCATCTGGGAGAGCAGCTCCTTGTAGAGCACATTGATCTGGCGGCGGGCGAGATGGGCCCCGAGACAGAAGTGAGGGCCAGGGCCACCGAAGCCGATGTGGTTCGTGTTGTCGCGGGTGATGTCGAATGCGTACGGGTCGTCGAAGACGGCATCGTCCCGGTTGCCGGAGCCGTAGAACAGCACCACCTTGTCGCCCTCGTTGAAGACCGTGTCACCAAGTCGGGCACCGTCCTGGGTGACGGTTCTGCGGAAGTGGATCACCGGGCTTGCGTGCCGGACGATTTCCTCCACGGCGCCGGGCATGTGGGTGTCGAGATCGCTCTGGAGCAGTGCCTTCTGCTCAGGGTTGTCGGTGAGGTAGGTGAGGCCCCAGCTGATCGAGTTGCGGGTCGTTTCGTTGCCCGCTGCGCAGAGCAAGACGAAAAAGCTCTGGATCTCGTCGCGGGTCAGTTTGTCGCCGTCGATCTCGGCGTTGACGAGCGCATGGGTGAGCGTGTCGCCGTCGCTCCCGTCGGCCTGGCCCGCAATGTCATCGATGAGTCCGGCCAGGGCGGCACCGGCGCCAAGGAACGCTTCGAGCGGATTTTGTCCCTCCGGCACGAATTCGGGATCGCCCTGGCTGAGGATGATGTTCGTCATATCGAAGACGAACTCGTGCTGACTCTCGGGGATGCCCATCATGTCGCAGATGATCTTGACGGGTAACCACGCGGCGCACGTCGTGACGAAGTCGCAGCCCGGGCCGGCTTCCTGCAGACGATGAACGATCGTCTTCGCTGCGGCGTCGACGTCTTCCATGTTGCGTTGCAACATGCGGGGCGTGAAGCCGGCCGACACGAGCTTGCGCAGTCGAGCGTGTCGAGGATCGTCCATGTTGATCATCGAGCCGAAGAACTCGTTGAACTCGGGTGGGAGGTCGGGGATGTTGGTGCCGGCCCCCGACTGGAAGAGGTCGGCCTGACGGCTTGCTGCCACGATGTCGGCGTGTTTGGTGAGCGCGTAGTAGCCGGGCCCCGCCGCGAGGTATTCGGTCCCGAGCTCGGGGAAGAAGCGAATCGGGTCTTCGCGTCGCAAGGTCTCGAATGCGGCCTCTCGGGCCGTCATCGGCTCAGTCCAGAATCCCTCGATGTCTGACAGGTCGATCTCGCTGAGCTGCATGGGCGAGACGTTAGGGGATTAGGCAGGGGCCTTGGTAGCCGTTACTCGCCGCCCATCGGCGAGGCGGTGGGCGATCACCCGTGAAGCGGTCCCGACACCTGGTGGGTTCCGGCGCCGACGTGGGTCGATGTGGAGCCGACGGTGATCGTTGCGGTGGCCCCCACCGGGATGGTGGCGTCGACAGTGAGCTGCCCGTCGCTGATGGTCCAGCTGGTCGACACGGTCCCGCGAGCAGTTTCGAGGTTGGCGCTTGCGCGGGTGAGGCGCCCGGCAGGGTCCGGTCGGGGTTCGATAAGGACGTGTTCGTAGCCGGGCCGCTCGGGGTCTGTGTCGAGTCCGGCAACGTAGCGGTGCAGGAACTCTCCGATCGCGCCGAATGCGTAGTGGTTCTGGCTCACGTCGCTGACCGAACCGTCGGGTTTGATGGCATCCCACGTTTCCCAGACGGTGGTCGCTCCCTTTGAGATCGGGTACAGCCATGACGGAATGTCGGTGCTGAGGAGCACGTCGTAGGCGAGTTCGGTGTGCCCGGCGTCGACAAGGGTCGGGCACAGGAGGGGAGTCATCGTGAACCCGGTCGCGAGCTTGGCGTCGTTCGCCCGCACTGCGTCGGCGAGAGCTTCGCCTGCAGTGGCTTGGTGAGGTTCGTCGATGAGGCCGAACGCCAGGCATGCGACCAGCCCAATTTGGTCGCGGCGGTAAGGAAGGCCGTCGGCGGCGAAGAGGTGCTTGCGGATCGCAGCTACGACCATTTCCCGTCGTTCAATCAGCTTTTGAGCGTCATCCGGATGGTTGAGGAGTGAGGTGATCCGGGCGACCTTTTGGAGCGTCCGGGCGTAGTACGCCGTGGCGATCAGCGGGTCGGGCTTGAGGAGTCCGCGAAGCCAGTTCCTCGTGAGGGTTTCGCCTGGCGCGAGCCACTCGGCCCACTGGAAGCCGCTGTCAATGACGTGTTCACGGCGGCGCCCGCTGCCGATGTGGGTGCGGGGGTCGGCTTTCGCCCACCAGGGGTCGCTCTGGCTGCGGTGTTCGAGCGCATCGACCCAGCGACACATGGTGGCGTAGTTTTCCTCGAGGACTCGGTGGTCGCCGTAATGGAGATACAGGGTCCAGGGCACGTCGACGCAGGCGTCGGCCCAGGCAGCACCGCCGTGGGTGGGACGCATGAAAAAGGCGTTGTAGCTGGACGAGACCGGCACCACGCACGGGATTCGACCGTTATCGAGTTGGTCGGCCCGAACATCGCCCAGCCATCGGGTGAGGATGGGGGCGATGTTGCGGTTGAGCGCTCCGGTGCGACCGAAAACGGCGATGTCTCCGGTCCATCCGGCTTTCTCCCGAGTGGGGCAGTCGGTCGGTATCTCGACGAAGTTCGCGACCTGAGACCGGTCGATGTTCTCGACGAGCAGGTTGATCTCCCGGTGCGAGCACTCAAAGTGGCCGGTGGCCCCTGCCTCGCTGCTGAGCACGAGCGCAGTGAAGTCGTCGGCGGTTGGCTCTGATCCGGGAGGCCATTCGTCGACCCGGGCGTAGCGGAAGCCGTGGTAGGTGAAACGCGCTGCGAAGGTCTCGGTTCCGTCTGTGCCGGCAAGGGTGTAGCGGACCTGTTGGCGGGAGTCGCCGAATGTGTCAGATGTGAACTCACCGTCGGTGGTGAGGGTCTCGCCATGGGTGAGTCGAACGCTCGAACCGGCTGGACCGCTGACCGTGAACTCCACGACCCCAGCGAGGTTCTGTCCGAAATCCACGACAGTTTCTCCCGATGGGGTGCGGAACACGTGTTGAGCGCGGATCCGTTCAACGACCCGGACGCTGGGCCCAACCTGGGGGACAAGGCGGCGGGTCGGTCCGTCGATAACCGTCACCGCTGACCACGCCCGGTCATCGAAACCAGTGGAGGTCCATCCATCGGGCTCAAGGCGGGCGTCGAACTCCTCGCCGTTGAACAGGCACGCGCGCCGTACGCCACCCTCGGTCGCCTTCCACGTGGAGTCGGACTGGACGAGTGTGCGGTTTCCGGCCTCGAGTCGGGCGATCGCAGCGACGTTGGTTCCCCAATTGTTTGGCTTTCGGAAAACCCCGACTCGACCCCGCCACCACCCGTCGGCGAGCGTGATGCCGATCGTGTTGCGGCCTTCGATCAGCAGCGCTGAAACGTCGTAGGTCTGGTGCTGGATCCGGTGGTCGTAGGCAGTGAAGCCGGGTCGAAGCCGATCTTCGCTGACAGAGGTGCCGTTTATCTCGACGTCGTAGATGCCGAGGGCGGAACAGTAGAGGCGAGCCTCAGCGATGTCATCGCCCTGCTCGACCTCGAATTCCTTGCGCAGCAGAGGGCTTGGCCGATCTGTGTTTTGTCGCCGCCGGCGAAGGCGTGGCGTTGGCGGTTGCGCCAATTCATGAGGTGAGCCGATCCAGGCGGTGCTCGCCCAGTCTTCGATCCGCAAGAGTGCGAGCTCGAAGCTGGCCGGTTCACTCCATGGACCCGGCATGGTCGGCTCGCTGCCAGGTTCACCGGCCCACACCCTGACGCGCCACGTGCACTGCTGCCGCGAAGTCAGACGCTGACCGGCGTAGGGAACGAGCACCTGTGCAGCGCTCTGCACCATGGCGGTCTTCCAGATCACAAGCCCGTCGCTGTCGACCTCAATCTCGTAGGCCAGCTGAATCTCGGTGGAAGGATCGTCGGACTCGAGCCGCCATGAGAACCGGGGCCGCGTCGTCGCAAGACCGACCGGATCGGTTTCGTATTCGGTTGTGAGCCCTGTGGCACGCATCTGCAAAGACTCTCGCAGCTTGACCCGGCCCGCCACTAGCCATGGTCTTCACGAGTTCGCATCGCTTGATGCCGGCAGCTACCCCCGGATGACAGTCGGGGAGTGCTCGGTCTACTCGGCTCCGCGGTCGGCGTTGATGTCGACCCGCACATTGTTGTCGTCATCGATCGTCACGGGGTAGGTCTCGATCAGTTCACCTGTCGAGAGGTTGCCTCGCTCGTCCATCGTGACATCCGCACAGTCGGCGTCGCTCCCGTCGGCCAGAACGAGATCGAAACGTTCGGCATCGCTGTTCCACTCGAAGAAACAGTCGCGCGAGGCGCCGATCGGACGGGCGTCAAAGGCGAACCAACCCGCCTCGGGATCGTCGCCGAGATGCTGAAGGATGATGTCGCGGCTGCGTCCGGCGACGTCGCTGTAGAGGATCGGGCCGCGGTCGTCGATCTCCTCGGAGATCCGACCGATCTGGCCGGCGTCAAAGTCGGTGTCGCCGAGCTGGAGCTCGACATTTTCGCTCTGGTTGGCGAGGAACAGCACGCCGCCACCGAGGACGACGGCGATCATCACGCCGGTGATGCCGACGAGGATCGCCGAGCGAGCATTCATCTGTGGACCGCGGGCGACGGGCATGTGACGTCTCTCCTGGCGCCAAAGGGGGGTGAGCGAAGTTCGCTGCCTAGTATCTCCCCGTACGCGATCCGGGAGGCAACGCCGGTGGATTTGTTCGAGTATCAGGGCAAGCAGTTCTTCGCCCAATATGGGATGCCGGTGAGCCCCGGGCAGGTGGCATTCACGGTCGATGAGGCCGTTACGGCCGCCGAAGAACTCGGCACCCCGGTGATGGTCAAGGCACAGGTCCACACCGGTGGCCGCGGCAAGGCGGGCGGCGTGAAATTCGCCGCCGATATCGATGCCGTCTGCGAGCACGCCACGAACATCCTCGGCCTCGACATCAACGGCCACCTCGTGAAGCGAGTGTGGATCGAGAAGGCCTCCGACATCGCCGAGGAGTACTACGCGAGCTTCACACTCGACCGCTCGGCGAAGAAGCACCTCGGCATGCTCTCCAAGGAGGGCGGTGTCGAGATCGAAACCGTCGCCGAGGAGAATCCCGACGCAATCGCCAAGATCTGGGTCGACCCGGTCGTCGGTCTCGACGAGGCCACCACGCGAGCCTGGGTTGCTGCTGCGAATCTGCCCGAGGCCGCGGTTGAGGGTGCGGTCGACATCCTCCAGAAGCTCTACACCGCCTACACCGACGGCGACTGCGACCTGGTCGAGATCAACCCGCTGATCCTCACCCCCGAGGGCAAGGTCCATGTGCTCGACGCCAAGGTCACCCTCGACGGCAACAGCACCTTCCGCCACGAGGACTACACCCAGTTCGACGAGACCCAGCCCCGCGACGAACGCGAACAGGCCGCTCACGCCAAAGGCCTGCAGTACGTCGGCCTCGACGGCAGCGTCGGCGTGATCGCCAACGGTGCCGGCCTCGCCATGAGCACCGTCGACGTCGTCAACCAGGTCGGTGGAAGCCCCGCCAACTTCCTCGACATCGGCGGCGGCGCCAACGCCGACGTCATGGCCGGGGCGATGGAAGTCATCAACAACGACCCGAACGTCAAGTCGATCTTCATCAACATTTTCGGCGGCATCACCCGAGGCGAAGAGGTCGCCAACGGCATCCTCGAAGCCATGCAGCGGGTCGAGATCGACAGTCCGATCGTGATCCGCCTCGACGGCACCAACGCCGAGGAAGGCCGGGCCATCCTGGCCCCGAACCTCAGCGACAAGCTGATGATGGAAGAGACCATGCTCGACGCCGCCCGCAAAGCCGTCGAGCTGGCCAGCTGATCGTCAACGAAGCAGGAGAAAGAACAGAACCATGAGCATCTTCGTCGACGAGAACACCAAGGTCATCTACCAGGGCCTCACCGGCTCACAGGGCAGCTACTACGGCGGACTCAACCGCGCCTATGGCACCCAGGTCGTGGCCGGGACCCACCCGAAGAAGGCTGGCACCGATGTGGACGGCGTGCCGGTCTACGCATCGGTTGCCGAGGCCAAGGAAGCCACCGGCGCCACCGCCAGCTGCATCTTCATCCCTGCACCAGGCGTGCAAGGTGCGGTGCTTGAGGCGGCTGAGGCCGGCATCGAGTTCATCGTGGCCATCACCGAAGGCGTACCCGCCCACGATGAGGCGTATTTCTTCAACAAGCTGAAGGCCGACTTCCCGAACACCCGCCTCCTGGGCCCGAACTGCCCGGGCATCATCAGCCCCGGCAAGGCCAACATCGGGATCACGGCCGGCCACATCGCCAAAGCCGGCGGGCCGGTCGGCATTGTGAGCCGCTCCGGCACCCTCACCTATCAGGCGCTTTACGAGCTCAAGCAGAAGGACATCGGCGTCACCACCTGTGTCGGTATCGGTGGCGACCCAGTGCCGGGCACATCGTTCATCGATTGCCTCGAGGCGTTTGAAGCCGACCCCGAAACCAAGGCCGTCATGATGATCGGCGAAATCGGTGGGTCGGCCGAGGAAGAGGCTGCGGAGTTCATCAAGAACCACATGAGCAAGCCGGTCAGCTCCTACATCGCAGGCGTCACCGCCCCTCCCGGCAAGAAGATGGGCCACGCCGGCGCCATCGTGTCGGGTGGGAAGGGCACCGCCGCCGCGAAGATGGAAGCGCTGGAGGATGCGGGCGTGAGGGTTGGTCAGAACCCAACCGAGGCCGGCGAGCTGATGGCGGAGATCGTCGCAGCGCTCTGAGCGTTTTGCCGCTCCGTAAGCGAAGTCCCAGCCTCCTCGCGATGGCGACCAAGGCTCGGTATTCCAGCTCTTGAGCGGGCGCGTTAGTGTTGAAGCTGATGGGACGAGTTCGAGTTTCTCGAGGTTTGGAAGGCGAAGAGAAGCGTCTGCCAGACACTCAGGCGCGCGAAGCCGTATCTGCGGAACTCGTCCCACATGCAGAGGCTGCAAGCCGAGCGATGGTCCAGATGAAGCTTGCGGTTGGTTCGACGGATGATCCGGCTGAGCATGAAGCAGATGCTGTTGCTGATCTCGTCGTCGGCCGAATTCGGCGGGGTGCGATCGAACGCGATGGCCCAGCTGGGGAGGACATTCGGCGGTCGCCAGCAGAGCGGATACGCCGCCGGGCCGGAGGAGGAGACGCAGGGGGCGCCGTCGACCGCGACACTGAGCAGCGGATTCAAAGTCGGCGGGGAAGTGGCGATCCGCTTCCCGACGACGTGGCATCGGATATGAGCGCTGGCTTTGGCACCGATTTGTCTCACGTTCGCCTTCACACGGGCCCGGAGGCGGCTGAACTCAATAACCGGCTGCAGGCGAAAGCCTTCACGGTTGGCTCGGATGTCTTCCTGCGGGATCCAACAGATCTTCGAGCGGGGGCAGGCCAAGAACTTCTGGCACACGAGCTCACGCACGTTGTCCAGCAAACAAGCAGCCCCGATGTTGCTCGCAGGTACGTCGAGGCGTTATCCGTTCACGAGATCGAGCTCTGGGAGCTCAACCCCGCTGGCGATGGAATGATGAAAGCTTACGAAGGGAGCGGCAAGGAGAAGTCGAGGATCACCCGACCGGCGGGCAAGGTTGATCTGGTGGCCGGACCACTCCAATTCGACGATCACGAGTACTACCTGCTGCCGAGCACGAAGTACTACGTGCGCGACGACAACGTGCAAATTGGTGTGCTCGACGAAAAGGAGGAGTCTTCGACCGCTCTGGCTGATGAGGATCTCGCAGGCGCTATCGATGTAGGAGCCAAGTTCACGGACGACATGGGTGATGCCATTTCAGTGGCGGGCGGCAGCCCAAGCGACGAGATGGGTTACGCGGCGGGATCGTTCAATATTTTGGGTGGATTTTCCCTTTGGGCAAGCGCGGTCGAATCTTGGAAGAAAGGCAAGGCGGTCGACAAGGGTCTTGCTGGACTGGAGGCCGTCGAGGGCGCTGCCAAAGTCGGCAGCGGTATCGCCGGGATCGCTGATACGGCCGGTGCCGGAGGCAAAGAAACCGAGCTGAAGGACTGGACCAACGGCGATGAGATGTCCCAAGCCGGTGTCGCCTCAAAGGCTCTTGCGGCGGTCGGCGACGCTGCTAGTGGCATTCAGGCGAGCGTCAAGGCTGTACGCAAATTAGCCGACCTCATTGAGAATTGGTCGAAGAAGAGCGTAAGCGAGCGCGCCAAGGAGGGTGTTGGCGTCATCCAAGGTGCACTCACTACCGCTCAGGCAAGTGTGAAGTCCGCCCGGACATTCCTGGGTATGTGGGGGAACGCTGGCCCTCTGGCGAGTGTGGTGCCGGGCCTTGGAGTAGCGATCGCTGCGTGTGAGTTGGTTGTCCGGTTTGTTTCTCTTGCAACCGCCATCTTCCAGCAAGGCGTGATGAGGGCTCGCAAGCAGGAACTGAAGAAGGATCTTGGCGGAAAAGTTGGAGAGTCGTTCAAAGCATCAGCGGAGAAGAGAATTGCCGAGCTCCAAGTCAAGGGCGACTTGAACGAGGCTGAGGGGGAGGAGCTCGGCAAGCTTCAGGAGTACTTGATGGCCAAGGGCATCCAGTACATCAACAAGAAGCGTCAGAACCGTGCCCTCTTCAAGACAGGAGTTGCGCTTACGGACATGGCCGGCGACATCGCCACGCTCGGAGTCGCGACCGCTCCGGTCGGTGCCGCCTTCAAGGGAGCGGCAGTCGCCGCAGATACAAGCGCAAGCCTCTTCCGCAGGGTCAAGCAGTGGGGGCGAAACAAGGCGGCAGAAAGAAAGGACGCCGGCAAGAGCGCAGGGTTGTTCGGCATGTTCGATGCGAGCAAATCGTCGGACAACAAGTTCAAGATGTACAACGCGTACGTTGACAAGCTGTACGACATGGTCTTGAAGACGAACGAAATGCCGGAAACGAGTCTGGAGGAGAGGAAGGTGAAGGTCACCGCCGTCGACAACGTCTACAACTTCGTCCGGGGTATGGGTATGAGTAAGGCCGAAGTCGATTCTCTGTGCCAGACGCCTACGGAAATGCGGGAGAAACTGATCAAAAAGCTGAAGGAGCGAGACTAGAGCTCCGGGGCTCTGACCAACCATGACGACATCACTCGAACATGCACAACATCGCGCTGAGCTTTCCCTCGTAGCGGCAGGCCTTGCCTCCTCGTATTCGACCGAGATTCTTGATCCCGGTGATGCCCTTCCGCTGACGACCTTGATGGTCGATCTCGGCCCCGATGGCGACGGCCGTCAGCGGTCGATGAGTATCAATGTGATGCCACTTGGCGACGGCTTTGATGCGGCCACGTTTCTCCAGTTCTACGTGCCCATGCCGTTCGAGGTGCCCGACGCTCTGGTGGTTAATGCGGGTTACGCTGCGGCGAAGGTCAATGCGGCCATGGCCCTCGGGCACTTTGCCGTCAGCGATTCGGGCGAGGTCTATTTTCGCTACATGCAGGCCTTCTCGTCGTCCACCGCCGCCGACCCGGCAGCAAGTGCGCAGATCGTGATGATGCTCGACTTTCATCAGGAAACGTTCGGCGATGTCGTGCAAGGCGTTGCCGAGGGCGAGATCGACGTCGCCGTGGTTGACCAAGTCATCGCAGCGGTTACTGCGGGCTGAGTTTGATGAAGTGGCTCACGATGGGCCTGGTGGCTGCGTTGCTTGCCGCAGCATGCTCCGGTGGCGATGGGCCGATGCGCGAGCCCGGACAGCCGGGCGTCGTGCGAAGCGGCTCGCTCAGCGTCTTCGAGTTGATGGTTGGAGATTGTCTTGCTGATCCGAGCGAGGCATCGATACCGAGCGAGGTGGATGCGCTCGACGCGGTGCCGTGTTCTCAACCGCACCGTCTCGAGGTGTTTGCGGTCGTTGCGGTCGAAACCGGCGATGATCTGTACCCCGGAGAGAGCGCCGTGACGGCGCAAGCCGATGCGGGTTGTCTCGGGGAGTTCCCGGGCTACACCGGTGTCGAGTACTTCGCGCAGTCAGCGCTGTACTTCACGTACATCTACCCGACCCTCGATAGCTGGTCAGCGAACGACGATCGCGACATTGTCTGTGTCGTCGGGTCAGCACAAGCGCTAAATGGTTCGGTCAAGGGTGCGGGTGACGCACTCCCCTTGGTTGATCCCGGTTCGTAATCCACCGTCAGTTCCCGGGGCGGAGTCGTCCGAGCTTCTTGTACTCGCGTTCGAGCGCGATCGAGATCAGCTCCGCGCTAATTGGGGCGTTGTCCTCGGCCGCAAGAAATGCAGCGTAGAGCGATGCTTTGCGTATCGACCCGCCAGCGATCTTGTAGCGCACCGCCAGTTCGTCAAGGTCTACGTCATCGCTGAGCGGAGCACCGACCGGGAATGAGATTTCCCAGAGTCGCCGCCGTTCGTCGCTCTCCGGAAGCGCGTAGTCGATTGCGACGTCAATTCGCCTCATGAAGGCCGGATCGATGTTGCTCACGAGGTTGGTTGCGAGCACGACGAGTCCACCGAAGATCTCGAGGCGCTGTAGGAGATAGGAGACCTCAAGATTTGCGTAGCGGTCCCGTGCGTCGCTGACTTCTGTTCGGCGACCAAACAACGAATCGGCTTCATCGAAGAAGAGCACCTGGTTGCCGATGGCGGCGGCGTCAAACACCTCTTCGAGATTTTTCTCGGTCTCTCCGATGTACTTGCTCACCACCGTGGCAAGGTCAACGACGAACAGGTCAAGCCCGAGCTCGCCGGCGACAACCTCGGCAGACAGGGTCTTGCCGGTTCCCGGGTCGCCCGAAAACAAGGCGATCAGTCCCGATGACGGGACCGACGGAAATCCCCACCGGTCGTAGACCGTTTCGCTGTTGCGGTAGCGCGCAACGAGTTCTTCGAGATGACGGCGCCGGTCATCGTCGAGAACGAGGTCGTCCCAGCCTCGGCGGGGTCGAACTCGACGGGCGAGTCGGTCGATTGGTCCGCTCGAGAGTCGGCGAACCGCCCCGTGGAGGTCACGGTCGCTGCGGGCGGCGATTTCGGCTGCCCGTTCGAGTTGCTCCGGCGACAGCCGGTGTCCGAGCCGGTCGATGTGAGCGCCGAACGCGCTGGACCACTCGCCGTCGTCCGCTTGATCGCCGCTGGCATGAAATTCTCGCCATGCCCGGTCGGGAAGTGCCGTGATGGCAATTTCGTGTTCGGACGTGACCGCCCATGGGATGTGCGCAGCATGCTCGATCCAGTGGCGCGCAACAGCAGGTAGGTCGTCGGTTGCTTCGATGCAGATGCCTGCGCCGCGCAGTGTCGCTTCGCGAACTGCTGCCCGCCAGGCGGTTTCCGATGTCTCCGGTGGGACCACGAGAACATGATCTGCGGCGAGCCGCGTGCCGGCAGCGCGGCGTCGTCGTGCCCGATCGGGTCCGGTCACAAACACGAGTGGATATTGCGCATCGGTGCTCTCTGCCGCGATCTCGAACCGGGTCGGGTTTGGAAGTTCGGGATCCGGTCGAGCCTCGCCTGCCAAGGCCCACATGACCGCAGGCTCGATTCGAATCGAGCGGGCACCCCACGGACCGGTGCTGTCGACATCAAGGAGTGCAGCCCGCGCAAGGCCCGACCCGGCACCGACAGTGATCGCACCTGGATGTTGTTTCCCGAGGAGCCTTCCGAGGAGATCAAGGCTGATCCTGGTCGCTGCTGGATCGTCGTGGAGCCAACCGACCAGGCGTTGGCGCCGCACATCGGCTTCAACTGCGACACAAAGCGCCAGGGTTTCGAGCTCCTCAGCCGAAAGCCCAGCGTTCTCGGCCAAGATCATGAACGGCGTGTCTTGGATGCCCGACTGGAGGTCTTTGCGGGCCGCATCGAGATCTGGCTGCGGATTCCCCCTGAGGTCCTCCAACAACTCGGCGATACGCGACGGCTCCCCCTTCTTCGAGCTCGTTGCAGCAGAGGCACTGATCGCCTCAGTCAGAACGCGGTCGGCAAAACGGGCCCACGGGCTAATGTCAGAGCGAGTCTTCTTCACGTGGAAGGCAAGGTACACCGACCACCCGAACCGAGGGAATAACGATGCCGAACGCCGTTAATACGGGTTGCATGATGAAGTGTTCGTTCGGGGCCGCGCCCTCGAGCCTTCTCGCTACACCGGGCACCGTGACGGCAGCGAATATGCCGATGGCAACAATCATGGACAACAAGCCGATGATGAACATCCCCCCATTTGGTGTGTGCATGTCGCTGTCCAACCCGCAGGTTGCCGCAGCGACTTCGGCAGCACTGGGTGTTCTCACCCCCATGCCGTGCATCCCGGCGACAGCCGCGCCATGGACGCCGGGTCACCCAACAACAACGGTGGGCGGAAAGCCTGCGCTGACGGATGCGTCGACAGCGATGTGCAACTGGGGTGGCGTGATCACGATCGCAATGGGTGCGCCAACGGTCAGCATCGGGTAGAGATCGAACCAACTCGTGTCGCCACGAGAGGCCGGCGGATTGCCGTCGGCGTGACGTTGCGCCAAGATGGGGCTCGTCGCCCAGGGAAAGGCTCACAACGTGGCAAGTTCGTATCTGCATCCAGGTGTTTATGTTGAGGAGGTTGCCTCAGGTTCGGCAACACTCTCCGCGGGCGCGACTGCGATTGCGGCCTTCGTCGGTTTCACCGAGAAAGGTCCTACCGACGATCCGACCGATCCGATGGGGCTCAAGCCCCGTCTCGTTACGAGCTGGTCCCAGTTTGAGGACCTGTATGGCGGCCTGATTCCAGGCGCCATGCTCCCGCACTCGGTGTACGGCTGGTTCAACAATGGCGGCGGCGTCTGCTACATCGTGCGCGTTGCGCACATTGAGCCCGCTGGCGAGCCTTCGATGAAAGCGCTGCCTGCAAACGATCGGACGCTCGGTCAACCGGTGACGATCGAGTCGATCGAGCCGGATGCTGACATCTCGGTCGTGGTCACGGCCGAAGAGAGCGACGATGACGACGCACCTGCATCGTTCACGGTCACGGTTGTGGCCGACGGCACCGAAGCCGAATCTTTCACGAATGTGACGGTCGTCCCTGGTGACCGCAACATCGAAACGGTGGTGAATGCCGAGTCCGAAAAGGTTCGGGTCGCCACCCTTGAGGCGATTGATCCCGACTTCGATCCGGCGATGACCATGCTGAAGCCCGGCACGTTCCCGCTGGAGAAAGCCACCCCGAATCCTGTTGAGGTAAAGCCCAAGGCCTTCTCTGGAAGCGAGAACGACCGCACCGGCATCAATGGCCTTGTCATTGCTGACGATGTGACCATGGTGATGGTTCCCGATCTCGTTACTGCAGCCACAATGGAGGACGGCAGCGTCGACCTCGGTATGTGGAAGAAGGTGCAGACTGCGCTGATCGATCACTGCGAAGGCGCGGGAAACCGGATGGCCGTCCTCGATGCGCCCCCGGGAATGAGCGTCCAGCAGATCAAGGAATGGCGCAGCGATACCGCCATGTACGACTCTGCGTTTGCGGCGCTCTACTACCCGTGGATCAAGGTCGACAACCCAGTCGCGACCAACGGTGCCGACAGCGAACTCCTGGTGCCGCCAAGCGGGCACGTCGCCGGCCTCTGGGCTCGCGTGGACGGTGAGCGTGGCGTGCACAAGGCGCCCGCCAACGAAGTGCTTCGCGGTGTGCTTGATGTTGAGATGCCCATCACCGATAAGGAGCAGGGCCTCCTCAACCCGGATGGCATCAACTGCATCCGAACCTTCGGAACCCGAGGTATCCGTGTCTGGGGCGCTCGGACGCTGAGTTCGAACACCGACTGGACCTACATCCCAGTACGTCGTCTCTTCAACATGATTGAGACCACGATCTCCGATGGCACGCAGTTTGCGGTCTTTGAGCCCAACGACTGGCGGCTGTGGAGTCGATTGACTCGCACGATCACGTCGTTCTTGACCGGGCTGTGGCGAGACGGAGCGCTGTTCGGCGAGACGGCCAACCAGGCGTTCTTCGTCAAGTGCGACGCTGAGACCAACCCGCAGGATCAGATTGATCGCGGCATGGTGGTGATGGAGGTTGGTATTGCTCCGGTGAAGCCGGCGGAATTCGTCATCTTCCGGATCAGCCAGCTGCAGGAATCCGGCGAGTAAGCGGAGGATTGACGTATGGCTTTCTCTGGTCTTCCCACCGACTCCTTCCAGGCAGTCACTGGTGTCCTCTTCTCGTTGACGGTTGATGGCACCGACATTGGCTACTTCAACAAGGTTTCCGGACTCTCTATCGACATTACGCCTGTTGAGACGACCGCTACAAAGGATGGGACGTCCTACATGAAGGTGAACGTTCCCGGCCGGATGAGCTATGGCGACATCGAGTTTGGACGAGGCCTGTCCACTGACAAGACCCTTGAGGAGTGGGTCGACACGGTTGCGACAGGCAAAGTTGCCGACGCCAGAAAAAACGGCTCCATTGATGTGATTGACACGGGGACGGGCCAGCCAATGGCGACATTCGAGTTTCAGAATGGCTGGCCGTCACGGTGGTCGGGTCCGTCGCTGAGCGCCTCAGCTGATGAAACCGCAATCGAATCCATGACGCTGGTAGTTGAAGCCATCACCCGGACCGCGTGATCCGGACCCATAGAACGAAGGAACCACTATGAGTGATTACCGTGCTCTCGGCACTGACACCCTTCAGCCGATCCTCACGTTCCGATTTTCGGTTGCGTTGGATGGCATCGGCGAGTTTGAAGCCACCGAGGTGAGCGGACTCGGGTACGAGATCGAAATGATCGAAGACGAGATCGTCGGGCCGTCAGGGTCTGCCTCCCTTCGGAAGATGCCAGGCCATCTCGACTACGACGAGATCGAGATCACCCGTCCACTCTCGAGTGACACCACGCTCTGGGATTGGATGAAGCGCTTGGCGGTCGACGGTGAGGACGTCAACGGGGTCCGCAGCAACGGCACGATTGTCTTGTACGACTCAGCGGCAAACCCGGTTGCTGAATGGAAGTTTGAGCGTTCGTGGCCGATTTCGTACTCGGTGGCTGACCTCGACATCTCCGACGCAAGCGTTGTGACCGAAACCATCAAGATCACCCACGAGTACCTGGAGCGCACGACGTGACAGGTTTGCAGACGGAGTTTGCCTTCCGTCTGCCTAAAGGATTCGTCGACTCGGCAGGAACCCTGCACGTCGATGGCCTTATGCGCCTCGCGACGGCACGCGACGAGATTGAACCGTTGCGCGACCCGCGGATCGCCGGCCCTGACGATCCGTATCTCACGATTGCGATTCTGGCCCGAGTCATCACCCGGCTTGGAACGATCACCGACGTCACGCCGCAGCATGTCGAGTCATTGTTTGCTGCTGACCTTGGGCATCTCCAGGACTTGTATGGCGTGGTTAATTTTGGCGACGCCGCCGAAATTGAGTTCCTCCAGGCTGAAACAGCAGCGCGGTTCGCTGAGGACGATGCGTTGCGTGAAGCAAACAGCAATGGCGCTTCCGATGGTGTGGGTGACGAGGCAGGCTCAGTTGTGTCGCAGGCATCGGAATCGGAGATGAAGCCCCCCTCCCGAGGCCCGCGGGTTCGGAGTCGAATCGAGGAGGTCTCAACGCGGAGAGACGAGTGATCACGTATCGCCAGGACGATCTGTGGGACGAATTGGCGTACCTGGCGTATCACCTCCACTGGGATCTCGATCAGCTTCTTGATCTCGGTCACCGTGATCGGATCCGTATGGTCTACGCCGTTGCTGACCTTAACGAACGAGCGTGGGAGCGAGCCCGTGCCTGATCGCGATCAGAAGTTTCGAGACAGCACCTCTGCTCGCTTCATCTTCACCGTCGACGGCGAGGAGATCGGAGCCTTTACGGAGGTCTCCGGGCTCGAGCTCAATGTTGCAACCGAGGACGTCGAAGAAGGCGGCGTCAACGGCTACGTCCATAAGTTGCCCGGTCGAATGACATGGCCCAACCTTGTCCTGAAGCGAGGGCTGACGCAGTCGGACAACCTGTTTGCTTGGATCAACTCGGTATCTGGCGATGGGCTAGGTAAGGAGAAAAACAAGGTGACGCGGCGAACCGCGTCGATCACCTTGCTGACGGCGGACAGCAGGCCGATTCGGCGCTGGGATTTCGTAGGCGTTGTCCCGGTGCGGTGGTCGGGGCCGTCGTTTGCCTCGGATGGCCCCGAAGCGTTGGTTGAGGAGCTCGAGATGACACATCACGGCTTCAAGGCGAGCAATGTCTGAGGTAGAGCATCGTCCGCTCGATCGTGGCGCAGGGCCACTCTTGCGCGGCTGGCGTTTTGGCGAGCGCGAGGGTGAAGGAGGGAAATGGGCCGCGATCAATCCTCACACGCTGCCCCTCGCTGCCAGGTTGGCGGTCTTGTCGACGATAAGCCCCAACGCCATGGACATTCCGGCAGCGACCGGCACACTCCCTGTTGCCCCGAATCCGCTCGCAGCGCTTTTTGACAACCACGATGTTCTTGCGACCTGGCCCTCAGCCGACACCCCGATTGGTGTGCCGTTCGGTGCTCCTGTCCAGAGATCGTCAGTTCGTCGTGCGTGGTCCAGTTCTGGCGCGCAGCCTGCGTCGCCGTCATCCGCCCAGTTGCGCACAGCAGATCTCCGCGCCGAGGTGCCCTCCAACCAATCCGGCGCAGCCCAACGGGCCGAAGGGCCAACGCAACGATCGTCCGCAGGGCCAGCGCCATCGGCGCCACCACCTGCGGCGCCGGTTGAACCGCTTGCACCATCGTCAGACGGCAGGTTGTCGGTTGCTGAGGTGGCGCAACGTTTGCTCGCTGCGGGCGGGAAGCCCACGCTGGCGGTCACGACTCGTCGAGAACCACCTCCGCAGGTAGTCGACGAAAATGCCGAAGGACCCGGCCCCCTGATCGAAAGCTCGAGAGCCGAGGTTGCCGGTCCTTTCGACAACTGGCCTTCCGATCCACCCCCGCTGAGCCCGTCCGGATGGGTCGAGTCCGCCCCGGGGCAACCTGGCGAGGCGGGTCCCGCTGCTCAATCCTCGAAGAACAGCAGCCCCCAGCAACGCCAAGCAGCGCCTGCTCCTGCTGCTTCTTCTGGGGCTGCGTCTGTGGTCGAGCAGGTTCCTGCGTCTGAGCGTCCGCCGGCGTCTTCGCCTGTGTCTGGTCCGGGTGGTTCGTCGGTGTCTGGTGGGGTGGCGGCGTGGCCGGGAGATTCGGTTGGCGGTGCTGCTTCGGGTGATGCTCCTTCAGGTGGGGTTGATGCTGTGGCGGAGGTTCGGCGGGCGAACATTGCTCGGGTTCTTGAGGCTGGTGGTGGTCGTCCGTCGGTTGTGGTGAGTGGTGGGCCGGGGCCTGGTTCGGTTGTTGCTCCTGCGCCTTCGCCTGCTCCTGCTGCTTCTTCTGGGGCTGCGTCTGTGGTCGAGCAGGTTCCTGCGTCTGAGCGTCTGCCGGCGTCTTCGCCTGTGTCTGGTCCGGGTGGTTCGTCGGTGTCTGGTGGGGTGGCGGCGTGGCCGGGAGACCCACTTGTTGACAGGGGCCGGGCTCCCGGGGGCGGAGACGGCCGTAGCTCCCAACGAACGGGTGAGCGGATTGCGGATCGGACAACTCAATCCGAGGCCAGGTTCCCCGGAGCGAACAGGCAGCCCGAACCAGTTCACCAGGCTGGTGAAGCGATTCTGAAGTCACGCGAATCGCAAGCGGCCGCCGAAAGATCTCGTGTCAGCACAACGGATCTGGCTGGCACAACCAAACCACCAAACAGTCTGCCGCCGCGTCCTGCGGGGGCTGATCCCGCAGTGACATTCGGTGGCCTGCCACCTCAAGGTGGCGCTGAAGCGGCCTCGGCAGCGAATCCGACGGTACGTCGGGCCTCCGAACAAGTTCTAGGGCTCGGCGTTGGGGCGGCCGCAGAAGTTGGCTTCTCGGCGCTCGCGCGGACCCCCGAACGGATGACATCTGCGTCCCGGCCACGCGGGGTGCCTGGCCAGTTGGCTCCGTCGTCGGCTTCCGCGCCCCCACCAGCGCAGCCGACGGTTGCGGAGTCGGTGGCTTCTCGGTCGGCGCGTCGCGAGCAGCCGGGTGTGCTTGGTCAGCAGGCTCCGGTTGTTGATCGTTCGGGTGGTGCTGGTTCGTCGTTGGGTTCGCCGGTGGTGGATCGGGAGCGAGGCGCGGGATCGATGCCGAGTGCGGTGGTGCCTGATTCCGGCACTGTGTCCGCAGAGAGCCTTGTGGCTCGGCTGCAGGGCCGTGGACCCCAAACAGGTCGCGCCAAGCGACAGACGCCACCGTCTCCTGCATCGACCCCTCAACCCAGCACGCCAGTGAACCAGCGCTCGGTACCTGTGCCCTCTGTGCGTGGCCCCATCGTGGCGGCACCTCCGGTTTCTTCGGCATCTCCGAGCGTCTCGATGAAGTCCGAGACGATTCGTCGATCGCCGGCCGATTCAGGTAGCGACTCTGGCGACAGCGACGAACCGTCCAACGACTTCGATATCGATGCGCTCACGGACGAGATCGAGCGGCGCCTTCAGCGGCGGCTGCGGCTCGGTTTCGACCGTCGTGGCGGCTTCCGGGGAGGTGGGCGGTCATGGCCGAGGTAAAGGCGTATCTCGAACGTGAGGGAGGAAAGCGGATTCCGTGCCGTTTCAACCCGTCGGAGCTTCAAGTCACCTTGTCGAACAACTGGTCGGCTGACTCCGTTCCAGGCGGCGAGGCCCCGGAACTCGTTTTTGCCGGCGGCGGATCGGGCTCAATGTCGCTGTCGCTCGTTCTCGACACCACCGACGAGGGCCGAACCGTCACGAAGTACACCGATCAGTTGATCGATCTGATGAAGCTCGATCCGAAACTGCCTGGTTACGACAAGAAGAAGAAGCTCGGCCGACCACCATGGGTTCGGTTTCACTGGGGCGATATCCATTCCTTCACGGCGGTGGTTGAGTCGCTTGATCTCACCTTCACCTACTTCGCAGCGAACGGCACGCCGCTGCGAGCCCGAGCGAATCTCTCACTGAAACAGTACGAACCTGATGAGAACTGGGGCCGCCAAAACCCGACCTCGGGAACACCGGAGCCCGAACGGCTGCACCAGGTGCAACGAGGCGAGACACTCGACCGGATTGCTGCCGCCCACTACGGCAAGTCGTCGTATTGGCGCGATATTGCGACCGCCAACGGCATTCTTGATCCCCTTGCGATCTCGCCGGGCGACATTCTCGCTATTCCGGAGTTGGAGTCATCATGAGTGCGGGCAACTACTCGGTGCTGATCGGCGGCAAGCCGTGGGCAAACGCAGACAAGGCTGACCTCATAACGGTCTCGCGCACGCTGAATGCGGCGGCGGTGGCAGAGGTCCACATCGGCGGGTACTCGCCCGGCGTCGGCTGGGATCTGGACATTCCGAAGGTCGGTGCTGCGCTCGCCCTGAAAATCTCTGAGGGCACTGAGAAACCGGCCTCGGTGTTCGTGGGTGAGGTTGTCGGGCTCGAGGTGTTTGGCTCCGGCTCATCTCGGCGGCTGGTTGTCCGAGCAATGGATCGCGCACGAGACCTGATGTTCGGGCCCGAACCATCAGTCCACGCCAACCTGTCGTACGCCGGCGTCATCAAAAAGCTTGCGTCCGGCATGGCGACGTCAACGCACCGGTCGCTCGACTCGACGCAGGACTATCTCGCAGTGACGGGAACGGCAATGGAGTTCATCGATGATGTCTGTCATCGCTTTGGGCTGTCCTGGTGGGTGGACACGGCGGGGAAGAAACTCCATGTCGACCGGGTCGATGTGAACGGCACATCGACACACCACAAGGTTGATGTCGTTGCGATCGAAGGACGGATTGATGCATCGGCGACGCCATCAAAGGTAACGGTCGCTGGTTGGGACGCTGCGGAACAGAAGCCGACAACGGACAATGACTCCGCAGAAGATCTTGCGAAGAAGATGGGGAATCCGTCTCGGATTGTCGGGTCGCCGGTGCTCGACGCGAAGGAAGCAAAATCGGTGGCCTCGGGTGTCGCATCACGCGCCAGTCGGGCTGTGGAATCGGCCACGGTGAACATTGGTTTCCTCGGAAAGCTCGAGTTGGGTGACTCGGTCGAGCTTGATGAGACCTACGGCGTTGTTTCGGCGAAGCAAAGGGTGACGGGTTTCGAGCATCGGCTTTCTCCCGGTGATGTCGGGACCATCATCGAACTCGGCGGGCCAGAGGAACGCGAACTCGCTGACCTGATCGGTGATCGCGGAACAGGCGATCCGTGGGCAACGAACGGGCCGGTTATCGGTGTTGTCTCGAACAACGGAGACCCAGAGAAGCTCGGCCGCGTCAAGGTGAAGTTTCCAGTTCTCGACGGCAATTTCGAGACCGGCTGGGCTCGGGTCCTCACCCTCCGAGCAGGAAAGAAGGCGGGGTTTCGTGCGACACCGGCCATGAACGACGAAGTTTTGGTGGTCTTCGAGCAGGGTGACGCGAGGCGGCCAATCGTTCTTGGGGGACTCTTCAATAAGAAGAATCAGCCAATGCCTGCGAGTGGGAAGGACCCGTCGGTCGAGACGGAGATCGTCACAGGGGACAAGGTGGTCACGCTTCTCATGTCGGCGCTTGATGGCAAAGAGCAGACTCGACTGGAGACAAAGGGCGGGAAGACCGACGTGTCCTTCGTTCAGAACGACAAAGGGGTCACGATCGAAGCGGGGAAGGGAGATGTTGTCTTGAAGACAGCAGGTGGGAGCATCACCCTGAAGGCAAATGGCGACATCACACTCGAAGGCAAGAACGTCACGATCAAGGCAAAGGGCGATGTCTCGCTCGATGGTATGAACGTGAATGCCAAGGGCAAGACGGGTGCGAAGCTCGAAGGCACGCAAGTCTCCGTAAAGGCCTCTGGAAAAGGTGAGGTCAGTTCGAGCGGCATTTTGCAGGTCAAGGGTTCGTTGACCCAGATCGGTTGATGCGATGAGCGACACCCCAGACATCATCGGCCGCGGCTTTACGTTTCCATTTCGGGTGGATAAGACCGGATCGATCGCGCTCACGACCGGCGCAGACGACATCGAATCGGCAATGCGCGTGATTCTGTGCACTGCCCCCGGCGAGCGCGTCATGCGCCCGGAGTTCGGCTGCAAGATCTGGGATCTCTTGTTCGAGCCGATCGACGCCAACACGCTCGGCCTGATGGCGGAGTACGTGCGGCTTGCGTTGTCGCAGTGGGAGCCCCGCGCCGTTGTCGATGATGTGACCGTGACGCCCCGCGTCTCGACCGAGGGTGTTGTCGACATCGCCATCGTGTACACGGTTCAAGCCACGAACGATCGACGAAATCTGGTGTACCCGTTCTATGTGATCCCTGAGGAGACAGAGTCATGACTCTTCCCACCCCAAATCTCGATGATCGCAACGCCCAGTCTCTTGTCGACGAGGCAAAGCAACTGATCCCGACGTACTGCCCGGAATGGACGAATCACAACGTCTCGGATCCTGGTGTCGCGCTGATTGAGCTGTTCGCGTGGATGAGCGAATACATGCTGTACCGGCTCAATCAAGTGCCCGACGCCTTTTACACGCGAATGCTGAATCTGCTCGGTGAAGATGTTCTTCCGGCCAGCGCAGCGCAAACGGATATCACCTTCTGGCTTCTCGACGATGCGATGGTCTCGATTCCCGCCGGAACAGAAGTCGCAACGGTCAGCGAGACCGACGATCCAATCGTTTTCGCGACGACCGAGCCGTTCGATGCGGTTGCGCCACAACTCCTTACCGTGCAGACAGCAGGCCTTGGTGGTGAACTCCTGTCACTTGATGAGGATCTCCGGCGAGGACCCATACCGGTCTTCCCGTCGTTGACTCCTGGCGCTGCCCTCTATCTCGGCTTTGACCGCTCACTGACCGGGACGGTTCTTGACCTCCGGTTTGGCGTTGCGAACCAGGGGATCGGTGTCGACCCGACTCGGCCGCCCGTTCGGTGGCAGATCTACACGGCCGAATCCTGGGTCGACACGGACGTGATTGCTGACGCGACTGGTGGCTTCAACCGGGATGGCATCGTTCGCGTCGCTGTGCCGATGGTGGAGCAGTCAGCGGCGCTCAGTGCCGAACCGAGATTTTGGCTGCGAGCGATGCTCGTTGAACCTGAAGGAGATCAGCCGACCTATCGGTCCATACCTCAGATCAACGCAGTCTCCTCCTCGCGAGTCGCCGTGAGCGTTCCGGCTGAGCACAGCGTGGCAACGGAGCGCGAGCGCCTCGGTGAGAGCGATGGGCGACCTGATCAGCGGTTCACCACGCTCTTGGCTCCCGTGCTCGAGTTACGTCCCGACGAGACGGTCGAAGTCGTCACTGCAGCTGGGCTGACACAGCAGTGGGAGCGAGTCGACGACTTTCAAGAGTCAGGCCCGAGTGATCAGCACTTTCGTTGGGATCAGACAACCGGCGAGGTGCAGTTCGGTCCACGAATCCGCGACCGCGAAGGGAACTATCACCAGCATGGGGCTGTTCCCGAGTCGCGAGCTGGGATTTGGATGACGAAGTATCGCCACGGCGGCGGTGACCTCGGGAATGTGCCGGCCGGCTCGCTCACCCAACTACGTACCTCGATCGCTGGCGTTGATCGTGTTGAAAATCTTGGGCCAGCTTCAGGTGGCACTGATCGTGAGAGTGTCGAGAACGCAAAACTTCGCGGTCCGATGACCATTCGGGCTGCGGGGCGTGCGGTCACGGCGGAAGATTATGAGCGGCTTGTCCGCCAGGCAGACTCGTCGATTGCGCGGGTACGGGCCCTTGAGCCGGAGTCGTTAGGAGCACCTGTCCGGCTTCTCCTTGTGCCTGAAGTCGGCGAGAAACACGGACGTCAGCCTTCTATCGATGCCTTTGCTCTTCCGGTGGGATCAATGGCGCAGGTAGGCGACTATCTGGAAGAGCGTCGCGTGCTTGGCACGTCGGTTGAACTCTTGACGCCGTTTTACCAGGGGGTCAGTGTCGCGGCGCTCGTCCACGCCGCCCCTGCTCGACCTCCCGATGTGGTTCGGGACCGCGTCCTTGCCGCTTTGTATGCCTTCATCCATCCGACGTCGGGCGGCCCCGACGGCACCGGTTGGGGATGGACCGACGACCTCAATGCCGCCACACTCAATCAACGGGTTGCAGACATTGATGGCGTCGAGCGAGTGGACGTCCTGTTGTTTCACTGGGATGCCCGGAACGGGCGACGGGTCGGTGAGGCCCAGGAGATCATTCGGCTGCGGAAGAATTCGCTCTTCTTGTCCGGAGTCCACCGGGTGGTCGTGCGATGAGCCGAGACCCCGAATGGCT
Source organism: Acidimicrobiaceae bacterium (assembly GCA_002694825.1). Classification (GTDB taxonomy): domain Bacteria; phylum Actinomycetota; class Acidimicrobiia; order Acidimicrobiales; family Aldehydirespiratoraceae; genus UBA11606. Next base: position 2,091 of record NZNH01000070.1, on the reverse strand, counting down.
GCTCCAGCAGTTGCCAGCGGGCATGTTGAACGACGACTTTTTCCGACGGTACATGGGCATTTTCCAGGCAATGGCCGATACGTACCTTGATCACATCGATGCCATTGAGCANGTCTTCGATCCTTCGGTCGCGCCGCTTCCGATGGTGGGGGCGATGGGTCGTTGGATCGGTCTCGACTATCTCGACGAGGAGATCCCGCCGGCAGCTCAGCGAAGGGTCGTGAAGCAGTACAGCGCNCTCGTGGGTGCGCGCGGAACAGCCAAGGGGCTTCAGGGTTTGTTGGAGGCGCTGACGGGAGCTCCTGTCGAGATTCGCGACCGCGGTGGTGTGTACTTCGACCGNCCGGCTCCCGTTGAGGCCCCGTCGCATGTCGATATTTCGGTCGGTTCATCAGCAAGTCCGGACCCCGTGCAGCTGGATGATGCTGATCTGACCCGTATCGTTCGTCGTGAGCTTCCGGCTTCGGTGACCTTCACCATGCAGCGGGCCGGGCGTACCATCCATCCGGTTCCGGAGTTGGACGATGACTGACACTGCACCGACCCTTTGCCCGAGTTGTGGTCGGCCGTACGACATCCCGGAATTTCATCGACGTGCCGAGGAGTTCTGTCCCGACCCGGAGTGCGACTACCCCTTGTTTTGGGCACCGAACTCCGTCATTGCCCAAGCGCCGGAAAGCAGCGAAGTCGACGCAATGCGACGGCAACCGGGAACAACCGGCCTCGGGACGCAAGCAAGTCACAAGTGCCCTGACTGCGGCGAACTCAACGATGCGCATGCCGTGTCATGTTGGCGCTGTGGTGCAGATCTCCGCATTGCGCCACCCCCTCCACCCCCTGAGCAGATGCCGCTACCGCCGCCGCACGAACTGCCCCCACCGCTCCCGGACCCGAGTCGCTGGCCCCTCGTGCTCACGGGGCTTGTGCTGATTGTCATCCTTGTGCTGCTCGGGCTCAACCTTTGGGTGTGGTGAGGCCTGCGTTCAGGCAGGGTTACGCGTCGGTTGTTCCGGAGGCGCTCGTCGACCACGCGCTATTCCCGACTCCATTGACTGCCCTGGCTTCAACTTCGAACGTAGTGGCTGCATCGAGTCCGGTGATCGGATCGTTCTCCGTGTAGTCGATGACCTCGACCCAATCGCCTGTGCCGATTCGATACCGAATGTCGTACTGCGTAATCGGTGAACCGCCGTTGTCTGCCGGGTCGGTCCAGGCCACGCTGATCTGCTCGGCACCGCCTGTGACGACGACTGCCGTGGGTGTTGCGGGTGTGGTGCGGGGAGTTTCGGTGATGCTTGTCGNCCANGCGCTGTCGCCGATGGCGTTGACGGCTCGGATTTGGAAGTCGTAGGCCGTGCCGTTGGTGAGGCCGGTGACGGTGGCGGTGGTGGATGTTCCGGCGGAGATGGCGGTGCCGAATCCGTTGCCGTCGTCGAGTCGGTATNCGTAGCGGGTGATCGCTGATCCGTTGCCGTTTGCGGCGTCCCAGCTGAGGGCGACCTCGCTATCGCCGAAGCTGGCGACGGCGAAGTTCGCTGGTGTTGCGGGAATGTCCGCCGGCGTCGCCGAGACAGCGGTGCTGTAGTCGCCGGCGTCAACCCCGTTGACGGCTCGGACTCGGAACTCATAGTCAGAGCCCGCATTGAGTCCGGTAATTGATGCCGACGTCGTCAACGGGGGTGACGATGTGGTTGTCGTTGCGTCTTCCCAACCCTGCGTGTCCAGCTTGTACTGGATGTCNAAGCCGGTGATCGCCGAGCCGTTGGCGTCGGGAGCCACCCACGACAGATCAACTTGACGGGCAGCGACCGTTGCGTCCGTCGTGACGCTCCCGACTGGGTCCGGTGCGGATGGGGCGGTCGCTGTTGCAATGGTCGACGAAGGCCCCGTCCCTGCCTCGTTGGTCGCTGACACTCGAACGGAAACGTCGTCACCTTGATCAACGGCAGTGATATCCGCAGTCAGACTTCCCGTGATTACCGTTGCATTTCCGAAGGTACCGGCGCCGAGATCCCATTCGACGCGGTAGGAATCAACGGCGTCGCCACCGTCGCTTGCCGGGGCGGTCCAGGTCGCCGTGACCCCACCAGC
>NZNH01000069.1 GCA_002694825.1 Acidimicrobiaceae bacterium | reverse complement strand
CGTCGCGCTGCGGCTGGTCACACCCTCGACGAGGCCCGCGACGCTGCGGCGGCGCTCTGGGCCGGGTATTCCGCAGTCGCCGCCGCAAACCCCGACCTCGCCGTCGATGCGATGAACGCCGACGAGATCCGCGAGCCCTCCCCCGCCAACCGGATGGTGTCGTGGCCGTACACGAAGGCGATGTGCGCCAACAACACTGTCGACCACGGTGGCGCTCTCATCCTCACGACCCACGAACGGGCCGAGGCGCTCGGCGTACCCGCCGACCACCGGGTGTATCTGCGCGACCTGGTCACCGCCGCCGACTCCGACACCTTCTTGACCCGGGCCGACGTCGCACGCGTGCCCGGCCTCGACAACGCCGTCGCTGCGCTCCGGGAGCGCTGGGGGGATCTCGCCACCCTTGATCACATCGACCTCTACGGCTGCTTCCCCTCGATGGTGGCCTACACCGCCGAGGCGATGGGCCTTGACCCCGGACGGGAGTTGACCGTGGCGGGCGGTCTCGGCTTCATGGGTGCACCGCTCAACTTCGCCGCCGGGCAAGCCTTGATCGCCATGGTCCGCCGGCTTCGCGAGCATCCGGGCGAACTCGGGCTCGTGCAAGGCAACGGCGGGCATGCGACCAAGCACGCACTCGGTGTGTTCAGCACCACCCCGCCCGACGAACTGGTGCTCACCCGAACCGCTGAGTCTGTCGGAGATCAGGAGCTCCGTGCTGACGACGATGCGGCCGGCGACGCGGTGATCGACGGGATCACGGTCGAGTACGAACGGTCGGGGCCCACCCGGGCTGTGGCGATCTGCCGGTTCGTGGACGGGCGCGGGCGGCTGTGGGCGAACTCGTCCGATCCGGCAATCCTCCGCGCGGCGGTCACCGAGGAACTCGTCGGCACCTCGGTCTCGGTGGTGGGTGGCGAGTTCAGCCGCTGACCTCTGGTTGCGTCGCCACCATGAGGAGTCGGTTCGACCTGGGCTAGCTTCCCGGGCATGGGAGAGAACATCCACCTCGAAAAGAACGTCGCCGACGGCGTTGCCGTCATCCGCCTCGACCGTCCGAAGGTCAATGCGCTCAGCAGCGACATGATGCACGACCTGCACGCGATCTGCGACGAACTCACCGTCGACGACACCACCCGGGCCGTGGTGGTCACCGGTGGCCGAAAGAACTTCGCAGCCGGCGCCGACATCTCCGAGTTCCCGAGCTTCACGGCCGAGACGGCACAGCAGTTCTCGAACATGTTCAACGACTCGCTTCTCGCCCTGGAGAACCTTCCGCAGGTCACGATCTCGGCCATCAACGGCTTTGCGCTCGGCGGCGGCCTCGAAGTCGCGGTTGCGACCGACTTTCGCATGATCGCCGAGGACGGCCGCATGGGCGTGCCCGAAATCCAGCTCGGACTGATTCCGGGCGGTGGCGGCACCCAGCGTCTCGCCCGTCTCGCCGGGGTCACCATGGCCAAGGACATGGTGTACAGCGGGCGCCATGTCGGTGCCGAGGAAGCCCTTGCCAACAAGATCGTGTCGTCGATTCACGATCCCGACGAACTGCAGGACGCAGCAATCGCCAAGGCTGCCGAGTACGCCACCGGCCCGGCGGCGTTGCGCATGGCCAAGCGGGCGATCCTCGATGGCCTCGCACTGCCGCTTGGCGATGCCGTCAAGGTCGAAGCCGAACAGTTCGGCGCCTGTTTCGCNACCGACGACTGCCGCACCGGCGTGCAGAGCTTCATGGAGAACGGCCCTGGCAAGGCCACGTTCTCCGGCCGCTAGCGAGGCACCGACAGCACGGACCGGCGACAGCCGGCTGGGTCAGTCGATCTCCATCTGCTGGAAACGCTGTGCGCCAAGAAGGAGCCCGGCGACGACGATGCCGAGACACACGATCACGGCGATCGGTGTCGAGATGTCGAGCGCTCCATTGAGGCGGACACCGGCCATGTTGTCGACGATCGCCCGCAGATAGCCGCGTACCGAAACTCGCCCGATCGCCGAGGAGAACTGGGTGAACAAGCCCTCCCACAGGAGCACGTAGGCGAGGCCCCAGATGATGGCGTTCTTCACCAGCAGGCCGAGCAGGACGAAGAGGGCCGAGTAACCGAGCACACCGACACCACTCGCCACGACCGTGGCGATGATGCCATCGCTTCCCGAGCCGCCGACGGCGGCGGCGATCGCCATCGGAACGACCGTGAGGGGCAGGCTGACGGTGATCGACGCAAAGAAGGCACCGATGACGACCGGCAGCCGGTCCATGGGCCGGAGCCAGAGGTACACGAGGGTGCCGTCCTCGCGGCCGTCGCCGAGTGACGCCGATGCGAACACCAGGGCNACCACNGGCACGACCANCACGAGTCCGAGGCCGTCGATGACGCCGACCATCGCCTCGACCTGATCGTCGATCTCGGCGCTCGCCGCCACGCCGAGCGCGGCGAGGATCAGGACCCCGCCGAGCGCAAGCAGCGCGATGATCCGGCCACGGGTGACGAGCTGTCGCAGAAGCAGACGGTGGGTGAGCACCGCAGCACGAACGAACGGAACCGAGCCGCTCATCGGCGACGCTCCACGAGGTAACGGAAGACGGATTCGAGATCGTCGTCGAGCGGTGCAACCTCGTTGAGACGGGCGCCGAGTTCGACCGCGAGCGGTGCGATCGCCCGGCCGAANGAGTCGACGTCGGTGGTGTTGGCCTCCACCGCCGTGGCGGTGACGGCGACNCCNTCGGCCAGGCTGCGCTCGATCAGGGCCGCAGCGATCTCCTTGGGCTGATCGGTGCCGATCCGAACCCGATGCGGGCGGTCGTCCATCTGATCTCGCAGGGTGTGATAGTCGCCGGCCGCTGCGAGCCGGCCCTGGGCGATGACGAGCACGTTGGATCCGAGTCGGGCGACCTCGTCGAGCACATGGCTGGAGACGAGCAGGCAGGTGCCCTGCGCGGCGAGTTCGTTGAAGAGGGCGATCATGCGTTGTCGCTGGACCGGGTCGAGGCCGGTGAGCGGCTCGTCGAGTACGAGCACGGCCGGGTCGTTGACGACGGCAGCGGCGAGCTTGGCCCGCTGCCGCATGCCCTTCGAGAACGAGCCNACGGGCTTGGGGTCGTCGGGATCGAGATCGACCCAGGCGATCGTCCGTCGGGATCGGGTGTCGGCCTCGGCGGGCGTCAGCCCATGGGTGAGGGCGGCAAAGGTCACGAAGTCNAGCACGGAGAGTCGGTCNAAGAGGGCGTCTTGCTGCGGNGCAAGACCGATGCGACCGCGGACCNCGCGATCGGTNCGGGGGTTTTCGCCGAGCACGTTGACCGTGCCGCGTGACGGCGGGGTGAGACCGCACAGCATCCGGAAGAGGGTGGACTTTCCGGCGCCGTTCGGGCCGAGGATGGCCGTGATCCCCGACCCGATCTGGAAGGTGACGTCGGAGACGGCGACCACGTCGCCGAACGACTTGGTCACGCCGATCGCTTCGACCATCACCTCGCCGCCGTCGACGAGGCGGGCGATTTGCCGGACCGGTTCGCCGGTTGGTGGTGGCGGCTGCGAGGGCGGGCCGGTCGGGGGCGGAGGCGGCAGGTCGGACATCAGACAGCGCCGATCCGTCGGTAGCGGTCGGCGAGCACACCGAATNCGGCGGCGATCCACAGGGCGGTTCCGCCGTAGACCAGCCCNGTGGGGACGACCTCACCGGTGTCGAAATCGGTGAATCCGTCGCTGTTGTCGCCGAAGATCCGGGCAGCCGTCTCGAGGGGAACACTCAGTGGATCGAGGACGAGCAGGTTGCGGGAAGCGCCGATCGAATCGACCGAGATGTTCACGACGATCGACACGCCGAAGAGTGCGGCCAGCACCGCGACGCTGGCGAATGCTCGGCGATCGGTGACGCTNGCGGCNCCGAGGCTNACGGCAGCGAAGAACACCACGATGATCCCGGAGGACAACAGCAGCTTGGCGGCGACCTCAAGCCAGTTGGCGAACCCATCAGGGCCAAGCCCCTGGATCGTGTTCGCAACGAGGTAGAGCAGTGCAGGTCCGGCCACGACGATTGCCATCGAGGTCATCACCGCAACGAATTTGGCGGTCAGGTACGTCGGCGCAGTGAGTGGTGTGGAGAGATAGAGCCGCAACATGCCGTCGCGACGATCGCGAACGATCGCCTCCGGCGCGACCAGAGTGGCGAAAAGCATCACTGCGACGATCGGAAGGCCGAAGAGTTCCCAGTACTCGGGCTGAAGTTCTCCCTCCATCAGGTCGCCGATGAGCACGGACAAGGCGAGAAAACCGATTGAGGGGAGGAAGGCGACGACCGCCACGATGATCGGGAAGACCTTGTGGCGGCCCTTGCGCCCGAGCCCAAGGATGCTGCGAATCGTGTGCCACGCAACCGAGCGGACGGCTTTCCCGACACCGGCCCGCTCGCCGTCGAACGTGCGGTACCCGCGGTCGAAGATCTCGGCGGTGGTCATGCTGGCGCCTTCGTGAACAGATCTTCGAGTGTGGTGCGATCGATGACGACTCGTCGGAGGCGCGCCTGCTCGGCGGCGACGGCGTCGCGGATCGCGTCGAGGCTGGTCTGCTGGTCGGCTGCGGTGACGCGAAGCTGGTTGAGATCGCGGCGGACGTCGAGCCCCGCAGCGCGGAGCCTCTCCTCGACCGCATCGACGGCGCCGGGATGCTCGACGAGCTCGGCCGTGATGGTGGTGGTGTCACCGACGAGCGACGCCAAGGGGCCTTGGGCGACGAGTCGTCCCGCATCGAGTGCCACGATGTTGTCGCAGATCCGCTCGACTTCTTCGAGGAGATGACTCGAGAGAAGAACATCGATCCCGTAATCGGCGCTGATCTGACGGATCAGGGCCAGCATTTCGTCGCGCTGGACGGGATCGAGACCGTCGGTCGGTTCGTCGAGCAGCACGAGCGAGGGGTCGGCGGCGATCGCCTGGGCGAGCTTCACCCGCTGGCGCTGACCGGTCGACATGGTGCCGAGTGCCCGGAAGCGTTCTTCGCCGAGTCCGACGAGCCACAGTGCGTCGCTGGCGCGGCCTCGGGCCTCGCTCTTCGGCATGCCTCGCACCTCGGCGAGGTGCTTCACGAAATCCGAGGCCGGCATGTCTTCGGGCAGCACGTTGCGCTCAGGGCCGTAGCCGACCACCGAGCGAAGGCGGGCCGCATCCTTGGCCGGGTCGAGGCCGAGCACCGTGATGGTGCCCGAGGTCGCAGGACGAAGGCCGAGCGCGATCGACATCAGGGTGGTTTTGCCAGCGCCATTGGCACCGACCAGCCCGGTGACGCCCTTGGGTACCTCGAGGTCGAGGGAGTCGAGGGCTCGCTGCGAGCCGAACTGCATGGTGAGGCCTGCGGCCGAGATCACCGTCACGAAGGGCATGGTAGGCCTAGGTCGTGGGTGGCCGGGGTTCGCCCATCACATGAATCGACCCTGAGATGTCCCCTAGGTTGCACGCATGTCGAACTCCGAAGTCTCCCCCGCCCCTGTTGCCGTCGTCACCGGGGCCAACAGCGGCATCGGTCGGGCCACGGCCCTCCACCTCGCCGAAAACGGCTACGCGGTCTACGGCACGGTCCGGTCGATCGACCGGGCCGGGAAGCTTTTGGCCGAGGCCGAGACACGTGGTCTCACGATCGAACTGGCCGAACTCGACATCGCCAGCGGTGAGTCTGTTCGCAAGGGCTTCGAGGACATTCTCGATCGGGCGGGGCGCATCGATCATCTGATCAACAACGCCGGCGTCGGCGGCAACGGTGCCGTCGAGGAGACGAGTGCCAAGCGCTACCTCGATGTAATGAACATCGACCTCTGTGGCGCGACTCGCTGTATCCAGGCGGTGCTGCCGGGGATGCGTGCACGCGGGAGCGGCACGATCGTCAACATCACGTCGGTGGCCGGTCGTCTCGCTGCGGTGGCGCAGGCCCCGTATGTCGCCGCCAAGTGGGCGCTCGAAGGGGTGAGTGAGCAACTGGCGCTCGAGGTCGCCGGCTTCGGCGTGCGCGTCGCGATCGTCGAGCCAGGGATCACCCAGTCTTCGATTTTCGGTAAGAACGTCGACATGCCGAACGAAACCGGTGCTTATGGCCCCGCTAACGAACGCATGCTGCAGATGTACGCAGCCGGTGCCGCCAACGCGACGCCGGCGGTCGAGGTCGGCGAGGTGATCCGTCACGCGATCGAGACCAACGATCCAAAGCTGCGCTACCAGGTGAGCTGGGGTGGGGCCGAGATGGTCGCCGGACGCGCCGCAATGAGCGATGAGGACTGGGTGATGCTCGGCACGATCGAGTCGCTCGACGAGTACGTCGCTGCGTTCAACGATGCCTTCGGGGTCGATATCGGCCTCTAGCCAGAAGGGTGCTCAGCACGGGCCGGCTCGACGCCTGCCGCCGCTCGCAGCGCCGCCCACCAGCCTGAGTCAGGGAGACCGAGCCGTGTGAGTGCCGACTCGGCTTCTGCTCGACGCTCCGGCAACTCGGGGAGGGTGAGTTTCTCGGCCACGACCGCCGCCGCGACAGCGACAATCGTCGGGAAGACCTGATCGCCGCCGGCCGGGACCGCGGCGCGGGCCCGATCAAGCGCAACCGCAGCGCCTGCAGCGTCACCTGCTCTAGCGGCGGCACATGCGCCGGCGAGACGAGCGAGAACCCGATCGGAATAGGTACTGCGGCCCGACGTCTCCACCGCGTCGGCATACGCCTCGACCGCACGCCCCGTGGCGGCACGCGCAAGCGCCGTGACCGCCCATCCCCAGCGAGACGAGGTGTCGTCGGCGACGCCCGGAAGCGCATCGAGTAGTTCGAAGGCGGCATCGGCGTCGCCTTCTTGCAGGCGCGCCAGCCCGAGCGCGACATGGCGCTCCGACCCGCCGACGATGTCGATGTCGATCTCGTCGAACCCGTCGAGGTACTGCTGGGCCCGCGCCGCATCCCCGACCGTGACCGATGCGGCGGCGATCGACGTGCGCAGCATGTCGTTGGGTGGGCCGAACGGGTGGTCCGCCTCGGCGCTGACAAGCAACTGAAAGCCCGGATCGAGGCGACCGCGCCGCACGAGCGCTCGACCTCGCGTGGCGAGCGCCTGCACCACGCCGACCGAATCCGCGCCTTCCGGGAAGTTCGCGATTGCCGACTCGGCATGCCCGAGCGCGTCGTCGATCCGACCGCTCCAGAGCGCCGACGTGCCGAGGGCGACGTTCATCATCCCCTGCGTCCAGCGGTCGCCCTGTTCGCGTGCGTCGAGGAGCGTCTGACGAGCGAGCTCGTCGGCCTCGGTGAATCGGCCGTCGTAGATGCGGACATAGGCGAGCAGACCGGTCGACCATCCCTTGCCGGCGAGATCGCCGGCCCGTTCGAATGCTTCCGAGGCGGCGAGCAGCCGTTCCTCGGCGTCGACCATGCGACCCTCGGTGAAGGCAATCCACGCGAGATTCTGACGCGCCCACGCCATCCCGATCTCGTCGCCGGCTGCCTCGTAGGCCGCGAACGACTCGCGGACCGACGCCTCGGCAGCCTGGTGCTCGCCCTGGAAGATGTGGGCCATCCCGCGACGACGAAGCGCATCGGCGATCAGGCGTGGGTCGCCGTCGGCGCGGGCGAGTTCGAGCGCCGTGCTCGCCCGAGCGAGGGCTTCGTCATGATCGTCGGACCACTGGGCGAGCTCGGATGCAACCAGCTCGCAGCGGAACCGCGGGCCGAGCGCACCCTCGTCGCCCAGCAAGGCTGTCGCCTCATCGAGATCGGCACGGGCTGCCTCGAGCGCAAGCCCGCGAAGCCGGACGTCGGCCCGCCGCAGCAGCAGGTCGGCTCGCCGCAGGTCGGTCGGCTCGAGGAGTGCGAGTGCCTCGGTCTGCAGTTCGATGGAGCGCTCGACACTCGACCGGACACGAGGTTCGTCGAGCGTTCGGAGGGTCCAGTCGACGGCGAGCGAGGCGACATCCTGGTGGAGCACGTCGACGCCGCCGACGGCCTCCTGCAGTGAGGCGGCCTGCCGGTAGTGCCACGCAACGGTGTCGACATCGTCGGACCTGCTGCCCGCCAACCANTCGGCGACACCNGCGTGGCTTTGGGCCCGCTGGGTCTTGGTGAGCCGGTCGTAGACGACGTCGCGCACGAGGTCGGAGTGGAATTCCCACGTCTTGGTGGTGAGCTCGAGCAGATCGGCACGGCTGAGTTCGGCAACCGCCCCGGTGACGTCGACGCCGCCCATGGTGACGTCGGCGAACGTCTGCAGCCATTCGCGGTCGCCGCGCCGACCGAGCACGGCAGCGTTGCCGATGACGGTGCGGGCGAGTTCGTCGAGCGCGTCGAGTCGGGCGCCGATCACGCTGCGCACGTTGGCTGGCAGATTGTCGGCGTCGGTGCCGTCCGTTGCTGCGAGCGTGCGGGCCATCTCTTCGAGGAACAAGGGATTNCCGCTCGCTCGTTCGACGAGAGCGGCCCNGGTTGCCGGNTCAAGCGAGCCGGCAACCTCNGCCGCNAGNAGGCGCATNGCNTCCTCGTCGAGGCCNTCGAGNGCCATGCCGAGCAGGGTGAAGCGCCCGGTGNCGGGNGACCANCGTTCGAACAGCTTCGGCATGCCGGTCACCATCATCACGACCTGCCGACGACCGAGCCGATCGATGAGGTGCTCGAGCAGGGCGAAGACNGCGTCATCGGCGAACTCGAGATCGGAGAGCCAGATCACCAACGAGGTGGTGCGAGAGAGCATGCCGAGCAGGATGCGAGTGCTCCGGATGACCTCGGCGACCACTCGATCGGGTGCAAGCCGGGACAGATGCGTGTCGTACCCGAGGACGTGCATGATGCCGTCGGTGACACGCGGCGCATCGAGCAGCTCGGCCCGATCGCCAAGGGTGCGTTCGACCATTTCCGCAACCGCCGTGCGGGCATCGTCGGACTCGGCCGACTCGTCGAGCGCGATCGCCGACCGGATCAGGCCGGCGATCGGCCACCAGATGTTGGTCTCGCCGTAGGGCAGACAACGACCGTGGAGAACGACGGCGTCATGGTCGAAGCGGGCCAGGTCGGCGATCTCGCCGGCGATACGGGACTTGCCCACCCCCGCTTCTCCGGTGATGCCGAGCAGCAGACCGCGGCGGGTCTCGTAGGCATTGGTGATCGCAAGCGTGACGAGATCGAGCTCTCGTTCGCGCCCGACGAAAGGCAGCTCGGCGCTTGCGCGTCGTTCGCCGGGACGGCCATAGGGGGCGAGTGCCCGGTATGCGGTGACCGGCGCCTCCCGCCCGCGGGCGTGCAGCTGACCGNCCGANCGGTAGCGGATGAACTCCTGGGTGGCCTCGTGAGTGATGGGACCNACAAGGACCGTGCCCGGCTCGGCTGCGGTCTGGAGCCGCGACGCCGTATTCACGACGTCGCCCATCGCCGTGTAATCGTCGCCGGCCGTCATTGCGCCGACGAGCACCTCGCCGGTGTTGATCCCGATGCGGAGCCGGATGCCGACACCGTCGTCGACATCGAGACGACCAACGGTTTCCTGCATACGCAGCGCCGCACGCACCGCACGCTCGGCGTCGTCCTCATGGGCGATCGGCGCACCGAACAGGGCCACGATCGCATCGCCGACGACCTTGTCGACCCGTCCGCCGAACGAGGTGATGTCGTCGGCGAGCCGNGCGAAACAACTATCGACCAGGTTCTTGACCTGTTCGGGATCGCGGTCCTCCGAGAGGCCGGTGAACCCGACGATGTCGGCGAAGAGCACGGTGACGACCCGTCGCTCGTCGGCCCGTCGGGCGAGTTCGTGGCCGCACGCGCTGCAGAACCGGGCGCCATCGACGACCTCGGCCTGACAAGCGGGACACTGCACCGCACTAATCTACGCAGGAAGACGACATCGGGCCTCGCTCGTTTCGACCACGCGAAACGACGATCTGACTCGGCATCCATCCCGTTAGCGTTGTCCGTAACGCGAGTGCATCCCCCATGGAGTCCTGAGATGACCGACGCCCCGTCCACCACCCTTGCCGCGCGCGCTGTCGGCGCCGCCAAGATCTACGGATCCGGCGACACCGAAGTCCGCGCCCTCGACGGGGTCGACGTGACCTTCAACAGAGGTGAGTTCACCGCGATCATGGGCCCGTCGGGCTCGGGCAAGTCGACCCTCATGCACTGCATGGCGGGGCTCGACGACCTGACCGATGGTGAGGTCTTCATCGGTGAGACGGCGCTGTCGACCCTTTCGGAGAAGGATCTGACGTTGCTGCGACGCGACAATGTGGGCTTCATTTTCCAGGCCTTCAACCTCGTCCCGACCCTGTCGGCGATCGAGAACATCACGCTGCCGATGGACCTCGCCGGCAAGACCCCCGATCAGGGTTGGGTCGATCAGGTGATCGAAACGGTCGGGTTGGCCAACCGCACCACCCATCGTCCCAACGAGCTCTCGGGTGGCCAGCAGCAGCGTGTCGCCGTGAGCCGGGCCCTGGCGACGCGGCCGGAAATCATCTTCGCCGACGAACCCACCGGCAACCTCGACTCCACGACCGGCAACGAGATTCTGTCGTTCATGCGCAGCGCAGTCGACGAGTTCGGTCAGACCATCGTGATGGTCACCCACGATCCCGTCGCTGCGTCGTACGCCAACCGGGTCATCTTCCTCGTCGACGGCAAGATCGTCGACGAGTTGCGCGAGCCGACGCCGGACGGCGTGCTCGACATGATGAAGAGCCTGGGCGACTGATCGATGTTCCGCCTCACGATCAAGAACCTGCTCGACAAGAAGATCCGGTTCGCGCTTACCACCATTGCGGTGGTGGTCAGCGTGGCGATGGTCGTCGGCGTGTTCGTGTTGACCGATTCGCTTCGCGCCAGCTTCAACGGCCTGGCCGAGGACATCGCGTCCGGTGCCGAACTCGCCGTGCGTTCTCCGCTGGAGATCGGCGAGGAGTTCGACCGCCCGACCGTTCCGGAGTCGGTCGACGCTGTTGTCGCCGGCGTGGATGGTGTGGCCCGCACGATTCCTGGCGTGATCTCGTTCAACGACGTCGTCATCATCGACGGCGAGGGCGAGGCGATTCGTCCCCAAGGGCCACCGGCGATCGGCTTCAGCTTCGCGCCGCTGCAGTTTTTCATCATCGAAGGCGAGGAGCCCACGACCGCCGGCACGTTTGCCACCGACGTGACCACGGCGGGCGACAATGGTCTGCGTATCGGCGAGACGTATGCGATCGACGGTCCGCAGCAGCAGGAACGCTTCGAGCTGGTCGGCATTTTCCGCTTCGGTTCGCCCGACGAACACACGAGCCTCGGCCAGACCATGGCCGCATTCGAGCTCGAGGAGGCGCAACGCTTCTTCGGCAAAGAGGACGGCTACGACCAGATCGACGTGATCGTCGAGGCTGGTGCCGACATTGCGTCGGTGCAGGCCGANATCCAGGNNGCNGTCGGTTCNGGGGTGGAGGTCATCACCTCCGAAGTCCTTGAGGAGGAGAACGCCGAGGGCTTCGACGAGGTCATCTCGATCTTCAACAACATCTTGTTGGCCTTTGCGTTCATCATCGTCTTCGTCGCCACGTTCATCATCAACAACACGTTCCAGATCGTGGTCGCTCAGCGCATTCGTGAGCTCGGCCTCTTGCGCGCGATCGGCGCCACCGGCCAACAGGTCAGCCGNTCGGTGTACCTGGAGGCGTTGTTGGTCGGCATCTTCTCGACGGTGTCGGGCATCCTGCTCGGCCTGTTGCTCGGCACCGGCCTGCGGGGCCTGCTCAACACCGTCGGCTTCTCGCTGCCCGCCGGTCCTCTCGTGCTCGCACCGCGCACCGTTGTGTGGGCGATCGCAGTCGGTATCGGCGTCACGATGTTGTCGGCGATCGTGCCGGCCCGCCGTGCCCGCACGATCTCCCCGATCGCAGCCATCCAATCCGATCAGCGTCTGGCCGGCGCGAGTCTGACCCGGCGCCTGTACGGCGGTGGTGCCATGACGACGATCGGTGCGATCGCGCTGGGCATGGGGCTGTTCGTGGCGTCGTCCACGGTCAGCGTGCTCACCTTCGTTGCGATCGGTGCCGTGCTGGTGTTCGTCGGTGTCAACACGTTGAGTCCGTCGTTCGCCCGGCCGGTCGCCACCGTGCTCGGGCGCCCCTTTGCCCGNCTCTTCGGGGTCTCNGGCCAGATCGCNCAGGGCAACGCCGCCCGCAGNCCGCGCCGCACGGCGTCCACCGCAGGCGCGCTGATGATCGGCCTGGCTCTCGTCGGTATGGCCGGTGTCGTTGGCTCCTCGCTGACCAAGACCTTCCTCGACACNCTCGACAACTCCGTCGAGGCCGACTACTTCATCCAGTCGACCTCTGGCGGGTTCGATCCGTCGGTCACCTTCTCCGAGGAGGTCGCCGACGAGATCGCGGCGCTGCCGGAGTTCGACTCGGTCGTGCGTTACCGCTTCGGCCNGGACTCGATNCAGATCAACGGCGAGAACAAGGATGTCTTCGCAGCCGACATCAACGATGTTGAGCGTCATCTCGATGCCGACATCGTCAGNGGCGGACTNACNGNCGCCGANGCNGCAACNAGCATCGCCATTCACGAGGATCCGGCCACCGATCTGGGGCTTTCGGTCGGCGACACGGTCGATGTGACCTTCCCCGATTTCGAGACCGACNCGCTCACCATCGTGGCGATCTACACCGACTCGTCGATCTTCGGGAACTACCTGATCGACAACGTCGTCTGGGAAGACCACTTCAACCGCTCGGGTCTGGGCTTCGCCAGCGCGACGGTCACCAGCTTCGACGACGACCTGCCGCAGGCCGAACAGGACCGACTGCTCGAGGAAGCCGCGGCGGCGATNCAGCCGATCACCGACCGGTTCCCGACGGTTGTGGCCGAAAACCGGGTTGAGTTCCGCCAGAGCCAGCAGGATCAGCTCAATTCGTTCCTGGCGGTGATCTTCGTGTTGCTGGCGCTGTCGCTTGTGATCGCTCTGATCGGCATTGCCAACACGCTGGCGCTGTCGGTTTTCGAGCGGACCCGAGAGATCGGCCTGCTCCGAGCGGTGGGCATGACCCGCCGTCAGTTGCGTCGGGCCATCCGCTGGGAGGCGGTGATCATCGCGATCTTCGGGGCCATTCTGGGCCTGATCCTAGGTGTGATCTTCGGTGTGGCTGCGGTTGTCGCCATTCCCGACACCTTCATCAACACGGTGTCGATCCCCTACGGCAGCCTGGTCGNCTATCTGGTGATCGCCGGGCTTGCCGGCATCCTGGCGGCGATCCTGCCNGCCCGTCGAGCNGCNCGCCTGAACGTCCTCGACGCGATCAGCCACGAATAGTCCGCGCTGGCGGCTGCGGTTCGGCGGNAGGCCTGGCTTGATCTCTGGTCAGGTCTGACAGTCGGCGCACCACCAGGTGCGTCGTCCNATGTCGCCGTGCTCGATCGTGCGAATCCGACCGAAGCAGCGGTAGCAGCCCTGGCCGGCCCGGTTGTACACCGCAAGACCCTTCGGATGGGTCTGGCGTTTCCAGCGGCCGAGGTTGGCCTGGAGCTGCTCGGCAGCGGTTTCGTAGAGCCAACGCCGCACCGGCTCGTCGACGTCGGCGAGAGGCCGGAATGGGCTGACCTCACAGGCCCAGAGCACCTCGTTCTTGTAGACGTTGCCGATGCCGGCTGCGAGCCGCTGATCGAGCAACACCTCGGCGATCTCGGTCGATGGGTCCGAGCTGGCAACTCGTTCGAGCACCGCATCGAGATCGACGTCGGCGTGACAGAGATCAGGGCCGAGATGAGCGAGACGATCATCGGCCGCCGGCCCGACCTCGACCGTGGGGGCGGCAAAGCAGACGGCGACGTGTGATTCTGTCTCGAGCACGGCACGGGCGAGATGACGAGGCCGGCGCCACCGCTCGCCTTGTTCGTAGAGATGCCAGACGCCGGTCATGTGCAGATGGGTGCGGAGCGCAAGGCCCCGCTCAACCACGATCTCGAGGAACTTGCCGACCGCCTCGACCGATCGCACCGTGTCGCCGACCCGCAGCCGGTACATGCCTCGGGCCCGGATGTTGACGGCGGTCAACGACTCGCCCAGCAGCGCAGGACGAAGGGTGAGGGCCGTGTTGAAGAGGGTGTCGCCCTCGGGCATCAGGCGTCGGCCAGCAGCGCAGCGGCGTCGCGTGCGATCCGCTCGGTGGCCTCCTGAGCGGCCTTCGAGACGGCACCCATCACCGTGAACGAGTGGGTGAGCTCACCCTCGCAGCGGTGCACAACGGTGACATCAGCGTCCTTCAGCGCCGCCGCATAGGCGTCGCCTTCCGAGCGCAGCGGGTCGAAGCCAGCGGTGACGATCAACGCCGGTGGCTGCCCGGCGAGGTTCGGCTCGAGGCCGGGGCTGGCCCTGCGGTCGTCGGCGTTGTCGTCGGTGATGCCGCCCATGAGGGCGAAGAACTGCAGCATGAGTTCGCCCAGCGGCCATGCCTCCGCCATCGTGTCGCGCGAACCGCCCTGCCAGGTGGCGTCGAGGCCCGGATAGAGCAGGATCTGGGCGACCGGTGCTGCGAGGCCTTCCCGGCGACGTTCCTGGCACACGACCGCGGAGATTTTGCCGCCCTGCGAGGTGCCGGCGACGGCAACGCGAGCGGGATCGATCCCGAGGCCGTCGGCATGGTCGATGACCCACTGGTACGCGGCGAGCGAATCGACAACATCGGCCGGGAACGGATGCTCCGGGGCGAGGCGGTAGTCGACAGAGATCACGACGGCCTGGCAGGCGTCGGAGAGCATTGTGCAGAGGGTGTGGTCGGTTTCGAGACCGCCGATCACACCGCCGCCCTGGTGGAACCAGACGATTGCGTCGGATCGACCCGAGGTGCGGGGCGGGTGGTAGAGGCGGATGGGAATGTTGCCTGCGGGGCCTGGGATCGTGCGATCGTGCACCGACACCTGGGCGACAGGGGCGCCCGATGCGATCTCGGCCATTGTGTCGAAACCGTCTCGGATCTTTTGCGGCGTGACGTCCGAGTCTGCGCTGCGTGCGCGAGCTGCTTGAACAAGCGAAGCGTAGGCGTGGATCTGAAGATCGAGGTTGTGCCCGTCGATCGTGGGGGGCTCGCCATGCCGGCGCCGCAACACCGCCTTGGGGAGGCGGCGTTGCCCTCGGGCGAGGGCCTTGCCGATTCGTTCCTGGACGCTCATGAGCCCTCCGATTGGCTACATGCGTTCGACGGCGGGGCCCACCATCGATCCGCGAGTGTCGAACACGCGATGCGCTCGCATCGCGAGAGCTTCGAGGTCGTAAGAAGTGTGGTTCTGCAGCAGCACGGTGAGATCGGCAGTCTCCGCCGCAGCAAGGTGGTCTTCGACGCATGGGACCGAGACGCCGTCGATGTCCCAGGTCTTCACCAACGGGTCGTGGTACGAGAGTTTGGCGCCGAGGTTGAGGAGTCGGCGAGCGAGCGGCTGGGCCGGCGATTCGCGTTCGTCAGCGATGTCGGGCTTGTAGGTCACACCCAAGAGCAGGATTTTGGCGCCGTTGACTGACTGTTGCACCTTGTTCAGGTTGTGGGTGATACGGCCAACGACGTAGCTGGGCATGCGACCCGAGATCTCTTGGGCCAGCTCCACAAAGCGGAACGGATAACCGAGGGTTCTCACCTTATAGGACAGGTAGTTGGGGTCGATCGGGATGCAGTGGCCTCCGACGCCCGGGCCCGGGTAGAAGGCCTGAAAGCCGAACGGCTTGGTCTTGGCGGCCTCAATCGATTCCCACAGATCGATCCCGAGGTCGTGACAGAAGATCGCCATCTCGTTTACCAGAGCGATGTTGACGTGCCGGTAGGTGTTCTCCAAGAGCTTCGCCATCTCGGCTTCGCGCGTGCCCCCTACTGGCACGACGGTGTCAATAAATCTTTCGTACATCTTGCACGCCCTATCGGTGGACGCCTGGTCGTAGCCACCGACAACCTTGGGAGTGTTCTGGACTCCATAGGTTGCGTTGCCAGGGTCGATCCGTTCGGGCGAGTACGCGAGAAAGAAATCCTCACCTGCAGCGAGTCCGGACGCCTCCAGCAGCGGACGCACGATGTCGTCGGTGGTTCCCGGGTAGGTCGTAGATTCGAGCACCACGAGTTGACCCGGGCGCAGCTGCTCAGCGATACCGGAGCTGGCGCCCTTCACGGCAGCAAGGTCGGGG
>NZNH01000068.1 GCA_002694825.1 Acidimicrobiaceae bacterium | reverse complement strand
TCGTGACCAGCATCTTCTGACTACCCCTGACCGAGAGGAGTTCTCGTGACCGAGCAGCATTCCGAATCGAGTGACCGCACCGATCTGGTCGAGCGAGCCGAAGTTGAGCTTGTCGATCCCGAACATCTCGATGAACAGGCGGTTGACGAGACGGTGGACCACCCGGCCAAGGTCATGCGCATCGGGGCGATGATGAAGCAGTTGCTCGAGGAACTGCGCACGATGGAACTCGACGAGCCCAGTCGACATCGCCTCCGCGACATCTACGAGACGTCGGTGAACGAACTCGGCGGGGCGCTGAGCCCTGATCTGCGAGAGGAACTCGATCGTCTTGCCCTGCCTTTCAGCGCAGGGGAGACCCCGACCGCCGCCGAGCTTCAGATCGCCAAAGCGCAGCTCGTCGGCTGGCTCGAGGGGTTGGTGCAAGGCATGCAGGCGATGCTTTTCGCACAGCAGATGGCTGCGCAGCAGCAACTCCAGGGCTTGCGGGGCCAGATCGGTCGCGGCGGGGGAGAGGAGTCGGTTGGTGAGCCGGCCGAGACCCGTCCTGGCACCTATCTCTGAGTTCTCCAAACCCCCTCTTGTGGCTCGGGGATTCGCCGGGTAGGTTCGAAATCACACCGGGGTAACTCGTCCACAGGGCGTCCACATCGGTGTCCACAGGCAGCGTCACCGGTCGGCCGGGAGGAGAGCCGAGATGGCGGATTCGTTCGCTCATCTGCATGTCCACACCGAGTATTCGATGCTCGACGGCGCGTCGCGACTCGACGAGGCCATTGCCGCTGCGGTCGCCGACGGCCAGCCCGCTATGGCAATCACCGACCACGGCAACATGTACGGCGTCCTCGACTTCTATCGGGGCTGCAAGGATCAGGGCATCAAGCCGATCATCGGCACCGAGATCTACCTTGCGCACGAAAGCCGCCACGAGCGTCCGAGTCGGCGAGGCAGAGCCGACGACTCCGGCGGCGATACCGGTGGCGGCAAGAAGCTCTACTACCACGCCATCCTCATGGCGGAGAACAACGTCGGCTACCAGAACCTGATCCAGTTGTCCTCCAAGGCCTATATGGAGGGCTACCACTACAAGCCCCGGGCCGACTGGGAACTGATGGAGCAGTACGCCGAGGGCATCATCGCCACATCGGGCTGTCTCGGCGGCCACGTCCTCCAGTCACTGATGCAGGGGCAACACGACGCCGCGCTCGAGCACGCCGCTCGTTTCCAGGACATCTTCGGGCGCGACAACTTCTTCATCGAGCTGCAGGATCAGGGCATCCCCGAGCAGCGCACCACCAACCCACAGCTGCTCGAGATCGCTCGCAAGATCAACGCGCCGATCCTCGCCACGAACGACTCCCACTACACCCATCAGCACGACGCCGAGGCCCACGACGCCCTGCTGTGTGTGCAGACCGGATCACTGCTCAGCGATACCGATCGTTTCAAGTTCCACGGCGACGGCCACTACATCAAGACCGCTGGCGAGATGCGCCGACTGTTCGGCGAGGTTCCCGAAGCGTGCGACAACACGCTGTGGATCGCCGAGCGCTGTGATGTCGAGATCGAGTTCGGCAAACCACAGCTTCCCGAGTTCCCGCTGCCCGAAGGCTTCGCGACCGACACGGAGTACCTCCGTCACCTCACCTACGAAGGCGCCCACAAACGTTGGGGCGCCAACCTCAGCGATGAGGTCGTCGAGCGTCTCGACTACGAGCTCGGCGTCATCGACAACATGGGGTTCTCGGCGTACTTCCTCATCACCTGGGATCTCATCCGGTACGCCCGCGACAACGACATCCGAGTCGGGCCCGGCCGAGGCTCCGCCGCCGGCTGTGCGGTGGCCTACACGCTCTGGATCACCGATCTCGACCCGATCGAGTACGACCTCCTCTTCGAGCGCTTTCTCAACCCGTCGCGCGTGTCGATGCCCGACATCGACATGGACTTCGACACTCGATACCGCGACAACATGATCCGCTACGCCGCCGACATGTACGGCCGTGACTGTGTCGCTCAGATCGTCACGTTCAGCCAGATCAAGGCTCGAGCCGCCGTGCGCGACGCAGCCCGCGTGCTCGGCTACCCGTACTCCGTTGGCGACAAGGTCGCGAAGGCGATGCCGCCGCTGATCATGGGCCGGGACACCCCGCTGAAGTACTGCTTCGAAGAGCACCCGAAGTACATCGACGGCTACAAGTCCGCCGGCGAGCTTCGCGACATGGTCAACACTGACGCCGATGTCGCCCGGGTCGTCGATGTCGCCAAGGGCCTCGAGGGTCTGCGCCGTCAGGACGGCATCCACGCCGCCGCCGTGGTGATCACCAACGATCCGCTCACGGAGTACCTGCCGATCCAGCGCAAGCCCGAGTCCGGCAAGCCCATCGAGGAGGCGCCGGTCGTCACCCAGTACGAGATGCACGGCGTCGAGGATCTCGGGCTGCTCAAGATGGATTTCCTGGGCCTGCGAAACCTCGACGTCATCTCCGATTGTCTTGAGCTGATCAAGGACACGAAGGGTGTCGAGCTCGACATCGACGCCATCGAGCTCGATGATCAACCCACCTTCGAACTGCTCAAGCGAGGCGAAACCATCGGGGTGTTCCAGCTCGAGTCCTCACCTATGCGGGCCCTGATCCGCTCGCTCGCCCCAGACTCGTTCGACGATGTCGCCGCCCTGGTCGCCCTCTATCGGCCCGGCCCGATGGCGGCGAACATGCACAACGACTACGCCGACCGCAAGAACGGGCGAAAGCCGGTGGAGTTCATCCACCCCGACGCCGAGGAGCTGCTCGGCGACACCTACGGCCTGATGATCTATCAGGAGAGCGTCATGCGAATGGCGCAGAAATTCGCGGGCTACTCACTCGCCGAGGCGGACTCCCTCCGCAAGGCGATGGGCAAGAAAATCCGCGAAGCGATGGAGAAGGAGCGGGAGAAGTTCACCACCGGCGTCGTCGAGCAGGGCTACGACCATTCACTCGCCGTCGAGATGTTCGACATCATCGCTCAGTTCGCCGACTACGCCTTCAACAAGTCGCACTCGTACGGCTACGGCTATGTGGCGTACCAGATCGCCTACCTGAAGGCGAACCATCCGGTCGAGTACCTGTCGGCGCTGCTCACGTCGGTGAAGAGCAAGCTCGAGTCCGCAGCGGTGTATCTCAACGAGTGCCGCCTCATGGGCATCGACGTCGAGGTGCCCGACATCAACCGGTCGGAGATGGACTTCACACCAGTGCCCAACCCCAACTGGGACGGTGGTCCCTACGCCGAGGGGAGTGACCAGCGGGGCGCCACCCCGGGCAGCATCATCTTCGGAATGTCGGCGATCCGGAACGTCGGCGAGGGCATTGTCGAGAAGATTCTCGCGGCACGGAACGAGGGTGGCCCCTTCGAGTCGTTCATCGATTTCGTCGAGCGAGTCGAGATCGAGGCGCTCAACAAGCGCACGATCGAGTCGCTGATCAAGGGCGGCGCGTTCGACTGCCTCGGCCATCCCCGAAAGGGCCTGTTGCAGGTGTACGAGCAGATCATCGACCTGACGGTGCAGCGCCGGAAGGAACACGACATGGGTGTCATGTCGCTGTTCGGCGAGCTCGACGATGGCCCTTCCTTCGACGAACGACCATCGATTCCTGATGTCGAATTCGACAAGATGCCTCGCCTCGCGAACGAAAAGGAGATGCTCGGCCTCTACATCTCCGACCATCCATTGCTCGGTTTTGAGGCGCAGGTTCGGCGCAAGGCCGACACCGGGGTGGCCGGACTCGCCGATACCCCCGACGGAGCGATCGTCAAGGTCGGCGGGGTCATCACGAATCTCCAGCGCAAGTGGACCCGCAAGGGCGATCTGATGGCGGTGTTTGAGCTCGAAGACCTCGAGGGTTCGGTCGAGGTCATGGTCTTCCCCCGCACGATGCAGGAGCACGGCCCGAAGCTCCAGGACGATGCGATCGTCCTGGTCCGGGGACGCACCGAGAACGACGGTGATCTGCCGAAGATGTTCGCCCAGGACATCGAGATCGTCGAAGATCTGAGCGACAACGCGCCCGTCCGGCTGCGGCTGTCAGCCGAGGACCAGAAGCCCGAGCGCATCGATGAGCTGAAGCTGATCCTGAGCGCGCATCCGGGGGATGCCCCGGTCGAGCTGCACCTCTCCGATCGTCAGGTGCTGCGCCTTCCCGATGAGTTCGCGGTCAACAGCGCAAACGGGGTGGTGGCTGAACTTCGGGTGGCATTCGGTCCGGATTCCATCCTCGTTTGAGGTGAAGAACCTGCAGTGCGCCAGCCGGCGTGCTCGCGGCGCCGGGCTCATCCGCAACGAAGCGCGGCGCCCAGGTTGCGAATCGCGCGTTCCCCCTGAAAACTGATCGGACTGTATCGAGGCGAGTGAGTGGGGTTCATCGCATGGCAATCGAGGTCGACACCAAGGACTGCACGGCGCTGAGCGACGCTGAGCTCGCCGAGATGGCGGATCTTTGCGCTGACTCCACCAATGCGTTCGAGGTCGGCATGCTGTCGAAGCAGGCCGAAGCATGGGTCCTGTGCACGGTTGCGAGCGAGGGTGGCAAGATCCGGGGCTTCTCGTTCTGCACCCTGGAGCGCATCGGCGGCACGCCGAGTGTGCTCGTCGGTGCCGCCCACATCTGTCGCAACACCAAGCGCGACACGGTCCTGCGGGCGATCGTCACCGATCAGCTGCGCCGCTCCGTCCTCGCCTTCCCTGACGAGGACGTCCTGGTCGGCGCCCAGATGAACGACGCCGGTGCGTTCGAGGCCTACAAGAGCCTGACTGACATCGTGCCGCGGCCTGATCACAAGGCTTCGGGCGAGGAACGGGCCTGGGGGCGTCGCCTCGCCAAGCGCTTCGGTATCGGTGCCTCCAAGTACGAGGACCGCGCCTTCACCGTCCGCGGCGACGGTAACCAGGCGGTCGTGCTCGATCATGAGAGCTCGAAGCCCGAGAAGGTCGATCCCGCCGTCATCGCCCAGTTCGCCGATCTCGACATCGACGCCGGCGACACGCTGATCGCCTTCGGTTGGGCGATGACCGAGGATCTCGAGAAGCTCCTCTGATCCCCGTCCCGGGATCACGATCATGAGCGAATTCGGTCGCCTCGTTCGAGGGCGTCGGATGACCCGTGCCTACACGGCCGAGCCGGTCGACTCCGTCGTCGTCGATGAGATCCTCGACCTCGCCCGTCGCGGCCCCTCTGCGGGCAAGACCGACTCGCTGCAGTTTCTCGTGCTCAGTGGCGCCGACGTCGCCCGCTACTGGGACACGACCCTCCCCGTCGACACGCGGTCGTCGTTTCCGTGGCCCCAACTCCTCGACGCTCCGGTCTTGGTCATCCCGTGGGTGGAGCCAGGTGCCTATGTTCGTCGCTACCGCGAGGCCGACAAGGCGCGCACCGGGCTGGGCGACGGCCAAGACGCCTGGCCGGTGCCGTACTGGTGGGTCGACGGGGGTGCAGCGGCCATGACCATCTTGCTCGCTGCCGCCGATGCTGACCTCGGTGCTTTGCTCTTCGGCCTGTTCGAGCATGAGGACGATGTGCGGAGCGAGTTCGGCGTTCCTGATGGGTTTCGCGCGATCGGAACCATCTCGCTTGGTCACCCTGCTCCGGATCGGCCGTCGATGTCCGCAGGCCGGAAGCGGCCGCCGTTCGACACAGTCGTGCACCGCGGGGATTGGTGATCAGCCCACCGACAGGAACTACCGTTGGGGTTTTCCGACCCACGGAGTGAGATGACGGTCAAGCAGGTCCCCCTCGTCGACTATCTGCATATCGGTGCCCGGCCTTATCTCAAGGCCAAGGCGTGTACGTCGTGTGGCGCCCGGTTCTTTGACCGGCGCATCGCATGCGGCAATTGCGGCGCCCAGGAGTTCCAGAACGTGCGCGTCCGTAACCAGGGTGTGGTCACGGCGTTCACCATCGTCCACCGCGCGGCGCCGGGCATCCCGGCTCCGTACGTGTCGGCGATCATCGAGACCGACGACGGCACGAGCGTGCGATCCAACGTCGTCAACTGCGAGCCGGACCCCGAGCGGGTGAAGCTCGGTATGAAGGTCAAGCTCACCACGTATTCGATTGGCACCGACGACGAAGGCACCGAAGCCATCGCGTTCGGCTACGAGCCCGCCTGAGGAGGCAGCACCATGGCGAAGTCCGACCAGGGCAAGAAGAAGCCGAAGTCGTCCGGCCCGATGATCGATGACGATTCGGTCTGGGTCCTCGGCACCCACATGACGAAGTTCGGTCGCTACTCGGATCATGACGCGGTGGATCTCGCGTCAACGAGCGCGATCGCCGCCCTCCAGGACGGCGGCGTCACGATCCACGACATGGATGTGTTCGCTGCCGGAACGCTGTTTCAGGCGTCGTCGGGCATGGCCCAGCAGGTGCAGAAGCAGATCGGGCAGACGGGTATTCCCGCCTACAACGTCTCGAACGCCTGTGCGACCGGTGCGACGGCGCTGCGCACCGTGATGCTGTCGATCAAGGCAGGCGAAGCCGACATGGGTCTCGCCGTCGGTGTCGAGCAGATGGGGAAGATGGGGCTACTCGGTGGAGCGGGCTCGAAGAAGGAGGCCAAGGTCTTTGCGCCGTCGGGCCGCTATGGCGCCGTCACCGGAACCGACGGGTACATCGGTACGGCCGGCATGCCCGGTGTGTTCGCCCAGGCGGGCATGGGGTACGCCTACGAGAACGATGGCGTCGACTTCGAGCAATTCGCCAAGGTTGCGTACAAGAACCACCTACATTCGACGCTCAACCCGCTGGCCCAATACCAGAAGGAGTTCAGCCTCGACGAGATCATGGGCGCGCCCGTGATGAGTTACCCGAACACCCTGCTCATGTGTTGCCCGACCGGCGACGGTGCGGCGGCCGCCGTGCTCGTTTCCGGCGAGCGGCTCAAGTCGATGCCGAAGAAGGTCCAGAAGCGGGCCGTGAAGATCTCCGCTTCCGTCTTGACGTCGGACCCGTGGACGTCGTCGGCGCAGGTCCAGCCCGACGTCAACACGCTCACCCGCAACGCCGCAGCGCAGGCCTATGAGCAGGCGGGCGTTGGACCCGACGATCTCGACCTCGTCGAGCTCCACGACTGCTTCGCCACCGCCGAGTTGATCCACTACGACAATCTCGGGCTGTGTGAGCCCGGAGGGGCCGGTGACTTCATCGACTCCGGTGCACCGTTCCGCGACGGCCGCACGCCGGTCAATGTGTCGGGCGGCCTGATCTCCAAAGGTCATCCGATCGGCGCGACCGGCATCGCGAACATCTACGAAGTCGCCACTCACCTTCGTGGCGAGGCGGGCGATCGCCAG
Source organism: Acidimicrobiaceae bacterium (assembly GCA_002694825.1). Classification (GTDB taxonomy): domain Bacteria; phylum Actinomycetota; class Acidimicrobiia; order Acidimicrobiales; family Aldehydirespiratoraceae; genus UBA11606. Next base: position 6,779 of record NZNH01000068.1, on the reverse strand, counting down.
GTGAAGGGCGCCAAGGTCGGCCTCGCCCACGTGATCGGTCTCGGCTCGGCGTGTGGCGTGCACATCCTCGAGAAGGCCGCCTGAGCCTCGACGATCCCGCCGTCCGTCTGGCGTACCGGCAGCTCGTCGAGCCGGTCGATCCGGCGCGCTCGTGGCTCGACGCTGGCGCAGTCGATGCTCGTTTCGGTGGTGACCCCGTGCCGACCGGAGCGGTGGTTCGCGGCACCGGGGACCTCGCTGAGCTCCACGCGATCATCGACGATCTCTTCGGTGTGGGCTGTTTCGTCCGACCCGGCCCGACCGAAGGCGAAGTGGTTCGAGCCACGCTCCCCGTGAGGCGCCCGGCCGCGGTGATGCCGTTCTTGGAGGCGCTGCGGCCACAGCTCGAACACCGAGGTCCGGCGTTCTGGACCTGGAAGACGGCACGAGAAGCGATCGCCGTGCGGCTTCAGGGCCTTGATTCGCTCACCATCGAGGCAGCCAGGTAACGCTCGTCGCAGCCGGCTGCGGGGTCCTCAACGGCTGAAGGTCACGGCTCGAAGATGGCGAAGCTCGCCGTCGCGCTGGCGACCAAACGGTCGTCGTCATCGCGGGTCTCGGCCCGCAGGTGCACGACCCGGCGTCCGGCGGTGATCACTTCCGCAGTTGCTGTCAGCGTGCCGGTGGCGACGGGACGGTGATAGCGGGTCTGCATCTCGATGGTGGCGCACCGACGACCATCGTCGATCGTGTTCATCACCGCGCCACCCATCGCCGTGTCCATCATCGTGAACGGCACGGCGCCGTGGACCACGCCATTGGGGTTGAGATGGACACCCGAGATTTCGAGCACCGCAATCGATCGGCCGTCTCGGTTCTCGAGCGCAAAGCCGAGCGCCGCCTTGAGGCCGAACTCGGGAGCAGTCCATTCATCGGTCATGGTCGAGACGCTAGGCGCTCGCTCCCGGGGCGGCTCAACTCCGTCGGATCGCCTCGAGGGCGCTGCGGATCCGCTTCACGCTGACCTGCCGCCGCACGCCTACCGACTGAGCGAACAGACTGACTCGCAGTTCCTGAAGATCCCACGCCAGTTCCTCGAGGTCGACGGTGGGTCCCCGCTCGTCCATGAGTGCGGCATGCTCGGCCTCGAGGACCTGCACCGAACGCATACGATCACGATCCTTGGCGGCCGTATCCGCAAGGCGCTCAAGTCGGAAGTGTGACGCCTCCAGGTAGCGGGCGATATCGGTGAGCCGATCGGCACCGACTGCGGCGATGAAGCCGTCGTAGACGAGCTGATCTCGCTGTGCAGTGAGGTCGGCGACTGCGGGCAACAGCGTTTCGGCTTCGACGCGATCGAGTCGACGGGCAAGGTCGGCCGACGTGTCGAGTACCTCGGTGGCGGTCCAGGCGATCGCACGGATCTGCCCCGGGAGCTCGTCGTGCATCCTGGTGATCAGGGCGGCGTGGTCGCGTTCGTTCCACGCGGGCCCGCCGGCATCGACAATGATCTGGTCGAGGGCTGCGGAGACACAATCCTCGAACCACGCCTGTGGGCCGTCGTAGGGGCTGCGGATGATGGCGAACTTGACGTCGTCGGAGAGAAGCGGCCGCAGCACGTTGCCGAGCGGTGGGCGTTGGAGCGACAAGAGACGGCGGGTGCCGAGCCACATCTCGTCGGCTTGCTCTTCCGCCGAGGCGAAGAGCCGCACGCCGACCGTTGCACCCTCATCGACGACGGCGGGATAGCTGACGACGGTCTGTCCGAGACCCTCGGCGGTGACGCGGGTCGGCAGGGTGCCGAAGGTCCACGCTGTGGCGCCGGTGCTCTCCAACGGATGGCCGCTCTCGGCGACGATGGCCCGGGCCTGCTCGAAGACGTGGCGTTTGAGCACGTCGAGGTCATCGTCCTCCGCGAGCACATCGCCTTGGTCGACGATGCGGAAGTGCGGTCGTAGGTGGGTGGCGAGGCTGTCGGGCCGGAAGGCACGGGCCGTCGTCTCGCTCCCTCGCTGGTTGGCGGCCGCTGCCAACTGGTCGAGGAGGGGAGCGCCAGTTGGATCGAGCGTCGGCAAGATCTCCTCGACGGTCTCGGGGATGGGTACGAGCGGGCGTCGGGCGGTCTTCGGGAGCGTCCGGAAGAGCTCAACGACGAGCTCCTTTCGCAGGGCCGGTACCAGCCAACGGAACGGTGCCTCCTCGACGCGACCCACGACGTCGAGCGGCACCTCGATCGTGATGCCGTCGTCGGGTGCGGCTNGATCGAACGTGTAGTCGATGCGGAACGTNCGNTCGCCCCANGGCCACTCGTCGGGATAGGCNTCGAGACCGTCGACGCCACCACCGAAGTCGCTGCCGCGGAGGAGTTCCTCGACGCTCAGATTGAGCGCATCGGGGTGGTCTCGGGAATGGCGTTTCCACCAGGTGGTGAAGTGGCGAACCGAGACGACGTGTTCGGGAATGCGGTGGTTGAACGCGTTTTCGAGCGTGTGCTCGTCGACGGAGATGTCGCGTCGAAGACGATCGCCGAGCGCCTCGATCTGGGCGAGCACCGTCTGATTATGGGCGACGAAGGCGTGCCGGCTGCCGTCCCAACGGTTCTCAACCAGCGCATGACGGATGAAGAGTTCTCGGGCGAGGATCGGATCGACGCGCTGCAGGTTGACCTTGCGGTTCGGGATCGCTGGCAGGCCGTAGAGCGAGGCCCGTTCATCACACATCGCCGCGCCGCGATCCTCGTTCCACCAGGGATCGGAGTGCTCCCAACGCAGGAGGTGCGACGCGCTCCGCTCCAGCCACTGCGGGTTGATCGGAGCCACCATGCGGGCGCGGAGCTGGTTCGTCTCGACCAGCTCCGCCGCCATGATCCAGGTCGGTGTGCGCTTCTTGAGCGCCGAACCACCGGCCAGGACGAAACGGGCATTGCGAGTGCCCCGATAGGCCCGCTTCTCGCTGTCGTAGAACCCGACCTGGGCGAGCAGGCCCGACAGCAGCGCCTGGTGAATGGCATCAGGCGCTGCCGGCTCCTGGTTGAAGCGGAGGCCGAGGCCGGTGGCGATGTCGCAGAGTTGGCGATGGACGTCCTCCCACTCCCGAATCCGCAGGAAGTGCAGGTACTCGTTGCGACACATTGTGCGAAAGCCGTTGCCGCTGCGTTCGTTGCGTTCGGCCTTGATGTGGCCCCACAGCTGCAGCCACGACATGAAATCGGAGTCCTGATCGGTGTAGCGAGCGTGCATTTGCGCGGCGCGCTCGGCGGCGGCGCCGCTGCCGACTCCGGTGGGCCGGATGCGCGGATCCTGCACCGACAGGCCGGCGACGATGATTGCGACTTCGGTNACGCACCCATGGTCCTGTGCCTCGAGCAGCATGCGGGCCAGCTTCGGGTCGACCGGGATCGCCGCGAGTTCGGCACCGAGCTCGGTGAGCCAGCGATCGGTGCCGACGTGGCGCGGGTCGATCGCGTCGAGTTCCTCGAGCAGTGTCACGCCGTCCCGGATCGCACGAGCTTCGGGTGGGTCGACGAAGGGAAACGACTCGGCATCGCCGAGGCCGAGTGACGCCATGCGTAGCACGACCGAGGCGAGGTTCGTGCGCTGTACTTCGGGTTCGGTGAACTCGGGGCGGTCGAGGAAGCCGGCTTCGTCGTAGAGGCGAATCGCCACACCCGGGCCGAGGCGGCCGCAGCGGCCCGAACGCTGATCGGCGGAGGCCTGGGAGATGGGCTCGATCGGCAGGCGTTGCACCTTGGTGCGTCGGTTGAAACGCGAGATCCGGGCCGTGCCGGTGTCGATGACGGCGTGGATGCCGGGGACGGTGAGCGAGGTCTCGGCGACGTTGGTCGAAAGNACGATGCGGCGCCCCGTNTGCGANTGGAAGATNCGCTGTTGTTCGGCGGGGGAGAGGCGAGCGTAGAGCGGGAGGATCTCGACCTCCTCCAGGTTCTTGGCGAGGTGCTCCTGTGCTTCGCGGATCTCCCGCTCGCCCGGGAGGAAGCAGAGAATGTCGCCCGGTGTTTCTCGGAGCAAGGTGCGGGCCGCCCGCTCGATTCCCTCTGGAACATCGAGGACCCGCGCGTCAGGGTCGTCGGGGTTGCCGAGCGGCTGATACCGGATGTCGACGGGATGGGTACGGCCCGACACCTCGATGATGGGCGCGGGCGTCCCGGTGGCGTCGGCGAAGTGAGCGGCGAACTTCTCGGTGTCGATCGTGGCCGAGGTGATGATCAGATGAAGGTCGTCGCGACGTTCGGCGAGTCGCCGCAGGTAACCGAGCAGGAAGTCGATGTTGAGCGTCCGTTCGTGGGCTTCGTCGATGATGATCGTGTCGTAACGACGCAGATCAGGGTCGCGCTGGAGTTCGGCGAGGAGGATGCCGTCGGTCATCGCCTTCACCAGCGTGCGATCGCTGACTTCGTCGGTGAAACGCACCGAGTAGCCAACGAGGTCACCGACTTCGGTACCGAGTTCGTCCGCCACCCGGGCGGCGATCGAGCGGGCCGCAAGGCGCCGCGGTTGGGTATGGCCGATCATGGCGCCGACGCCCCGCCCGAGCTCGAGACAGAACTTCGGTATCTGGGTTGACTTGCCCGAGCCCGTCTCTCCGGCGATCACGACGACCTGATTCTCCCGGATCGTGTCGAGGAGTTCCTGGCGCCGCTCGACGATCGGTAGCTGGTCCGGATAGGCGATCTCGGGCACGCTGGCGCGGCGCTGCTCCACGAGATCTCGACGCATGNGGTCAACCGTAGGCAGGAATGAGGCGCGCCGGACGAGCCGGTGTCCGCAGCCCGAAAACGGCTGCTGANCTCTCNNNTGATTCCNGCCTGTGGAAAGCGTCGGAATGCCAACCGCGCGGGAGGTGACCCGTCTAGGTTCCAAGCGTATGACCGTGCGCATCGACGTCACCGCCCCCGACGACCCACGAGGCGCCTCGGTCGTCGCGAACGCCCGGTTGGTCGGCGTGGATGGCCTGACCACGTGCCGGGTCACGAGGGTGCATCACATCGACGGAGCGCTGAGCGCCGAAGAGCTCGATCGGCTCTGTCGGGAAGTGCTGATCGACCCCGTCGTCGACGAGGCTGTGATCGACGGCGTCACACCGGCACAGGGGCGCGTGGTCGAGGTCGCACTGATGCCAGGCGCGACCGACCCCGACGCCCGCGAACTTGAACGAGCGGCGGCCAATCTCGGACTACCGGAGATCCGGGTGGTCACGGCTCGCCGCTACGACCTCATCGGCGACCTGTCCGACACCGACGTCGCCACCCTCACCCGTCGGCTGCTCGCAAACGACACCATCGAGATCTCGACCGAGGGTGAGCTGCCCGCTGAGTTCGCCGGGGCGGCATCCGCCGATGTGCGCGTCGACGACGTGCCGCTCGCCGAGTTGAGCGACGATGATCTGCTCCGCCTGTCGAAGGATCGGGTGCTCTCGCTCGACCTCACCGAGATGCAGGCGATCCAGGCGCACTTCGCTGGCGAGGGACGTCCGCCGACCGACGNCGAACTCGAGACCCTCGCCCAGACCTGGTCCGAGCACTGTGTGCACAAGACCTTCCGGGCTCGCATCAACCTCACCCACACCTCGTCCGACGGCGAGGTCACCGTCAGCTTTCACGATGGCCTGCTTCCGGCGCTGCGTGAGGCCACGGAGGCGCTCGATCCACCGTGGCTGCGTTCGGCGTTTGTCGACGACGCCGGGATCGTCGCCTTCGACGACCACCACGACGTTGCGTTCAAGGTCGAGACCCACAACCACCCGTCCGCGCTCGAGCCGTTCGGTGGCGCGAACACCGGTGTCGGTGGTGTGGTCCGCGACGTCATCGGTGTGTCGGCCCGTCCGATCGCCTGCACCGATGTTCTCTGCTTCGGCCCGGCCGATCTACCCGACGACGAATTGCCTACCGGAGTGCTGCATCCCCGCCGTATTCGCGACGGCGTCGTGGCCGGCATCGGTGATTACGGAAACAAACTCGGGCTGCCCACCGTCAACGGCTCGGTGCTCTACGACCCCGGCTATGTCGGCAACCCGCTGGTCTATTGCGGTGCCCTCGGCATCCTTCCGCACGGCTCTCACCCGACCGAGCCGCAGGTCGGCGATCGCATCATCAGCCTCGGTGGACGGGTCGGTCGCGATGGTATCCACGGCGCCACGTTCTCGTCGGCCGGTATGGACGCCTCCACGGTCGACCATGTCGGCTCCGCCGTGCAGATCGGTGACCCGATCACCGAAAAGGGCCTGATCGAGGTCATCGAGCGGGCCCGCGACGCCAGGCTCTACAACGCCATCACCGACTGTGGCGCCGGCGGGTTCTCGTCGTCGGTCGGCGAGATGGGCGAGGATCTCGGCGTCGAGGTTGACCTCTCGGTCGTGCCGCTCAAGTACCCCGGTCTGCAGCCGTGGGAGATCTGGATTAGCGAGGCCCAAGAGCGAATCGTCATCGCGGTGCCGCCCGCCAAGCTCGAAACGCTTCAGTCGCTCTGCGACGCATGGGACGTTGAGGTGACCGACCTCGGTCGCTTCACCGGAGATCACCGCCTGGTGGTGCGCCATGGCGACACCGGCGTGGTCGACATGCCGATGGCGTTCCTGCACGACGGCATCCCACGTCAGGAACTCGTCGGCGCGTGGACCGACTCGGCTCCGAGCGAGGTCACCGCCCCGGAGCCCACCGCCGCCCAAGTGCTGCAACTGCTCGCGCATCCGAATGTGGCCTCCAAGGAGGACATCATCCGCCGCTACGACCACGAGGTCCGTGGCGGCACCGTGGTCCGCCCCTATGTCGGCCCCGAGGCCGA
>NZNH01000067.1 GCA_002694825.1 Acidimicrobiaceae bacterium | reverse complement strand
GGCTGGTCGGTCAAGGCGGCTACGGCATCCATACCGCTGACGCCCTCGCCCAAGCCACCGCAGCGAATATCGGCGACTCAGCCTGGCCCGATCGGCTGATTGAGTTGGGGCTGACGCCATCTCATGTGGCGGCGGACCGCCCTGGTCTCGCTGGCCCGCTCACCGCCGGGTACTGAGCCGCAGCTGCCGTAGCTCCTGTTCAGATGCGGGTGTGTTCGTCCATCAGGTCGAGCAGCTGCTCGAGGTGTCGTCGTTCGGTCGACTCCACACCGATCGACACCCTCGCCATCCATCCACCGTCGAGCATCGATGGGGACAAAAAGGCGGCACCCGACACGTTGACATCACGAACCCAACGCTGGTTGTGATCACTGATCGCTGCCGCATCACCCTCGAGCCCAGCGGGGGTATGACGCACGCACACGGTCTGGAGCCGCACCGGGGCCACGACCTCCCAGCCCGGCTTCTCCGCAATGCGGTCGGCGAACCATTGCGCGTTGTCGAGGTCGCGACGGAGTCGCTGACGGATCGACTCCGGGCCATCGAGTCGGAGTTGGTACCAGAGCTTGAGCGCTCGGAAACGGCGCCCGAGCGGGATGCCCCAGTCGCGGTACTGGGTGGCCTCCCCGCCGGCGGTCGACTGCAGATAACTCGGGTTGGTCGACATCACCCGGATCAGGTGCTCCGGATCTCGCAGGTACAGCAGCGATGTGTCGAGGATGGTGCCCATCCACTTGTGGGGGTTCCACGAGATCGAGTCTGCGTCCTCGATCCCCGCGAAGAGGTGGTGGTACTCGGGCAGGAGCATCGCCGAACCAGCCATCGCTGCATCGGCGTGGATCCATGCGCCATGGCGACGGGCGATGTCGATGATCTCCGGCAACGGATCGAATGCCGTCACGCTGGTTGAGCCAAGCGAGGCGACCACGATCGTTGGCACACCCCCGGCAGCGACATCAGCGGCCATAGCCTCGGCCAACGCATCGGCCCGCATGTCTCGGCTGACCGGATCGACCTCGATCACCCGGATGTCGTCGGCGGCGAAGCCGGCGAGCAGCGCGCCCTTCCGCACCGATGAATGGGCTTCGCCGGTGGTGTAGACATGGAGTCGTTTGCCGAAGCCGAGCACCCCACCCCCGGCCTGGGCATGCTCAGTGGCTTGCTCGCGGGCCGCCAGCATGGCGACGAGACAGGCAGTCGACGCCGTGTCCTGGATGACACCAGACCACGCATCGCTGAGTCCGGTCAGCTCACGGAGCCAGTCGACCACGACTTCCTCAACCTCGGTGAGGCTCGGCGATGATTCCCAGGAGATACCGAGCGAGGCGAGGCCCGATGAGGCGAAGTCGCCCAGGATCGACGAAAGGCTTGCGTTCGACGGGAACCAGCCGAAGTGCATCGGATGCTGCACCTCGGTGATGCCCGGGGCGATGATCGATTCGAGATCGGCGATCAGATCACTCGCCGAATCTCCGCCCTGCGGCGGTTGGGAGGGCAACGCTCGCCGAATGTCGCCCGGCTCTACGGGCGGCCGCACGGGACGATCTTCGATCGCGACACGACGGTCGACCAGCCAGTCGATCAGTTCGTGAGCGGCGGCGCGGAACTCCTCGGGGGTCATGGCGAGGAGCCTAGGGCCCGCACTGATTTCCGAGGACCCGAGCGATCAGGTCGGTGGAGAGATATCGGCCGGCCACGATCCGCGTCGCTCCGCCTCGTGAGGCACTGCGGTCGTCATCACGGGCAAATCAGGAGTCATCGGTGAGCTCAGGGACGATGTCGCCACACCACACAACATCGAACTCTTCGGTACCGCCACAGGTAGCTGCGACGTCAAAGTACGCAGCGTCTTCGAACCCGACTGTTGCCATCCACAACGTGTCGCAGGCATCGCCATCAGCGCCAAGACACGCATCATGCAGATCGTCGAGGAACGGATCGTCCCCATACTGCAGCGGATTCATCGTTCCGAACTCCTCGACGCAGTAGCGGTCAGTCTCGACGCGATCCCCACACGTTGCGCCGAAGTCGGAGTACTCACCGCCGACAGGGAGGTACTGATCCAGGTCGTAGAGGCTGTCGCATGCCCAGTAGTGCTCATCAGCGCAAAGGTCCCAAAGCGAGTCTGCGATTTCGTTGGTTCCATATTCGAAACCATCGCACGTCAATTCAGCCTTCGGTTCAGCCTGCATTGCCTCCTCGATAAAGTCGCCCAGACGGTCATAGGTGTAGCTCTGTCCATTCGTCTGACCTGAAAGCTCTGCGTCGACGAATTCCGTGACAACACCGATGATGTGCCCGTCAGCGGTGAGAAGGGGCCCGCCGCTGGAGCCGTAGTCGCTGCTCTCATCTGAAACCACACCAATCCTTCTGCCATCTTCGACAATGAACGACAGAAGAGTTCCGGGACTGACGGCATACTCATTGAACGGAGCCGGGTAGCCGAGGCTGATCACCGGGTCGCCCTCACGCAGCGTGTCAAGGTCCACCCATTCGAGATGGGCGTCGAGCGGTTCCTCGACGGACAGCACGGCAACGTCAAGCTCAACGTCCGAATCAAGGACGCGTGCGGCAACCCTTCGACCATCTCGGCGAGCCAGGAACGGTGCCATGTCGTCTTGAACAACATGTTGGTTCGTCACCACGATGGTTTCAGATACGGCAAACCCCGACCCCGTCGCGTAATTCGCGCAGGCACCTGTTTCGACCATCCAAACGGCATCGCTGAACTGCGCACCAACCGCCGCCGGAGTCAACTCGACCAGGCCGTTCGAATCGGCCGACGCTGGCTCCGCTTCCTCGATGCGGTCAAGCGCCTCTTCCAGTTCCTCGATACGGTCAATCGCTGCGTCAAGCTCGTCGGGAGAAGCACCGCTGCCGCTGCCACAGCCCGTCAAAGTCACTGCCGCAATCAGACAAACAGCTGCGGATTTCATGGCAGGAGAATAGCCAAAGCCGCGCCCACGCCGCCCGACGAACAACTAGAGGTTCATCGCGTCGATCGCTCAACCCACCCCAAAATGGCGAGAATCCACGCCGAAGCAGGGATTCTCAGGGGTCGGGCTGAGAGGATTTGAACCTCCGACCTTCGGTCCACCAGACCGACAAAGAACACCCCGGCAAGAAGCAACGACGCCGGGGGATCCTCGCCCCTTCAACTCCCCAACGGCAGCACCTCGGGCCGCCCACCCAATCGCCAAGCGCTGCCGACTCGGGTTACGAGCAACTGATGCCCGTTGGCGTCACCGTGATGGGATACCAGCCCGATTCGTTGCCAGCGGCGTCGCCGAACGTCACAGCGATACCGATCTCCGCACCGTCCGGCACTGGAAAGACCCCCATCGACCATGTTGTCGGATCGGTGGTGTTGAGATCGAAGACGCTACCCAACGACGCCGGAGAACCGTCAATCGTGGTTTTGGCGACACGTTGAAAGCCGCTCCCCTCGTCGACGTACACACGGATCGTCTCGATATCCGTCGGATCTGACGGGGCATCAAAGGCCAAAAGCACTTCCATACTGCCCCCACCCATACCGAGACAAACCAGACCCGTCGGCGCTTCTGGCGGTTCGTCATCCAGAGGCAAGGATGTTGTAGTCGTAACGGTCACCGGGGGCACAGTCGTCGTTTCGGGAATCGTCGTGGTTGGCGACTCGGTCGTCGTTGATGGCGTATCCGTCGTCGTGGGGGACGCAGTCGTTGAAGAAGCGGCCTCCGCAGTGCCACCTCCCTCTGTACTGGTGTCGTCCGAACTGCTGCAAGCAGTAACGCACAGGACCGCAACTGCAGTGACCAACACCCTGAACGCCTGATTTGCTCGCTGCGTCGGGTTGGGATTCATCATCTGACTCACTTTGCTCTTTGGCTGTCTTCAAATTCTGGGCGAGTAGTCGACCTTACGTCAATCGGTCGCTGGCTCTGTCCTCTGTTTGTTGCGTCCCTCAATCAGTGCCGACGTCCCGATCGAATCCACCGGAGGTTTACTCGGAGACCCGGGCAATCTGGCGCACGCATGATGCTGATTGGGAAATGCGAAACGCAGTCAGAAGTCCCTCGGGTAAACGGCGTAGATTTCACAAGAGAACTTGGGCAGGTCCTCGCTTCTTCCGTTGCCGGTGTACGTGACAACCTCCAGAAGCGCCGTCTCCTGCGGCCACGTTGCATCCGAAAGGAACCAGTTGACACCCGGGGAGCTCTCACCTTCAACCGTTCCCCTATCCCGGCTCAGAAGTCCGATGCTCTCACCCTCGTAGAGGAAGTCGATCCCTACCCAAAATTCTTCACTCGTCGCCAGGGTGTTCTCGAAGGCTGCTACGCCCACGAGATCCCCAAATGGCTCGAGCGACCAAACTTCGCATCTCCAATCAGAGCTGGGCGGCAAGGTCTCCTCGTCGAGAGCGCCACCCGGCGGGAAATAGGCAATCTCAGGGTCGGGAGCTTGCGACGTTGTCGTTGGCGCTTCGGTCGAAGGGGTAGGTGCCGAATCCTCGCTTTGTGCAGGCTCTGCCTGAAGGCCCTCAGTGATTGTCATCAGCGCTGCGTTGGGCCCGGTCGACTCGGCGTCACTGATTGCCGACGCCTCAGCCCTCGGCGGAGCTTCAGCGGCTTCACCGTCAGAGCCTCCACACGCCGAAGCCAAGAGGGCAAGGGCGGAAATTGAGACGAGCAGTCGTGTGATTCGGTTCATCGGTATTCTCCCATCAGGTGATGTTGCTGCCGTCCAGATCACCGACACCGAGGCCGTGGACAGTTTTTTCGAAAAGCAACCACCGGAATAGTGCGAGCCGCGGGAAGCCCTCGCTCAAACCGTCCCAAAACGGCGAGAATCCCCGCCGAAGCAGGGATTCTCAGGGGTCGGGCTGAGAGGATTTGAACCTCCGACCTTCGGTCCCCCAGACCGACGCGCTAACCAAGCTGCGCCACAGCCCGTGTGAGGGGAGGATCGTACCGGACGGCTAGCGATGCTCCCACCTCGCCGGGCTCGTGTCGCCAGCCGCCTGACAACCTGACCGCACGGCCAGGAACCCTCCGTTGGCAAGCGGGTTAGAAGAGCAGGAAGACGCCCTCGAATGCCCGCCAGATCAGATAGCCACCGGCGGCGACCACCCCTACCCAGAAGTGCCACGGCGTCTTTGGTGGCGTGTGGTCGGCGTCTGGCGCCGACTCAAGCCGATCGCCACAGGTCGGGCAGGCACCATCGGCATCCACCGAGGTTGGGGTGAAATAGCTGTCGCACGACTCGCACCAGGGCACGACGCTGAGGCTAGGGCCCTCACGGCCCTCAGCGGCCACTCCACAGAACGGACGCCAAGGTTGTACTCCGGGGTCAGTCCCGACGAATCGCCATGATGGCGGTGTCGTCGTCGATGATGCCACCGGCGTGATCCTTAGCGGCATCGAGCAGGGCCTTGCAGAGCACGTCGGGCGGTGCTGCGAGTTCCCGTTCGGCCGCCTTGATGATGCGGTCCTCGCCGAAGAGCGAGCCGCCGGCGCGGGCCTCGGCCAGACCGTCGGTGTACATCACGACGAGATCGCCGGACTCCATCGGGATCTCTCGAGAGAAGTACGAAGCCTTCGGGTCGAGCATCAGCAGCGGGCCGGTGGAACGCAAGGGCAGCACGCCGTCCTCCTGGAACAAGAAAAACGGCGGATGGCCGGCCGATGCGTAGCGCAAGGTGCCGGCCTCGGTGTCGAACACGACGACAGCCGCCGAGATGAACTCCTCGTGGCGGTCGCCGGCGGCGAGCTGCTCGTTNAGCTCCTCNAACGCCTGGGCGGGATCGCGGAACTGGCGCAGGAAGACCCGGAGCAGGTACTTGGCTTGGAAGGCGGTGATCGAAGACTCAATGCCATGACCGGCGACATCGCCGATGACCGCCGCAACACGGGTCGGGCCGACGCGGTGCACATCGAAGAAGTCACCGGCCATCAGACCCGAGCCAGCCTGGTACACCCGCCCGATCTCGAAACCGGAGAAGTCCGGCACCTNTTCGGGGGCGAGACGGGCCGCCCACGCCTTCGGAGCGAGCTGCTCCTGTTCGAGGGCTTCACCCGCACGACGCTCAATATCCCATCGGTTCCGGGCCATACGGGCCTCGCGGACCGACAGGCGCGCCCACCACAGGGAGGCGATAGCGGGAGCTGCCAGCGCCGCAAACCCGACGATCACATCGGGGTTGTCGATGACAGCAGCCGAACCCAGCACGGTGGTGAGCAGGCCATAGACAATCGCCGAGTGGGCTTCCTTGCGGTAGGCCGAGAANGCNAGCGAGTGNGCCTCNACATCGCGNTTCACATCGGCGTCGATGAGCCGCACCACCCGAAAACGGAGACGAGCGGATCGGATGTAGACGAGCGAGGCGAGCANCGTCAGGAACGCTGCGGCAGCGAGAACATACGTGATCACGGGAGTCACCTCCGTGGACGAGGGNCCACCAATGGTAGCTGGACGAGCTCAGTCGTTGCGCTTCCGAACCCGCAGCTTGATCGGNGTCGAACCCAGATTGAAGTCCTCCCGCAGCGAGCGTTCGAGGTAACGCAGGTAGGTCTTGGGAAGTTCGCGGTTCACGAAAAGGGTGAACGTCGGAGGGTCGGTCGCGCCCTGGGTTGCGTAAAGCACGCGGGCGCCACCCGGAGCAGGTTGCGCAGATTGGGCCGAGCGGATCGACTTGTTGACGTCGCGGGTCGGGATGCGGGTGCGGTAGTCGCCCACCGCCTGCTGCAACTCGGGCCAGAGCCGGTTGACACCCTTGCCGGACAGCGCCGAGATCCGAAGGACCGGCGGACTTCCGAGGAAGCCAAGTTTGCGTTCAACGTCGTCGCCGATCTTCTCGCGTTGCTCGGTGTTGAGCAGCTCCCACTTGTTCAGCAGGATCACGATCGGGCAACCGGCTGCATCGACGCGCTCGGCAAGACGCTGATCCTGGTGGGTGACACCAATCGTGGCGTCGATGACGAGGAGCGACACATCAGACTCGTCGACGGCCTTCANAGCCCGCACGAGTGAGTAGTACTCCGTGTCCTCATCGATCTTGGCCTTNCGNCGCATNCCCGCCGTATCGACAAACCGGATCGGGCCCGTCTGCGTCTCCACGATCGTGTCGATTGCATCGCGAGTCGTGCCGGGGCGGTCGTGGACGACCGCCCGTTCTTCACCGATCAGTCGGTTGAACAGCGTGGACTTGCCGACATTTGGTCGCCCGACGAGCGAAACGGAGAACAGCTCCGGATCATCGCTGACGGGTTCCTCGGGCTCGCGATCACTTCCTTCAGGAAGGTGAGTGATCAGCGCGTCGAGGAGATCACCGGTGCCTTTGCCGTGCAGCGCACTCACCGGGAACGGCTCGCCGAGACCCAGCCCCATGAACTCCCAGATGGCGGCCTCATGGGAGGCGTCATCGACCTTGTTCGCGATCACGAGTACCGGTGTCGCAAGCCGACGAAGGAGCAACGCCACCCGTTCGTCCTCGGGCGTGACACCGACGGTCGANTCGACGACGAACANGATNACTTCGGCCTCCCGCATTGCCTGTTCGGACTGCTGGGACACCTTGTCNTCGAGCGCATCGCCATCGGCCATCCAGCCGCCCGTGTCGAGGAGGGTGAAGTGATAGCCGAGCCATTCGGCATCGACTGCCTTGCGGTCGCGAGTGACGCCGGGGCGCTCTTCGACGATCGCCTCGCGGCGCCCGATGATGCGGTTCACCATGGTGGATTTGCCCACGTTGGGGCGGCCGACAATCGCAACGACAGGCAGGCTCATGCGGTGGACTCCAGGGCGAGGCGGAGGGCGGCGCCGTCGGTGGAGATGACCTCGACCGGGCGGGGCAGATCGGAAACGCTCATACCGTCGAGGAAGACCCCACGGCTCAAGCAGACGTCTGGCAGAAGATAGCGGTGGCCTTCGGGTTCTCCTTCGAGCACTCGGGCAACGTCCTCGCCGACCATCAGGCCGGTGACGCCGATGTTGCCACCGAAGTAGTCGTTGGGCACCGGGATGATGCGGGCATCGTNGCGACCACTCGCCTCGACCAACGGGGCGATGACCGGGGCACCGAGCGTGCCGGTGAGAATGGCAACCGGTGCGTTCTTGCGCGGCGAAAGAGACACCGGTGTGAGGGCTGGGACTCCGTCGCCGACCGACACAACTTCCGCCGGAGAGCCCTGGCGCGGCGCTCGGTAACCGTCCGCAGGCGCACCATCGACCCAAGNAAAGAAGCCGGCACGGGGACCAGTCGGCTCAGTGATCGAGTCGTCGTGGAATTCGAGTTCGAGGGTGCGGGCCATGCCGATGCCGTCCTCGTGCATCTCGAACCCTCCGTAGGTCTCCGCGGCCGGGAACGGACGCTGCGCCATCAGGTAGTACTCGTCGGCTGCGAACACCATCCGGCGACCCAGGCAGTCGAGGAAGATCTGCTGCCACTGCTCGATCAGGTCGACGACCCGCTGCGCCTCGGCGAGCGTGTGTTCACGCATGCGCTCCTGGGTCGAGAACTTGGAAATGCCGAGCGGTACGACAGCGACGCTCGCGAGTTCAGGGAAACGCTCGAGGACGCCTGCCAGGGTGTCGTCGAGGACATCAGCGTCGTTGACACCCGGGCACACGACGATCTGGCCGTGCACCTCGATGCCGTGNTCGAGCAAGGCNCGCAGCCAGCGCAACGAAACGGCACCACGACGGTTCTTCAAGATGTCGGCGCGGATATCGGGGTCAGTGGCATGGATCGAGACGTTGATCGGCGACAGCCGCTCCGTGATGACCCGTTCGAGGTCCAGTTCGGTGAAGCGGGTGAGGGTGGTGAAGTTCCCGTAGAGGAACGAGAGTCGGTAGTCGTCGTCCTTCAGGTACAGCGAGCGCCGCATGCCCTTGGGCAGCTGGTGGATGAAGCAGAACTCGCAGTGGTTGTCGCAGGTCTGCACCTTGTCGAACAGCGCCGCGTGGACTTCTGCCCCGAGAGGTTCGCCGGCGTGCTTGGAGACGACNNTNTCGAAACGCCGGTCGTCGCGCTGCACTGCGAGCTCGACCTCGGCGTCATCGGTCAAGATCTGCCAGCGGATGACATCACGCGGGACTTCGCCTGCGATGGCGAGGATCTCGTCACCGGGCTGAAGACCCGCCCGAGCAGCGGGTGAGTCGGGCTCGATGGCCACCACCTGCGGCGTGCTCACCCGGCCAGGCTACCGGTTCGCCCCCGGGCTGACGCGCAGCGGTTGCCTTCAAACACTTTTCATGTAGTTTCATATCTCACGACGATGATTGCAGTCATCTCATGACGGACATCACGGTCGGCTACTACAACGATCGACTCGTCGCAGTCAGACAGTCCGACGACCCGAGACGAATGCAGACCGTCTCGTTGATCCGGATCGGGTCATGCCGGGCCAGTTGCTGACCCTGCACCCGCTTAAGCCTGGCAGCTGAGGCCGAGCGACTCGAGTCGGGCCGCCACGCCGTCGAGACCCGCGCCAAGGATGGCGGCGAGCGCCAGTCGATCCTGCTCTCGCACCGTGAGCACCCGACCGTTGAAGTCCTGACGCTGAACCTGGATCATCGTGAGGTACTGCGTGAGCATCTCGGCCTCGGGGCCGGAGAGCGACGCAAGCTGGGTGAGGTCGATCGTGATCGGATCGGCGGCGGGTCGACCGGAGCGATCGTCGAGACCGGCTGCACCCTCATCGCCCGAGTTCACGCCGAAGCTCGGACCCGCATCGGCGGGGAGCAACTGAGCGGCGGGCACGTTGTAGAAGCGGCTCAGCCGCTGCAGACGAGGCACCGAGATCGCCCGCTCGCCGCGCTCGTAGGCACCGAGCACCGACGCCTTGAACTCTTGGTTCGACGATGCCTCGACTTCTTGCAACGAAAGGCGCTTTTGCCGCCGAATCGAGCGGATCCGCTCGCCGACCCGCTTGCTGTACTCCTGTGTCATGTTGAGTTCTGACACGGTGCTCTCCCCCTCCAACAGGCCGGCCGATCCGAATCTCACGTTTCGCGAGAAAACGAATACGCACCGTGGTGGGACCCTAGGTCAGCCGCCGTCGAGCAAGCAAAGAACGACCCGCAAACTGTAATCAGTGGTCGAGATCGCGTCGGGCAGCCAGAAGCGCACCAGCCGTGATGGCGGCCGTCTCGGCCCTCAGCACCGCTTTCGACAGCGCCACAACCGGCAAATCGATCGCGCGTTCGGCATCGGTCCAGCCTCCCTCGGGCCCCACCAAGACGACCGGGTGGTCGAGCGCGACGGAGGCTCCACCGAGATCAGCGCGGGCTGCCCCGCTCAGGCGTGCGACATCCTCGAACGCGACAACCGGGTGAACGACGGGGACCCAGGCCCGCCGACACTGCATGACTGCCTCGCGGGCGACCCGCTCGAGCCGCTGCTGATTCTTCGTTGCCTTGACCTCATCCCACCGCACCACCGACCGCTCGGCCGCAAACGGGCGGATGTCGTCGACACCGAGCTCGACGAGCTTCTGCACGACCAACTCGGGGCGACCTCCCTTGATCAGCGCGAACGCGACACCGAGCCGCGGAGACGGCGCCGGCACTTCGACGATGTCACCGGTCGGCTCGACCGTCGGCCCCCAACGGCAAGGCCGCCAGCGCCCGGCCCCATCGCCTACGGTCATTGAGTCACCGTCGCGCAGCCGCAGCACCCGGCCAAGGTGATGACGATCATCGTCAGCGACGACGGGAACCTCGACCGAGTCGACCAAGACATGGGGGCCGTGCTGACCGTTCGGAGGGACGCCCGTCATCAGCGCCTCAGGAGAAGGCCGACTTGATACGCCCGAGAAGACCCTGACCGGGCTCGGCAACGTCCTCTCCGCGCAGGGCCGCGAACTCACGCAACAGCTGCTCCTGCTCCTCGGGGAGTTCGTCGGGCACGTCGACGAAGACCCGTACCCGCAGATCGCCGCGGCCACGACCGCGCACATGGGGGACGCCTCGGCCTCTCATGCGGAACTCGGTACCCGATTCGGTCGCCCGAGGGACGACGAAGGTCTCGCTGCCGTCGAGTGTTTCGTACTCGAGTTCGGCACCGAGCACCGCCTGGGTGAACGGGATGTAGAAGTCGTGGACGAGGTCGTTGCCTTCGCGGCGGAAGGTCGGGTGTGGCCGGACCCGAACGTGGACGTACAAGTCGCCATGGGCACCACCGCGAGGACCAGCTGCGCCACGGCCCGAGAGACGCAACGTGGTGCCATCGTCGACGCCCGGCGGGATCTCCACGGCGTACGTGCGCTGCTCAATGGTACGGCCGGACGCATCGCATGTCGGACACGGATCGAGGATCACCTGCCCGAGCCCGCCGCACGAACCGCACGCACTGGCGGTGACCATCTGCCCGAGTACCGAATTGCGGACCCGCCGAACCTGACCGGCACCACCGCACTCCTCACAGATCGTCGGCGAAGTTCCGTTGCGGGCACCCGTTCCGTCGCAATCCTCACACCGCACGGCTGTTCGGACCGTGACCTCCTGGTCGGCGCCGAACACCACCTCTTCGAGATCAAGATCGACGTGAGCTTCGAGGTCCTCACCGCGCGGGGGCCCGCTCCGGGCTTGACCGCCACCACCGAAAACAGAGCCACCCCCAAAGAAGGCCTCAAAGATGTCGCCCAGGCCGCCACCGAACGGGTCGGCGGGCGGGCCGTCTTCGCCGTAGCGGTCGTAGGCAGCGCGGCGCTGTGGATCGCGGAGCGTCTCGTACGCGGCGCCGACTTCCTTGAAGCGAGCCTCGGCTTCAGGATCGCCGGGGTTGAGGTCGGGGTGGTAGGTACGGGCGAGTTTCTTGTAGGCCCGCTTGATCTCATCGTCGGTAGCGCCGCGAGACACCCCCAACGTTTCGTAGTGATCGGCCATCAGCCCTCGTTCAGTTCACGCTCGAGGCGCTTGCTCACGACCGCCACTGCGGACAACGCCTGCGAATAATCCATGCGGGTCGGGCCCAGGACGCCAATCGTGCCAGCCGATATGCCATCGACCGCGAATGGTGCGACGACCAAGGAACAATCGGCGAGCGGCTCCACGCCGGTTTCGTTGCCGATCGCAACCCGCATGCCGCGATCGAGGACGTCGCGGACCAACGACACGACCACGATCTGCTCCTCGAGCAGGGCAAGGACCTCCTGCAGTTGAGCGGCGGCGTTAAAGGCGCTGGCGAGACGCGAGGCCCCACCGACATAGAGCTCGGCGTGACGACCCGCTGCGCTGAGGGCGGCGATTGCGGCATCGAGCAGTGGGTCGGGACGGTCATCCGGCGCGGCTTGCTCGAGTTCGGCGAGCGTCTTGCCCTCCACTGCCTGCACCAAGCGGCGAGACGCATCCTCGACAATCTCGGGGGTGAGCTCGGTGGCGACCTCGACGGTGCGCTTCTCGATGACACCATTGCTGAGCACGGCGACAACCATGGCGATGTGGCTGGCAAGGTCGACGATCTGCACGCTGCGGATCGTCGCCTGATCGATCGAGGGGCCGACAACCACGGCGGTCCAGTCGGTCAGCGACGTGAGCATGTCGGACGTGCGCTGCATCATCGATTCGAGTTGGCCATGGGTCCCGGCGAAGAAATCACGCAGGGTCGACGGGTCGGCGGTGGCCAACTCGGTTTGGCTGTCGCGCAGCGCATCGACGAAGAACCGGTAGCCCCTGTCGGTGGGGATGCGTCCGGCACTCGTGTGCGGCTGAATCAGGTACCCGGCCTCTTCCAGGGCAGCCAGCTCGTTGCGCACGGTGGCCGGCGAGACATCGATACCGGGCGCCGAGGCAACCCGGCCGGAACCCACCGGCTGGGCGGTCTCGATGTACTCCCGGACGACCGCCGAGAGGATGGCGGCCTTTCGCTCGTCGAGCATCTGCCGACTCTACCGAGTGCTAATCGTCGAGCTGAAGCGCAGAGATAAAGGCTTCTTGGGGAATGTCCACCCGCCCGATGGATTTCATCCGCTTCTTGCCTTCCTTCTGCTTGTTCAGCAGCTTGTTCTTTCGCGTGATGTCGCCGCCGTAGAGCTTGGCGGTGACGTCCTTTCGGTACGCCTTGACGTTCGTGCGGGCGATGATCTTGCCGCCGATCGCCGCCTGGATCGGCACCTCGAAGTTCTGGCGCGGGATGAGCTCCTTGAGTTTGTCGGCCATCTTCTTGCCGTAGTCGTAGGCCTTGTCCTTGTGAACGATCGTGCTGAAGGCGTCGACGGGATCGCCGTGCAGGAGAATGTCGACACGGACCAGCGCGTCCTCGGTGTAGCCGTCCTGCTCGTAATCGAGCGAGGCGTAACCCTGCGTGCGACTCTTCAGCTGGTCGAAGAAGTCGATGACGACTTCGGCGAGCGGCAGCCGATAGTGCAGCTCGACGCGTTCGGGCGAGAGGTATTCCATCTTCACCATCTCGCCACGACGGGTCTGGCAGAGGTCCATGACCGTGCCGGTGTAGTCCGTGGGCGTAAGGATGCTTGCCTTCAGGTACGGCTCGGCGATCGCCGTGATCTCAGCGGCCGACGGCATTTCGGAGGGGTTCGAGACTTCGAGCACCGAACCGTCGCCCTTGGTGATGTGGTACTCCACGGATGGCGCAGTGGAAATCAGCGACAGCCCGAACTCGCGCTCAAGGCGCTCGCGCACGATTTCCATGTGGAGCAGGCCGAGGAAGCCACACCGGAAACCGAATCCCAGCGCGCCGGATGTCTCCGGCTCGAAGGTGAA
>NZNH01000066.1 GCA_002694825.1 Acidimicrobiaceae bacterium | reverse complement strand
CGGTGCCCTCGAGCGCGGCGATGATCCGGTGTTCGCGGGACATGTCGTGCGCTGATGCGAGAACGTGGCCGGTCGGTGGCCGCCGCAGGACCCACGTGCCGCCGGCGGTATCGGTCACCCGGAAGGTCAGGTTCGATGCTCCGCCGGTGATCAGTTCGAAGTCGAGGGGCCCGGCGAGGTCGGGGATGCGCTCGGCCATCCAGTCGGTGACGTTGGCGGCGTTGATGCCGGTGGGTTCGAAACTCACGGGTTCGTCTGCTCCGAGGTGATGGGGGAGAGGGCTTCGAGAAGACGCCAGTCGGGCTCGCCGCGAGTCTCCGGGTCGATGGGTTGGATGCAGACGTGGCTCGCCCCTGCGTCGTAGTGGGCCTGGATGCGGTCGGCGATCGCGGCCTCATCGCCCCAGGCCATCACAGCGTCGAGAAAACGAGGCGCGCGGTCGCTGATTTCGTCCTCGGTGAAACCGAGCCGCTTCCAGTTGTTGCGGTAGTTCGGAAGGTCGGCGTACATGCCGAGCTGATCGTTGGTGGTGGCGTGGGCGAGGTCGGCGTCGGTGGTGAGAACACACTTTTGTTCGACACACAGCCACGCATCAGGACCCATGATCTCGCGGGCCATGGCCGTGTGTTCCGGTGTGGTCCAGTACGGGTGAGCGCCCTTGGTGCGTTCGGCGGCAAGTTCGAGCATCTTGGGTCCGAGGGCGGCGAGCACGACCGGCGCTTCCTCGGCAGGGGGCACTGCCATGTAGAGCGAGGTGTCCATGTCGTCGAGGTAGGTGCGCATCGTCGTGAGGGGCTTCGAGTAGTCGAGCTTGCGGAGACCGGTAACGAGTGGTGCGTGCGAGACGCCCAACCCGAGCACGAAGCGGCCTCCCGAGAGTTCGGCGAGCGATGCAGCTCCCTGCTTCATCATCCCGGGGTGGCGCATGTGGATGTTGGCGATACCGGTGGCGACGACGAGATCGGTCGTCGATTCCAGAAGGAGGGCGGCGTTGACGAACGGGTCTCGGCCGACGGTGTCGGGGATCCAGAGCGCGGCGTAGCCGAGGGATTCGATGCGGGCGGCGAGTTCTCGCGAGCGGCCGTGATCGAGGAGGTCGGTGAAGAACCAGACACCGGTGGTGCCGAGCTTTTGGCCAAGACTCATGGCGGTCACATTCGCAGTTGGTGTGGATGCGCGCCAACCGCTCGGCGTTCAGGTTCCCGAATGGCCGTGGCCGGCGACGCCTGCGATCCTGTGGCCATGACGCGACAGCTCGACATGGTGATTGTTGGGGCCGGGTTCGCCGGGCTGTACATGCTGCACGAGGCTCGAACCCTGGGGCTCGAGACCGAGGTGATCGAGGCAGGCGACGGGGTCGGTGGTACCTGGTACTGGAACCGCTATCCGGGGGCCCGGTGCGACACCCCCAGCATGGAATACAGCTATGGCTGGCATGAGGCGTTGCAGCAGGAGTGGGAGTGGTCGGAGAAGTATGCGACGCAGCCCGAGATTCTGGCGTACCTCGATCATGTTGCCGACCGATTCGATCTTCGTCGCGACATCACGTTCGGGACGCGGGTCGAGGCGTGTTCCTTCGACGAGGCCACCGAACGTTGGACGGTGCGGTCGTCGGACGGTGAGGAGCGGATCGCTCGCTTTGTGGTCATGGCGACCGGTTGCCTGTCATCAGCGAACCTCCCGGCCATCCCGGGCCGCGACGATTTCGGCGGTCGGACATTCCACACGGGTCGATGGCCACACGAGGGAGTCGACTTCACCGGTCGCCGCGTCGCGGTGATCGGCACGGGAAGTTCCGGTGTGCAGTCGATCCCGTTGATCGCCGAGCAGGCTGATCAGGTCATCGTGTTCCAGCGCACGCCGTCGTACGCCGTACCGGCTCACAACGAGCCGCTCGACCCGGAGCAGGTTGCGGCCATCAAGGCCGACTATGTCGAGTGGCGCAAGACGGCGCGTGACACCAGCACCGGCTTCGGTGGCCATATTGCGCGGCTGGACCGCAGCGCGATGGACGTGTCGGAGGAGGAGCGGCGAGCCACTTACGACGCTCGGTGGGAGATCGGTGGCCTGTTCTTTCTCGGCTCGTTCAACGACTTACTGCTAAACCCCGAATCCAACGCGACAGCGGCCTCNTATGTCCGTGAGCGCATCGCCGAGATCGTCGACGACCCGGAGACGGCAGCGATGCTGAGTCCCGACACGACCATCGGCTGTAAGCGGTTGGTGGTCGATACCGACTACTTCCGCACCTTCAACCGGTCGAACGTCTCGTTGGTCGACGTAGCGGCGACGCCCGTCGAGCAGATTACCGAGACGGCGGTCGTCGTCGATGGGGTGCACCACCAGGTCGATGACATCGTGTTCGCCACCGGTTTCGATGCGATGACCGGCTCGCTCGACCGGATCGACATCACCGGTCGAGGCGGTCGGACCCTGCGCGACGCGTGGTCGGCGGGCCCGACGACCCTTCTGGGGCTTCAGGTGGCAGGTTTCCCGAACCTGTTCACCGTCACCGGTCCCGGCAGCCCGTCGGTGCTCACCAACATGGTCGTGTCGATCGAGCAGCACGTCGAGTACATCCGTGATGTGATCTCGTCGCTCGATGCCGAGGGGCTCTCGACGATCGAGGCTACCGAGGAGGCGCAGGCCGAGTGGGTTGCATGGGTGAACACGGTCGCTGAACTGACACTCTTCCACGGGTGCAGCAGCTGGTACCTCGGCGCGAACGTGCCGGGAAAGCCGCAGGTCTTCATGCCGTTACCGGGATTTGTCGACTACAAGACCCACTGTGATGCCGTCGCCGCGGAGGGCTACCCCGGCTTTGTGCGGGCCTGATCAGGTTCGCTCAGATTGGTGAGTTAGCCGAAGGCGCCGCCGGCGCGCAGCGCGGCGATGTCGTCGGCGGACTTACCGAGCACTTCGGTCATGACCTGATCGGTGTTCTCGCCGACCTCGGGCGCCATGGTGGGGCACGGTGGGAGTTCGCCGTTGACGTAGGCGGGGAGCGGTAGCTGCTCACATCCGAGGACGTCGGCCGGGTAGAAGTTCATCCGAGCCTTGAAGTGTGGATCGTCGCCGATGTTCTTGGTGGTGTTGACCGGAGCGATCGTGGTGACCCACTCCTCGGAGAAGGCCAGCCACTCCTGGCAGGTCTTCGTCTTGAAGACCGCCTGCAGCTCCCGCTGGAGTTCGACGTTGCCCTTGGCGTGGTCGGCGTACTTGGCGCCTGGGTACGCCTCGAAGAGATCCATGCGGTCGACGCCCTGGCAGAAGTTCTTCCAGAAGGCCTGCTCGCTTGCCATGAACAACACATGGCCGTCACTGGCCTCGTACATCTGATAGCGCACGCCCTCCCACATGCCGGCCAGGCCGGCAGGGCGCCGCTCGTAATTGTCGGCCGGGTTGCCGGTGACCTCGTCCTCAGGCCGCAGGTACGCCCGNTCGGTCTCGATGCGATACCAGTCCATGTAGGCGGCAGCATCCGACTGGGCGAACTCCATCTCGCACCCGACACCGGTCTCNCGGGCCTTGATGATGCCGGCGAGGATGCCCATCGCGGCGACCATCGGGCCGACGTTGATGCCGACGTTCGGCATGTCCTTGGGGATGCGGGTGAAGCCGTCGTCGTCGGTGACGGGTTGCACGATGCCGGCCCAGGTGTCGTAGGCGATGCCGTGGCTCGGCATGTCGCGGTAAGGGCCGGTGGAGCCGTATCCCGACAGGGTGGCGAANACGATCGAGGGATTGATCTCTTTGAGCACGTCATAGCCGAGTCCGAAGCCGGCAAGCGCACCGGGCTTTTGGGCCTCAACGACCACGTCGGCGGTGGCGACGAGTTCCTTGTAGAGCGTCTTGCCCTCCTCAGTTTTGAGGTTGAGCGTGACGCTCTTCTTGCCGCGATGGGTGTGGAGNTGCAGCAGGGAGGTTCCCTCGATGATCGGCCAGGTCATCTGCCGGATGTAGTCGCCGGCGGGGGACTCAACCTTGATGACGTCGGCCCCGAGGTCGGCGAAGAAGGTGGCGACATGGCCGGGGCCAAGCAAACTTGACTCAATTACTCGGATATTGCTGAGGAGCCCCTCGGCGCCGCTCGTAGGGTTGGTCACAACGTCCTCCGGCCATATTTCTGACGGTCCGTCAGAAACTAGCCGGGGGAATTCCCGGCAGCACGTTTCGGTTCTCCTGACACGTGTGGGAACCTCTACCCGTCGGAAGGTCATCGCTCATGGAGATTCACGACTCGGTTCTTGACCTGATCGGCAACACGCCGCTGGTCAACCTGAAGCAGGTGGCCAAGGACAAGCCCTGCAAGGTCGTGGTCAAAGCCGAGATGACCAACCCCGGTGGGTCGTCGAAGGATCGCCCGGCGGTCAGCATGATCGACCACGCCGAGCGCGAAGGCCTGCTCAAACCCGGCGGCACGATCGTCGAACCGACATCGGGCAACACCGGTGTCGGCCTCGCGATCGTGGCAGCCCAGCGCGGGTACAAGTGTGTCTTCGTCATGACCGACAAGGTCGCCCCCGAGAAGGTCGACCTGCTGCGGGCCTATGGCGCCGAGGTCGTGGTTTGCCCGGTCGCCGTCGCTCCCGATGATCCGCAGTCGTACTACTCCACCGCCGAGCGACTCGTGAACGAAATCCCAGGGGCGTACCGTCCGAATCAGTACTTCAATCCGACCAACCCGCTTGCCCATTACGAGTCGACCGGTCCCGAAATCTGGCGACAGACCGATGGCACCGTCACCCACTTCGTCGCCGGCGGCGGCACCGGCGGCACCCTTTCAGGTGTCAGTCGCTATCTGAAGGAGCAGAATCCGGCGATCCAGGTGATCTGCGCCGATCCCGAGGGTTCGGTGTACTCCGGAGGTTCGGGCCGCCCGTACCTCGTCGAGGGCGTCGGTGAGGACTTCTGGCCGACGACCTATCACCCAGACTTGATCGATCGGGTCATTCCGATCAGCGACGCCGACTCCTTCGCGATGGCTCGCCGAGTCAGCCAGGAAGAGGGCTTGTTGATCGGTGGTTCATGCGGCACGGCGGTCGCTGCAGCGTTGCAGGTCGCTGACGAGTGCACCCCGGACGACCTCATCGTCGTGCTCACGCCCGATTCCGGCCGTGGCTACCTCTCCAAGGTCTTCAACGACGACTGGATGGGCGGCTTCGGCTTCCTGCGAGCCGACGGCCCGGTCGTCTCCGACATCATTGATCGACGAAACACCGACGTTCCAGAACTGCTCTACGTGCAGCCCCACCAGAAGGTCAGCGAGGCGGTCGCGATCATGCGTGACAACGGCGTGTCGCAGTTGCCGGTCGGCAAGGGCGAGATGCCGCTCGCCGCCGCCGAGATCGCTGGCTCGGTTTCCGAATTGCGCCTGATGGAACTCGCCTTCGAGACCGACGCCGTACTCGACAAGACCGTCGAGGACGTCATGGCGGCACCGTTGCCCACCATCGGTGCCGGCCAACCCGTCGCCCTTGCGGTCGAGATGCTCGAGTCGTGCTCTGCAATGCTCGTGCTCGATGGCGGCCGCCCCCGTGCGGTCGTCTCCTCGACCGATGTCCTCAACTTCCTCTCCGACGCCCAGGGAGCCTGAACGATGGCCGATGACCTTTTCGCCGATGCCGAGATGTTCGGCTTCGAGACTCGTGCGATCCGGGCCGGTCAGCGTCACGACCCCACCAGCGGCGCAGTCGTGACACCGATCTCGCTCGCCACGACCTTCGTGCAAGAAGAGCCCGGGGTCCACCGGGGCTATGAGTACTCCCGAACCAACAACCCGACCCGCCAGGCGCTCCAGGAGTGCCTTGCGTCGCTGGAGGGTGCCGCCCACGGCCTGGCCTTCGCCTCGGGCATGTCGGCCGAGGACACACTGCTGCGCACGCTGTCGCCGGGCGACCACATCGTGCTCGGCAACGATGCCTACGGCGGCACGTTCCGACTCATCTCGGCTGTGCTCGCCCCGATGGGCTTCGCGTGGACCGCTACGGATCTCACCGACCCCGATGCTCTGCGGGCCGCCATGCGGCCCGAGACCAAGATCGTGTGGGCCGAGACGCCGACCAACCCACTGTTGACCGTCGTCGACATCTCGGCGATCGCCGAGATCGTGCACGAAGGCGACGCCCGTCTCGTCGTCGACAACACGTTTGCCACCCCGTATCTCCAGCAGCCGCTGAGCCACGGCGCCGACGTCGTCGTGCACTCGACCACCAAGTACTGCGGCGGTCACTCCGACGTGGTCGGCGGTTTCCTCGCCACCAACGACACCGAGCTGTCCGATCGACTGGCCTATCTGCAGAACGCCATCGGCGCCGTGGGATCACCCTTCGACAACTACCTCACGCTGCGGGGTCTCAAGACGCTCGCCGTGCGGATGGACCGCCACTGCGAGAACGCCCGTGCCGTCGTTGAGCTCCTGCAGGGCCACGACAAAGTCACCCATGTGCTCTACCCGGGCCTGTCCGACCACCCCGGGCACGACGCTGCCGCCCGGCAGATGAAGGACTTCGGCGGCATGGTGTCGTTCCGAGTTGCCGGCGGCGCCGATGCCGCAATGCGACTCACCACCACGACGCAGGTGTTCTCACTCGCCGAATCGCTCGGTGCGGTCGAGTCCCTGATCGAGCATCCCGGCGTGATGACCCACGCGTCCGCCGCCGGGTCCGAACTCGAGGTGCCAGCCGATCTGGTCCGGCTCAGCATCGGGATCGAGTCGACCCAGGACATTCTCGACGATCTCGGTCAGGCACTCGATCGGCTCTGAGCCTTGACCGACTGCTGAACGCTTCGTCATACATTCCTCACATCCTTGGCCGATGGTCAGGGTGTGATGCAGTTCAACTCGACTCGAGAACAGGTCGCCTTCCTGGCTCGCCGGGCAACGTGGGGTCTTGCGCCCGGCGAACTCGATGTGCTCGAGTCGCTCGGTGTTGCTGCGACGATCGAGCGACTCGTCGATCCGGCGTCGGCCGGTCTCGCAGAAGAAGCCTCGGCGTGGGCTGACTGGAACTTCGCGTACGACCGGTCGGACCGGAAGGCGAGACGGCAACAGGACATGGAGGCGTTTGAGCGCTGGATGGGACGCCTGCTCAGCACGGAGCGACCGCTCGACCATCAGCTCGCGTGGTTCTGGCACGACCACTTCGCCGTGTCGATGCAGGTCGTACGGCATCTGCCAGCGATGCTCGCTCACCTCGACCTCTGCTGGTCGCTCGGCCGGGGCGATGTCCGGGCGCTGATCCGTCAGGTCACCACCGATGCCGCAATGCTCGTCTTTCTTGATGGTGCGACCAGCAAGGGAACAGCTCCGAACGAGAACTTCGGCCGGGAACTGCTGGAGCTGTACACGGTCGGTGTCGGCAACTTCACCGAAGCCGATGTCAAGGCGGCGGCCGCCGCGCTCACCGGCTGGGTTGTCCGTCGCCGTGACGGTTGGAAGGTGCGCTTTGTGCCTGCCCGCCATGACGACACGCCGCAGACCCTGCTCGGTGTCGACGGCGTGCACGACGCCGACACGACCATCGCCGCAGCGACGAGCAGTCCGGCATGTCCGGTCTTCCTCGCGTCGAAGCTCGGCCGGTACCTCCTCGGCGACATCGACGACGCAACGGTCCTCGCGTTGGCGGCAACGTTTGCCAACGCCGATCTGGACATCTCCGCGCTCGCCCGGGCGACACTCGACGCTGGTGTCGGTGGGGCTGCGACACCAACCGTTCTCGCGCCGCTCCCGTGGCTGCTCCAGGCGATCAAGGCAACCGGTGCCCGCGTGTCGACCGCCGAGTTGGCTGACCCGCTTCGCAGCATGGGGCAGTTGCCCGGCAACCCGCCGAACGTCGGGGGCTATCCCGGCGCGGCGACGTGGTTGGCGTCGTCGGCCACTGCGGCCCGCTTTTCGGCGGCAATCAATGTTGCTCGAGCGACGCCCGACGAGGCTCCTGCGCTTGCGGCGGCTCAGGCCGGCGACTGGTCCGGGCTGGCCGACCTGTTCATGCGTCCGGCTGGCTTCTCGGACGCGACGATCACCGCCCTCGAGGATCTCAAACCGTCCGTGTCCGCCCGACCCGGTGAGGGGGCGCTTGCACTCGCGCTCGCTTCGCCTGACCTGCTGATCGCCTAGGAGCCGATGATGCCGATCTCTCGCCGCGCCTTTCTCGGTGGTGCCGCCGGCACCGCTGTCGCCGGAGGTGGTGCATGGGCTGCACTCCTGCGCGACAGCCTCGAGGCCGCCGCCCCCACGGGTCGTCCTTCGCCCGCCACCACCCTTGCCCCGGTCACGACGACCACGACCGCCTTGGCCGAGGCGGTTGCCTCGTCCTCGGCTCGCCTGCCTGTCACCGACCGGGTCCTGGTCGTGTTGGAAATGGACGGTGGCAACGATGCCCTCAACACGCTCGTGCCCGCCGTTGGCCGATACCACGACGCCCGGCCCGAAATCGGGTTGTCGGATGGCCAACTCATCACGCTTGCCGGAGCGGAGTACGGGCTGCATCCGGCCCTCGCTGATCTGACCCCGTTCTGGGAGGTGGGCACGATGAGCGCCATCGCCGGCGTGGCGATGCCGCAACAGTCGCGTTCGCACTTCACGGCCAAGGATGCCTGGTGGTCCGGTGTCGGCGGTGCGCCGTCACAGACCGGTTGGCTCGGGCGTTGGCTTGATCTCAGCCTCGACGCCGAACGCAACGGTGTCGACGATCCGCTGCGAGCCATCGCGCTCGGTGGCGGAAGTCCGGCACTTGTCGGCGTGCAGACGACGGCCACCGCCATTCGCGACCCGGCCGCCTTCACCCTCGCGACGGGTCCCGGCGTGGACGAAGGTGGCCTTGTGGAGGCCTTCCTTGCGACGGCGTCCGCCCTGAATGCCGAACCGACGCTGGCCGCTGCGCAGCAGGCGATTCCGGGCACGCTCGACGCTGTCGCCCTGCTTGCCGCAGCCGCCGGCAGCGACAATCTCTCGGCCTACGAGAATCCCACCCCGGGAGCCGGCCGGACGGCGGTCGACCTGTTGTCGACTGCCGCGAACATCATTGCGATGGGAATCGGCACCCGTGTCCTCACCGTCGGGGTCAGAGGCTTCGACACCCACGCTGACCAAGTCGAGAACCATCAGGCGTTGCTCCACGACCTTGCCAGCGGGCTTACATCGTTCTTCACAGCGCTGGAGGCCTCGGGTGATCTCGACCGGGTGATGGTCATCACCACAAGCGAGTTCGGACGCCAGATCGTGGAGAACGGCTCGGCGGGCACTGACCACGGCAAGGGTGGCCTGCAGTTCGTCTTCGGCCCGTCGGTCGCCGGAGGCATCGTGCACGGCGGCTACGACCTCGGTGCGCTCGACGATGGCGGCGTGCCGCCTGCGGTCGACACCCGCTCGGTGTACCGGTCGGCGCTCGAGTGGTTGGGTGGGCCGGGTGGTGCCGATGGCGTCTTCGAGGAAGATCCTGCGGTGCTGGAACTCCTCACCGCCTGACGCAGGGCAGCGGAGTGGCCCTCGATCGTGAAGCGACTCGCATTGGGCTCGCCCACGTGAAGGTGGGTGTCCGGCCCGGTCAGGTCTGCTTGTCGAGAATCGGCGCCAAGAGCTCGAGTTCGGCGTGCCAGTCGTCGGGTTCGCCGAAGGGAAAGCAGACGAATTTGCTGGCGCCGACCTCGACATAGGCATCGATCATGTCGTGGAGTGCCTCATGCGATGTTGCGACGACCTCGTCGGGTGCCGCGTCCGGGCGACGCACCGACACCCGCTCGAGTGCTTCCGACGGGAAGTCGAGCCCGGGTGGGATGTAGGGGATCAGCACCCCGTAATGGTCGCGGTCGAACGTGCGACCTGCCTCGTCGGCGGCCGCTTCGATCGCCGTAATACCTTCGGCGACGTGCCTCGGCGTGGTGAAGCTGGCGAGCCAGCCGTCGGCAAGGCGGCCGGTGCGGCGAAGCTCGGAAGGTGCCTGCCCACCGAGCCAGACCTCGAGCGGTTGCTGGATCGGCTTCGGGAGCACACGAGCGCCGACCACCGAGAAGCGGTCGCCTTTGTGGTCGACGACGTCTTCCTCCCAGAGCCGACGCATGAGGGGCAAGGCCTCGTTCAGCCACGGGGCCCGGTCCTTGCGGTTGACCTGGAACGCCTGGTGCTCGGCGGTGTTGGCGATGCCTAGCCCGAACGCCGGGAGGCAGCGGCCGCCACTGACGACATCGAGGCTTGCCANCATCTTGGCCATCAGGATCGGGTTGCGGCCCGGTACCACCGAGACGGCAGGGCCGAATTTCAGGTGTTCGCTGCGGCCGGCGACGTAGGCCATCGCCACGATCGGATCGAGCTGCATCGAGTTGATGCGCTCGGGGAACCACAGGCTGTCGAAGCCGAGACGGTCGAGGTCGTCGACGACGGGACCGAGTCCGGCGAGTTCTCGCCGAGCCCGTGGGTAGAGACTCGGGACGGCTCCGAGGGCGTAACCGATGCGCACCTTCATGCGCAGACGATGGCACACCTCGCTGGAGCTGACCGCATCTCTCTGTGTCCACGCCACCGATAGCCTCCGGCGGGTGAGTGACGCTGTCTTCGTCCCGCAGGGCGATCTCCTCATCCCGCAGTCGTCTGCGATCGGCCCGTGGTTCCCGGGAGTGCAGCATGGTGGCGCGATCGCCGGTGTCTTCGCCCGAGCAATNGAGCGGGTCCCATCCGCTGTCCCGATGACCACCACCCGTTTGTCGATCGATATGAGTCGACGGGTGCCGATGGGGCCGACTCGGGTCGACACCGAGGTCGTGCGCGACGGAAAGCGCATCCAGGCGATCGAGGCTCGCTATGTGGTCGATGACGAGATCGTCGGCCGAGCCACGGCGATGCGGGTCCGGATCGCCGAGGGCCTGTCAGTGCCCAACCCGGTGCTTCCCGAAGACCAGATCCCAAGTGAACCGGACACCCATCCGGTGATCACGTGGACCTTTGCCGGGCCACTCGATTTTGCCGCCAGTTTCGACTTTCGCCGAAGCGAGGACGACGACGGTCGGGTGACCGGTTGGATGAAGATGGAGAAGCCGTTCGTGGGGGGCGAGTCGAACGATCCTCGGGTGCTCATCGCTGCCGTCGCCGACATGATCCCGAGCGGTGGCAGCGTGCTCGATTACGAGCGGATGATCTCGATCAATGCCGATCTGATCATCTCGTTGCATCGGCCACCGGAAGGGGAGTGGCTTGGCTTCACGGCGGCCGTGCGCGGTGAANGCAACGGCTATGGCCAGGCCGACGCCACCTTGTTCGACCATCGGGGCCGGGTCGGGCGGGCGCTCAAGAGCCTGCTGATCGACACCCGGTGACGCGCCGCGTCGACTCGACTCACCGGCGCACGCGGTGCCTTTGGTGTCGCGTGCGCCGGAGTATCGGTGTCAGTTCAGGCGCTGAGTGAGGGTGCGTTGACCGTCGGGCAGGAAGAGTTCAGCGGTTTTGCCCATGGCTTCCATGTAGGTCGAGTCGCTCATCAACGTCTCCTGGGTGGCGTCGACGCTCTCGGCACTGTCGAAGCCCATGAAGAAGATCATGCTGCCGGTCGCGGTGCCGTAATTCGAGGTGCACAGGGTGACCTGGTTGCCCGTGGCGCTGGCGACATGGTCGGCCATCTGGGTTCCCCACTCGAGGGCTTGCATGGCCATCCCCGGGGCGGGCGTGCCCATCGTGGTGCTTGCGTACATCATCGGGCCTGCATCGCCGGCGGCGTGGATGACGCGAGCGAGGCCGTCTTCCCACGAACCGGGGATGAACAACCCCTGTTCGCCCGCCTTCGAGACCCGAGTCAACCACTCGGGGTTTTCCGCCAGCTTCTGGCTTTGCGCAGCGGCGTCGACGAAACCGGCCACCTGGCTCGTCCATGAGATCGTGCCCAACGGCATGCCGTAGACGCTGCCCCAGACACTGACCGCGTGACCGGTGGTCTGCTCGACGAGTTCCGCCATCTCGACCGCAAAGATCGTAGCGGCGACTTGATCACTGGCGACCAGGCCTTGGCGGATGTGGATATGCATTGCTCTTCTCCCATCAGGGACGTCCCCCATTTCGGGACGCCCCTGCCGAGAGTCGCATTTCGGTCATCAGCTGTCACGAGAACCGAAAGAAAGCCGTCAGGAACATCGCGAAAACGCCGCGTGACGACCCGCCCCGGTGGGGTTACCGGAGCTTCACCGGTGTGGTGACTTCGGCGTAGAAGTCGTTGCCCTTGTCGTCCACCACGATGAACGCCGGGAAATCCTCAACCTCGATCTTCCAGATCGCCTCCATGCCGAGTTCGGGGAACTCGAGCACTTCTACGCTGCGGATGGAGTCCTTGGCGAGTCGTGCGGCCGGGCCGCCGATCGAACCCAGGTAGAAGCCGCCATGGGTCGCGCAGGCGTCGGTGACCTGCGACGACCGGTTGCCCTTGGCGAGCATCACGAACGACCCTCCAGCGGCCTGGAATTGCTCGACATAGGAGTCCATGCGGCCGGCGGTGGTGGGCCCGAACGAACCAGAGGCGTACCCCTCCGGCGTCTTCGCCGGCCCGGCGTAGTAGATCGCGTGGTCTCGCAGGTACTGCGGCATCGGCTCGCCGGCATCGAGCATGTCCTTGATGCGGGCGTGGGCGATATCGCGCCCGACCACGAGNGTGCCGGTGAGCGAGAGGCGGGTNTTGACCGGGTACTGGCTCAGCTGGTTGCGAATGGCATCCATCGGCTGGTTGAGATCGATGTGGATGACTTCGTCGCTGAGCTGATCCTCGGCTTCGTCGGGCAGGAACCGGGCCGGGTCGGTCTCGAGTTGCTCGAGGAACACACCTTCGGCGGTGATCTTGGCCCTCGCCTGCCGGTCGGCCGAACAGCTCACGGCGAGTGCCACCGGGTTGGAAGCACCGTGGCGAGGGAGCCGGATCACCCGGATGTCGTGGCAGAAGTACTTGCCGCCGAACTGGGCGCCGATGCCGAATGCCCGGGTCTGCTCGAGGATCTTCTGCTCCCATTCGAGGTCGCGGTAGCCGTGGCCGGTCGCCGCGTCACCCGAGGTCGGCAGGTTGTCGAGGTAGTGCGCCGAGGCGTACTTCGCCGTCTTCAGGGCGTACTCCGCCGACGTGCCGCCGACGACGAGGGCGAGATGGTACGGCGGGCAGGCCGAGGTGCCGATCGCTCGCAGCGACTCGTCGAGGAAGTCGACCATCGAGCTCTCGTTGAGCAACGCCTTGGTCTTCTGGAACAAGAACGACTTGTTGGCCGATCCGCCACCCTTGGCCATGAAGAGGAANTCGTAGCTGTCGCCCGGCTTCGTGTAGAGCTCGATCTGGGCCGGCAGGTTGTTGCCGGTGTTCTTCTCCTCGAACATCGACAGTGGGGCGAGTTGCGAGTAGCGCAGGTTCGTCTCGGTGTAGGTGTCGAACACGCCCCGGCTGATCGCCTCGGCATCGTCGGCGAAGGTCACCACCCGGTCGCCCTTCTTGCCCATCACGATCGCCGTGCCGGTGTCCTGACACATCGGGAGCACACCGGCGGCGGCAATGTTCGCGTTGCGGAGAAGCTCCGTGGCCACGAACGTGTCGTTCGGCGAGGCTTCCGGATCGTCGAGGATCGATGCCAGCTGCTCGAGGTGCTCGGCGCGCAGATAGTGGGCGATGTCGTACATCGCCTCCTTCGTCAGCGCCTGGATCGCCTCGGGCTCGACCTTGAGGAAGGTCTGCCCCTCGGCTTCGAAGGTCGACACCCCTTCGGTGGTGATCAGGCGGTACTCGGTGGTGTCGGGGCCGGTGGGCAGCAGGTCGGAGTAGGCGAACTCGCTCATGGGGCCACGGTATCCGCCGGTGCGATCCACCACGTGAGTCGAGACTTCTTGCTTCAAGGTCGCAGCGGGCGCTGTCTGATTCGACACCACCCTCGAACTCTGTGGTTCGCAGTAACGTCCGTGCCCATGAGTCGCGACCCGGCGCAGACCATCGATCGTCTCGCCCATGCGTTCGACCCGAGTGGATGGAAGAAGCGCAACCTCGTGCTCGCCTCGGTGGCGTTTCCGAGTGTGCTCGCCGTGACCGTGCTGCAGCGGGCGCTCGTGGCGGAAAGCAGCGCAGCGTGGGCGATCACGGCCGTCCACGGTCTGATCTGTGTCGTCCTGGTTCCCCTGCTGCTTCGATCCACCTGGCGAAGCTGGCGAGTGGCAAACCCTGAACAGCCGTGACGATGCCTGGGCATCGCTCGACGTGAGTCAGACGGAGATCGGGGTCCCGGAGTAGGTGCCCGGATCGCCATCGGCTGGCATGGGCGGACGGCTCCAGTGGGTGAATTCGGCGATCGATTCGGTGACCGCACGCCATTCGTCGGCGTTCCAGCCCTCGGCCTTGGCGATGACTTCGCCGTCCTGACGAACGAGGAGAAGTGCGGGAGCCTCAGTGACACCCAGGTTCTTCGCCATGGTGCGGTCGGGGTCGGCGAAGGTGAGGAACTCGTCGGCGAAGGGGCCGAGGTAGGTCTTCGCATCGTCGGCAGGGCAGGTGATGATCCAGCACGGGCGGCAACCGGCGCCCTTGAAGTGCGTCAGCACGCGCCGAGCCGTGTCGAGGATCCACGAGCTCTCGTTGGTGTAGGGATCGAGCACGACGGGGACCAGCGGGAAGGTCGTCATGAAGCTGCTGAGGGTGCGTGCTTCGCCTTCGACCGGGGTCAACTCGAGGTCCAGATCTGCTGCCACGAGCGGAAACGCTAGCGCGCCCGATCCCTGGTCACTCGCATCGGGTCGACCGTGACTACGATCCGAAGCGGTGCATCCGATCGAGCGTTTGCGGTACATGGCAAGGACCGGCGACATCGGCACGAGTTCGCTCGTCCACGAGGCGGCGATGGCGCTTGGGGCAGTCAGTCATGATCCCGCCGAGTTGGTGCTTGCGTGCCGCCAATTGATCGAACATCGGCCCTCGTCGGGTCCGCTNGTGTGGCTCGCTGCCCGGATGCTCACCGGCGCTGATCCAGGGAACGAGGCGTGGGACGCCGCCGAGATGATCCAGCGCGACAAGACCGTTCGTGAGCTCGAACACGCTTTGCCTGGCGACACCGGCATCGTCGTGATCGGTTCGCCGGAATTGGCGAGTCAGGCGCTCAACGCTCGCGGTGATGTCGAAGTTTTCGTCGCCGACACCACCGGCGATGGCTACGGACTCGTTCATCGACTCGACCTCAACGATCGGCTTGCGGTCGACGTGCCGCTCGCCGGACTCGGCTCCGCTGTCGGCGATGCCGATCTCGTGCTGCTCGAAACCGACGCCCTCGGCCCCGACTCGGCGATCTGCTCGATCGGTTCACTCACCGCGGCTGCGGTGGCGGCACAACTCGGCACCGAGGTCTGGCTGGTCGCCGGGATGGGTCGTTGCCTGCCGGCGGCGATGTGGGAACCGTTGCGTGCGATGGTCGTCTCCGATGAGCCCTGGGAGGATCGTCACGAGGTCGTGTCGCTCGATCTCGTCGATCGGGTCGTCGGGCCGGGTGGACCTGTGCCGGCTGCCGAGGCGAGGTTCCGTATCGACTGTCCCGTCGCCCCTGAGCTGTTCCGGTGATGTCGCGAATCGTCGGCGTGCTCAGTGCTGTCGTCCTTTTCGTCGCAGGCATGGCGGTCTTCAATGCCACCCGTTCCGATCCCGAGCCCGGTACCGATGCCGAGGCCGCCACCGAGATCACTCCTCCTTCGACGACGTCGACCACCACGACGAGCACGACCACGACCACCACGACGACCACGACGCTGCCTCCTCCTCGAACGGCCCGCCTCGCCTTCACCGGCGACCTCTTGCCGCACGGCTCGGTCCAGCGGGCCGGTACCGCGTTCGTCGACGAGGGATGGGATTTCGCGCCGCTCTACGAGGAGGTCCGGCCGATTATCGAGGGCGCCGACCTTGCGATCTGTCATCTCGAGACCCCGATCTCCATCGACGACACCAATCTGAGCGGCTATCCGCGATTCAGCGCGCCGAGGGCATTCGCCCAGGCGGCACTCGACGTCGGTTACGACGGTTGCTCCCTTGCCTCCAACCACAGTTACGACCGTGGTGCGCAGGGTGCGCTCGACACGATCACCGTACTCCAGGAGATCGGCCTGCCCTACGCCGGTCAGGCGGCGAGCGACGAGGAGGATCTCGCGCCGGTGCTCTACGACGCGAACGGCATCACGATCGCCCACATCTCGGCCACCTATTCGCTCAACGGCTTCCTGATGCCGTCGGACCGGCAGTACCTCGTCGACCTGATCGAACCTGACGCGATTCTGCACGAGGCCCGGATCGCAAAGGAGTCCGGCGCGGAGTTCGTGATCGTATCGATGCACTGGGGTGCGGAATATCGCCACGAGCCGATCTCCTCGCAGAACGAGTGGCTCGAGGCAACGCTGCCCAGCGAGTACGTCGATCTGATCATCGGCCATCACGCCCATGTCGTGCAGCCCGTCGACAAGGTCGGCGACGAATGGGTGGTGTTCGGGCTCGGGAACTTCCTGTCGAACCAGTCGGCCAACTGCTGTGTCGCGGCCAGCCAGGACGGCATGATCGCCACCGTCGAGCTCTTGGAGAACGACACCGGCCAGATCGAGGCCGTCGGCGTGCACTACATCCCGACCTGGGTCGACCGAGGCGACGGCTACATCATCCGGGTGGCCGACCCCGCCCGCACCGACCTCCCGACGTCGACCATCGATCAGATGGGGATCACGTTCGATCGAACATTCGACGTCGTCAGCAGCCGCCTCAGCGAGGCCGACGGACTCACGATCGGCCTGGGGCTCGCGCCAGGCGAGCCGTCGGTCATTGCGTCCGTTGTGCCAGCAGGCGACGAATGATCACCTTGAGGGCCAGCGTCTCGTCGGCGCCCTCGAAGATCGAGAGCACCCGGGCGTCGACGAAGTAGCGGCTCACGGGGTACTCCTCGGCGTAGCCCATTCCGCCGTGGATCTGCATCGCCTCGCGTGTGACCCACTCGGCGGCCCGGCAGACATAGGCCTTGGTCATCGAGGCCTCGAGCATGCCGTCGCCCTTCGCCATGAGTTCCGCGACATGAAGGCTGAGTTGCCGGGCGCCCTGGATGATCACCGCCATCCGACCCAGCTTCGCCTGGGTGAGCTGATACTCCGAAATGGGCTGCTCGAAGACCACCCGCGACTCGGCGTAGGCCCTGGCCTCCTCGTAGGCAGCCTGCATGACCCCCACGGCGCGGGCAGCGGTCTGGAGTCGGCCGTTCTCGAACCCCTGCATCTGGTAGTAGAAGCCCCGGCCCCGACCGGCCTCCTCGCCGATGAGGTTCTCGGCGGGTACGAACCAGTCCTCGAAGGCGACCTCATAGCTGTGCATACCGCGGTAGCCGAGCGTGTCGATCGCTCGCCCGGTCATCTTGCCGCCGCCGTTCTGGAGGTGCTCGAAGCCGTGGCCATCGCCCCTCGGCTTCTCGACGATGAAGACCGACAGGCCCTTGTGGTCGGTGGTGCCCGACTCGGTGCGGGCGAGCACCATCAAGACGTCGGCCCGGCCGGCGAAGGTGCACCATGTCTTGACACCGTTGATGACCCACCCGCCATCGGTCGGGGTGGCGGCCACCCGAATGCCGGCGACGTCGGATCCGTAGTCCGGCTCGGTGACCGCGACGGCGGCCATGACCTTGCCCGAGGCAAGCCGAGGTAGCCAGTGCTGTTTTTGTTCCTCGGTGCCGCCTGCGATCAGGGCCCGAGTGAGGATCTCGGGTCGTGTGATCAGCGAACCGCCGATGCCGAGCGAGCCGCGGGAGAGTTCCTCGGTGGCGACGACCATGCCGAGGTAGTCGTTGATGCCACCCTCGGCGAAGCCGCCGTACTCGACCGGCGCGGAGAGACCGAAGATCCCGAGTTCGGCGAGTCCCTCGATGAGCTCCTCGGGTACGTCGGCGTTGGTGCGGTGCACGTGTTCGGCTCGCGGGGCGATCTGCTCGTCGGCGAATCGGCGGAAGGTTTCAGAGGCGAGCTGCATGTCCTCGTCGAGGTGCGATGGCGCCCCGTCGACAAGGGAGGCGAGTAACTCCGGCGCTCGGCCGGCCGCCATGAAATCGTGGATGCCGTCGAGCGCTCCTCGATTGACACCCCAGTCGGTCTCCCTGCCAAGGAGGCGGGTGGCCAGGTCGTGGGCGACGTCGGCGACGAAGGCGACCGTGAGACGCTCCTCGGCCTCGCCGTGAACGCCGTACCCCAGCAGGTTGCGAGCCGAGGCCACGGCCGCTGCGCCGTGCGCGATGTCGTAGGCGACGACCTGATGCTCGTCGATGTCGACCGTTGCGAGCCGGGCGAGAGCGGCATCGACAACGTCTTCCATGGCGGAGACGGCGGCGGTGGCGGCGGAAAGCGTCGGCGCGTT
This sequence comes from Acidimicrobiaceae bacterium, assembly GCA_002694825.1. Taxonomy (GTDB): domain Bacteria; phylum Actinomycetota; class Acidimicrobiia; order Acidimicrobiales; family Aldehydirespiratoraceae; genus UBA11606. Next base: position 20,652 of record NZNH01000066.1, on the reverse strand, counting down.
CATGGGCGCCGACGTTAGGGCCTGTCGATGGGTGGCGTCGTGTTGAGCCGTGGCGGTGTCGTTGGTGTCGGCTGGCGCAGCCCGCCTACGGTCGGCGGCGATGTCGATCGAACCGAACGACGAGGCGCGACGCGAGGCAGTGCTCGCCTGGGGTGTTGCGTCGCTTCGGGACCTGCCGTGGCGTCGCACGAGAGATCCGTGGTCGATCCTGGTTTCGGAGACGATGCTCCAGCAGACGCAGGTCGCCAGAGTGATCGATCGGTTACCGCGGTTCCTCGAACGCTTTCCGTCCCCGGAGGCATGCGCCGCCGCACCGGCCGGCGATGTCGTCGATGAGTGGGCCGGTCTCGGCTACAACCGGCGTCCGCTCAACCTTCATCGCGCCGCAACGGTGATGGTCGAGTCACACGGTGGGCGGGTGCCGGAACGTCTTGAGGATCTCCTCGCCCTACCCGGCGTGGGCCCCTATACCGCCAGGGCGGTGCGGGCCTTCGCCCACGAGCTTCCGGCGGCGGTGGTCGACACCAATATCGGTCGGGTCCTGGCTCGCTGGGACGGCATCCGGCTCACACCGAACCGAGTGCAACAACGCGCTGATGCGCTCGCACCGGACGATCAGCCGTGGCAGTGGAACCAGTCGCTCATGGAGTTGGGCGCCTTGGTGTGCACGAAGCGTTCGCCGTCGTGTGGGGCGTGTCCCGTGCACACCTGGTGCAGGTGGCGGGGCCAGGGCGACGACCCGGCCGTGGGTTCCGCTGCGGTATCGACACCGCAAGCCCGATTCGAGGGGAGTGATCGTCAACTTCGCGGCCGACTCGTCGATGCGTTGCGAGCCGGTCCTGTGGCGCGATCCACCGTCGCCAGCTGCATTGCAGAGCCCGACCAGGAGCGCGCCGAACGGATTGTCGCAGGGCTCGTGCGCGACGGGCTGGCCGTCGAGGAGGACGAGACGCTCCGGCTGCCGTGAGTGTCAGGCCTGCGGGCCGGTGAGCTTCGCGATCAGGGCCTCGACCGTGGCATCCGCGATCTCGCGCATCTCGTCGTCGGTGCGGTCCTGGATCGGGTGTGGCGTGAAGACCCGCGCGGTGGGGTGCCCGAGCGCTGTGGCCTGGGTTTCGGCGGCGTCGATGAAGCCCTCGGAGGCCACGAAGACCCCGGGGATACCGCGTCGTTCAAGGTCGCTGATGTCGTGCACACTGCACGTCGTGCAGCTGCCTCAATCGGCGAGCGCCTCGATCACCGCATCGCACGATGTGGCGATCTCGTGACGAAGATCGACCGGTGCGGGCTTGGCGAAGGTCGGCTTCATGAAGCGGGTAACCGACGCACCGAGATCGGTGAGCTTTTCCTCGACTCGGTCGAGGAAGACGTCGCCACGCGGTTTGGAGATGTCGAGGAGTCCGATGGTGAGACCGTCGAGCGATTCGGGCCGCAGCACGAGCTCGCGCTGCTCCGGGCGGGACTCGCTGGTCGGGTCGAGGACGGTGGTCATCGCGTGATCTCCTTCGTCGTGCAGACACTACCTTTCGGCGGTGGAACCCAGCCACTGAAGGCCATCGAGAACAGGCCGGTCGCCCCGCCGGCGTGTACCACGTGGATGCCGCCGGGCCAGAACTTGCCGATCGTGTTGCCTGAGAACGCTTCGGGCAGGCCTTCGTCGATGCCGTCGGCGCCTCGGATCAGGTCGTCGGTTTCCAGCTGGAGATGGGAGTCCAGTTCGGCGAGGAACCGGGCGCGATCCCAGCCGGCGTCGCGGTACCGGGACATATGTTCGGGGCCGATCACGAGCAGGGTCTCCATCATCGCCATCTTCGGGGCGAGGTTGGTCTTGAGATAGTTGGCGAAGTGCTTTGTGAGCGACTCCGGCGTGCGGGAGAGCTGATCAACGAAGACCTGCGGCCCGCCGCCGCACCAGACGGTGACGGTCGACTGCTCGGCGTCGAAGCCGCGGCTTTCGGCAAGTGAGTTCCACGGTGAGCCGACCTCGTCCTCGGCGAACGCGAGACCGATCTTGTGAGGGCTGCCGTGCGCCGAGCGGTCGACACCTCCGGGCTTGCCTCCGCCGACGTTGCGCACCACGAGCTGCACGGCCCGGCCGATCGTGGCATTGGCTCGGTTGCCCTGGCCGAGCACGTTGCCACCGGAGTTCATGCCGATCTCTCGGGCGATCGGCCCGTTGACGATGATGATGGGGCCGACATCCATCGTGGTGGCGAGTACGCCGTGCATGTTGAAGTCGTCGGTGCAGATCGCCTCGACTGCGGCGATGACGACCGGGAGGTAGTCGGGCTTGCAGCCGGCCATCACGGCGTTGATCGCGATCTTCTCGACGGTCACGTCGGCGAGGTCCGGTGGCACGACGGCCACGACCTCGTCGGGGGCGCGAGTGGTGCCCTCGAGCATCCGAAGGACGCGGGCTTCGGTGGGGGGAACGACAGGCAGGCCATCGGACCAGTCCCGGTCGTAGAGGGCCTCCCACTCGTCTTCGAGGGCGGCGATCTCGACCCGCCGGCTACTCATCGTCGAGCCGGAGAAACGCACGGCGAGTTCGTCGGTGCGATTGGGATCGACGCTCAGTGAGCCGCAACCGGGCCGCCAGTCGGGCAGATCGACACCCAGGCCGTCGACCCCCGTGAAGGCCTCCCAGTCTTCGCGCTTCCAGCCTTCGAGGCGTTCGGTCGGTTCGCCGCCGACCACGCGCAGCAGGGTCGGCACGGTGTCGATCTCGTGGAACCACGAATAGGCGAGATCGTGGTCGTGGACGACCCAGTCCGCCACCTGCGGGAACGCCGCGTTGTCCTGGGTGATCGTGGTCATCGACGCTCGGTCCGCGAGATCGGCCAGTACGGGCGCAACGAGCACACAGGTCGGGCAGTCCTCCTTGACGATCGCAACGAGGCCGTCGGGCAGCGGCGGTTTGGCAGTGGTCATCTCAGCCATGGTGTGCATCGTCGCACACCGCACCGGCCCGTGAGATATGCGTCACACGCCCTTCACCTCGGAGTGCATGCTCACTACCGTTCACCTCCCATGGGGGACGCAGCGCAGGCGATCAACATCGCATTCCACGGTGTTCGGGGTTCGACCCCGTGTTGTTGCCCGACATTGCAGCGTTATGGCGGGAACACCTCATGCGTTTCGATCGAGTCTGAGGGCGCCGACCCGATCGTTCTCGACTGCGGCACCGGGCTCCGCATGTTTGGCGAGTCGCTCGCCGATGAGGCGTGCGAGGTCGACGTGCTCGTCACCCACCTGCACTGGGACCATGTCCAAGGGCTGCCTTTCTTCGCGCCGCTGAAGTTTCCCGACACCCGTTTCAACGTCTACGGCCCGGGCGAGAACGGGGAAAGCTTCGGAGCGTCGTTCAGCCGGTTCATGACCCCTCCCTTCTTCCCGGTCGAAACCGCGCAGCTGTCGGCCACAATCACGTTCGACGATGCACTCGATCGCGAGTTCCGACTCGGCGACACCGACGTGATGGCGCGACCGGTCCCGCACACCGGTACCACCGCCGGATTCCGAGTGACCCGCAATGACGTGTCCGTCGCCTACATCCCCGACCATCAGGAGCCGATCGACGACCCGACCCATGTGGCACCTTCGGTCCTCGAGTTGTGTCGCGATGTCGACGTGCTCATCCACGATGCGCAGTTCACCGCCGACGAGCTCGCAGCCAAGGCCGACTGGGGCCACTCGACTCCGGAATACGCGGTCGAGGTTGCTCGGCAAGCCGGCGCGAAGCTGCTGGTGCTGTTCCACCACGATCCCGCGCATGACGACGACATGGTCGACGAGATCGCCCAACGCATGGCTGAACTCGCCGCTGACGACCCCTTCGAGGTGATCGCAGCGGCTGAAGGCCTGAAGCTCACCCTCGCTGCCCAGCGCTGATCATCCCGCCGCTCCGAAGGGCCGGTCATTGTCCTCACCGACACTGACCCGACGGCAAACGGCACGGTGCGCCCCGTTGTGGGCGCTACCGTACGCCGGGTCAAGACGAGGGCCGGGTGGCCTGCAGCGAGGTGTGCAATGACGATCGATCCCGCCGACTTCCGCAAGGTGCTCGGACACTTCCCGACCGGCGTGATGGTCGTGACCGGTGCGACCGACGAGGGGCCGGCGGGCATGGCGATCGGTTCGTTCGCCAGTGTCTCGCTCGAGCCGCCGCTCGTGATGTTCTGCCCAGGCTCGTCGTCGGGCACCTGGCAGGCCATCAAGGACACGGGCGCCTTCTGCGCCAACATTCTCGGTGAGGACCAGAAGGACACCTGCGGCGTGTTCGCAATGCCCTCCGATGACCGCTTCGCCGGCATCGACTGGACCACCGCCGTCACCGGTTCGCCGGTGCTGCCCGGCGTGGTCGGCTACATCGATTGCGAGATCCACGCCATCCACGACGGTGGTGATCACGACATCGTTGTCGGCCTCGTAAAGGAGTTGGCGGTCACCGGCGAGCAGGGCCCGCTGCTGTTCTTCCAGGGCGGCTACGGAACGTACGAGGCGATGTGATGGCGGTCTACGCGCTCGGCGACCTCACCCCCGAGATCCACGAGACGGCGTACGTCCACCCGGACGCGACCGTCATCGGCAATGTCGTGCTCGGTGCGGGCTCGTCGGTGTGGCCTCAGGCCGTGATCCGTGGCGACGACGGCCCGATCGTCATTGGAGAGAACACGTCGATCCAGGACGGTGCCGTCATCCACACCACGGCCTTCACGCCGACGAGGATCGGCAGCAATGTCACGGTTGGTCACCTCGCCCACCTTGAGGGATGCATCGTGCACGATTGGGCACTCGTCGGTTCTGGTTCGATCGTGTTGCACAACGCCGTCATTCACGAGCATGCGCTCGTTGGCGGTGCCGCGATGGTCCCGGGTGGGGTGGAGGTGCCGCGCTGTTCGATGGCACTCGGCGTCCCCGCCAAGATCCGCGAGGGTGTGCTCGACGAGTTCCATGCCCGCCTGAACGTCGATGCGTATGTTGCTCGAGGCGAGCAATTCCGCACCGAAATGCGCCGCATCGACTGAGGCGTTCGAGCCGCTGAATTTGCCTGCTCCGACTGTCGAGAAGCCGATGCGAGTTGTTACTATCGGCGTAGTGTTAATTGCCGACGGTTCACTCGGCACCCCTCGCACGCTTCGCTGAAAGGCACCTCCATGGCGTCCACCGACATCGGCATCGACCTCGGCAAGTACCAGCTCGGCTGGGCCGACGAAGAGGACTATGTCTTCAAGCCGAAGAAAGGCCTGAACGAGGACATCCTGCGGGAGATGTCGTGGCTGAAGGGCGAGCCCGACTGGATGCTCGACTTCCGCCTCAAGAGCCATCAGCGCTTCGGGCGTCGCCCGATGCCCAACTGGGGCGGCGACATGTCGGACATCGATTTCGACGACATCTTCTACTACATCAAGCCCACCGACTCGCTCAGCGACGACTGGGACGAGGTGCCGGAGTCGATCAAGAACACCTACGAGAAGCTGGGGATCCCCGAGGCGGAGCGCAAGTATCTCGCCGGTGTCACCGCGCAGTACGAGTCCGAGGTCGTCTACCACCGCAACCGCGAGGACCTCGAGGCCCAGGGCGTGCTGTTCTGCGACATGGACACGGCGGTCAAGGAGTACCCGCAGCTGGTGAAGGACTACTTCGGCAAGGTCATCCCGCCGAACGACAACAAGTTCTCCGCGCTCAACTCCGCCGCCTGGTCCGGCGGTTCGTTCATCTATGTCCCGCCGGGCGTCGAAGTCGAGATGCCGCTGCAGGCCTACTTCCGCATCAACGCGGAAAACATGGGCCAGTTCGAGCGCACCCTGATCATCGCCGACGAGGGCTCGAAGGTGCACTACATCGAGGGCTGCTCGGCCCCGACCTACACCTCTGATTCGCTGCACTCTGCGGTCGTGGAAATCGTCGTGAAGCCGTCGGCTCGTGTCACCTACACCACCATCCAGAACTGGTCCGACAATGTCTTCAATCTGGTCACCAAGCGGGCCTACGTCGAAGCCGAGGGCCATATGGAGTGGATCGACGGCAACATCGGCTCGAAGCTCACGATGAAGTACCCGGCGGTCGTTCTGGCCGGCCCGAAGGCCTCGGGCGAGGTGCTGTCGGTCGCCTACGCCGGCCCCAATCAGCACCAGGACACCGGCGCGAAGATGATCCACGCCGCCCCGGAGACCACCTCCAAAATCGTCTCCAAGTCGATCTCCAAGGATGGTGGCCGCACCAGCTATCGCGGCCTCGTGCGAGTCGAGGACGACGCCTATGGCTGCAAGTCCCATGTCCAGTGCGATGCGCTCATCCTCGACGACGAGTCGATCTCCGACACCTACCCGTACATGGAGGTCGGTTCCGGCGACGCGGTCATCGGTCACGAAGCCACCGTCTCTCGGGTCGCCGACGAGCAGCTCTTCTATCTGCAGTCTCGCGGCCTCACCGAGGAGCAGGCGATGGGCATGATCGTCAACGGCTTCATCGAGCCGGTCACCCGCACCCTCCCGATGGAGTACGCGGTCGAGTGGTCGCGCCTGATCGAGCTCCAGATGGAGGGCTCCGTCGGCTAGCGGCCGGTGGGAGAGTTGCCTCCTCGGGTCGGGTCATGACCATTCCCGGCGAATGGACCGTTCACGGCGAACGGTCGATCTATGACTCCGAGTGGATGTCGCTGCGCCTCGTCGACGTCGAGACGCCGTCGGGGAATCGCTTCGACCACCATGTGGCCCGCATTCCCGCCGAGGCGGCGGCGACGCTCGTCGTCATGGAGCGGCGCGTCCTGATGATCTGGCGGCACCGGTTCGTCACCGACACCTGGTGCTGGGAGCTCCCGGCGGGCCGGATCGACCCGGGTGAGACCGTCGCGCAGGCTGCCGCACGTGAGTGTCTCGAGGAGACCGGCTGGCAGCCCGGACCCACCACACCGTTTCTTTCCTGGCACCCGGCGAACGGCTCCGTCGATCTGACCTTCCACGTCGAGCGGGCGACGGAGGCCCACCATGTCGGTGACCCGACCGAACTCGACGAAGCAGCAGCAATCGAGTGGATCCCGCTCGACGACATTCCGGGTCTCATCCGCAGTGGCCGCGTCAACGACGGCTTCACGCTCACCCCACTGCTCGCCGAACTCGCCGGGCTCTGATGCCCGAGGTGGCACAGGAACCGCCACAATGGACCCATGCCGATGCGCCAGGACTGCAAGTACTTCGAATCNCGGAGCTACCCCAACGGGGACACGGTCCGGAAGTGTGATCTCGACTTGGCGCCCGAGGCCCCGTGGCGGTGCCCCGACGACTGCGCGAAGTACACCAGGCGCCTTGCCGACGTGAACTGGAGCTACGGCAGCCTGGTCACGCCGGAGACTCCGGCGGAGCCTGAGAGCCTGGGGGAGGACGATTCGATCGCCGCCCTGCTTGACGCCGCCGAGGACATCATCAACGATGCCGTGCCCGGCACGCTCGCCGACCTCGAGGAGGAGCGAGCGAAGCGCAACAAGAAGGGGCTCGGTCGCCTGCGGCGTGCCAAGGGCGACGGCGTTAGAAAGGGCTCGCAGCCACCCGGGGCCAGGACGCGCAAGCCGAAGGGCGATGGCCTCGGGGAGCGCCTTCGCAAGCGGTATCGCGACGGCCGTCGCTGACCCACGACAGCCCGCGTTTCGGCGGTCCCGAGGGCGTCGGGAGTTAACACTACGGCGGTAGGATAAATGCCGATGTCCACTGCCTTTTCCCCCACCGCCGCCCGTTCGCTCGGCGGGCCCGATTGGCTTGTCGCCCGTCGAACGGCCGCTGCAGAGGCGTTTGCGGCGACCGAGCGCCCCGACGACGCCGCCGAGGAGTGGCGCTACAGCCTGATCGGCCAGTTCGACCTCGAGCGTTACGCGCCGGCACACGAGTTTGGCGATGCGCCAATGCCGCGACTCGACGTCGAGCCTGCTGCGCTGATCCGCTGTGTGAACGGCCGTGTGATGTTCGTGGAGGTCGATGAAGCGCTCGTCGATCAAGGCGTCCACATTGGTCCCTTGGCCGANGACGAAAACGGTGAGGCCCGTCTCGGTTCGGTCGCCGACGACGCCGGCGACTACTTCACCCTCTTGAACGACGCCTTCATGGATCGGCCGTTGCTGATCGACATCCCCCGAGGTGTCGTTGTTGATCGGCCGATCGTCGTCACGCACCACGCAGCCGGTGCCGGTGGCGCCGCCTTTCCTCGCCTCGTCGTCCGTGTGGCCGAGAACGCGCAGGCCGACGTGATGGATCTCCACACGAGCGAGGCCGACGACGACATCCTCGTGTGCCCGGTCGTCGAACTCGACGTCGAAGCCGCCGGTCGACTCGGCTACCTGAAGGTGCAGGAGCAGGGGGCGAAGACCTGGCAGTTCGGCAGCGTCCTCGCCCGTGCCGAGCGCGACGCCACGATCTCCGCCGCCACCGCTGCGTTCGGTGGGGCCTACGCCCGAACCCGAGCCGATACCCGCCTCGTGGGGCGTGGTGCCCATGGTGATCTTGCTGCGGTTTACTTCGGAGAGAGCGAGCAGACGCTCGACTTCCGCACCTACCAGGACCATGTCGCACCCGACACCACATCCAACCTGCTCTACAAGGGCGTCGTCGCCGGCGAGAGCCGAAGCGTCTACACCGGGCTCATTCGAGTGCGCCCCGACGCCTGCGGCACCAACGCCTTCCAGACCAACCGCAACCTCAAGCTCAGCGACGATGCGTGGGCTGAGTCGGTGCCCAATCTCGAAATCGAGAACAACGACGTGAAGTGCAGTCACGCTTCGACAGTCAGTCCCGTCGATGAGGACCAACGCTTCTATCTCGAGTCTCGCGGTGTTCCCACGGCTGAGGCTGAGCGCCTCATCGTCGCCGGCTTCCTCGGTGAGGTGCTGGCCGGTGTGCCGGTCCAGGCCGCGGTGCCGGCGCTCAAGTCGGCGATCGCTGAGAAGCTGGCTCGCCAGCGCGAACTCGATTCGGCCGCTGCGGAGNCGGAGCTCGAAGCCGTATGAGCACCCACACCCTGTTCGCGCTCGACTCGATNGNNTCNGGCACCGGGCGAAAGGTNGAGATCGACGGACTNGAGNTCCTGCTCGTCCGCATCGACGACGACATCTACGCCATCAGCGACACCTGCAGCCATGCCGACGTGTCGCTTTCGAATGGATTCGTCGAAGCCGACGACTGTGCGGTCGAGTGCCCCAAGCACGGTGCTTCGTTCGATCTGCGCACCGGTGAGGCGCTTACGCTGCCCGCCATCCGGCCCGTTCCCACCTACGAGGTCGCCGTGATCGACGGCGATGTCGTGTTGACCCTCGCCCCCCTCGAGGAGGACGCATGAGCACGCTGATCATCGAAGGCCTGCGGGCCGCGGTCGACGGATCTGAGATCCTGAAGGGCGTTGACCTAGAGGTCCCCGCCGGCGAAGTGCACGCGGTCATGGGGCCGAACGGTTCGGGCAAGTCCACCCTGTCGCACGTAATCGCTGGCCGCCCGGGCTATGAGGTGCTCGGCGGTTCTGTTCGCATCGACGACGTCGAGTTGCTCGACAAGCCGACCTGGCAGCGGGCTGAGGCCGGCCTGTTCCTTGCCATGCAGTACCCGACCGAGGTGCCGGGTGTCGCACTTCGCGACCTGCTGTCGGCATCGGTCCGCACCCCGGAGGACCCTGCCGAGATCGGCGAGCGGATGCGGATCGAAGCTGAGCGCATCGGGTTCGGTTCCCAGTTCCTCGAGCGTCCCCTCAATGTCGATCTGTCCGGCGGCGAGAAAAAGCGCAACGAGACCCTGCAGTTGGGTGTGTTGCGCCCGACCTTTGCGATCCTCGATGAGCTCGACTCCGGACTCGACGTCGACGCGCTCCGCATGGTGAGTCAACGGGTCGAGGAAGAGACACAGGAACATGGCCTGGGCGTCCTCGCGATCACGCACTACAGCCGCCTCTTCGAACAGCTGAAGCCCGACGTCGTGCACGTTTTCGCCGACGGCAGGATCCAGGAGTCCGGCGGTCCCGAGCTGGCGACGGAGCTCGAGGAGACCGGCTATGAGCGCTGGGTCACCGCTCCTGCCGCCGCATCGGCTGGGCTGCCCGACGACCCCTTCGCCGACCCGCTCGCGTGATGCCCGGCACCCTGCTCACCGAGGCCGAGATCGACGAGCTGCTCGCTGCTCACCCGGCGTGGACCCGCGATGGTGATCGACTGTGTCGCACCTATGAGTGCGGATCGTTCGTTGCCGCCTTCGGATTCATGGCGAGCGTGGCGTTGATCGCCGAGAACCTGTTCCACCATCCCGAGTGGCGCAATGTCTACGGCACGGTCGAAATCGCCATCACCGACCACGACGCCGGCGGGATCTCGACCAACGATCGCTCCTTCATCGAAAAGGTCGACGCCCTCGATTGAATCGCCGGTCGGAGCGGCAGGCGTTCGCAACGTCGCTCATNGCGAGGTCCCGGCTGTTCTAGCCTTGCCGCGTGGTCGCCGAGCGCTTCGAATCTTTTGTCGATCCCGTCGACGGAACCCGCTGGTCCGTCGACATGGGGTTTCTCGGATCCCGGTGGGCGTGCATCTGGGGCGCCGGTTGTCAAGGGATTCTCGNCGAGCCAGCGGAGGAGCTCGGCCACGGCTGTTGCTCGGTCGGTACCGAACTGTTCGACGAGGACGAGGCGATGCTGGTCTCGGCGCTCGCTGCCATGCTTGACGATGACCTGTGGCAGTACCGCAGCTGGGCCGATGAGCACAGCATTTACGAAGACGACCAGCGCAAGCGGACCAACACGGTCGACGGCGCATGCGTGTTCTTGAACCGTCCGGGCTTCGACGGTGGCGCCGGCTGTGCTCTGCATCTGCAGGCGTTGCGCGATGGTGACCGCCCGATCGACGTCAAGCCGAATGTCTGTTGGCAGTTGCCGCTCATCACCCGTCACCACGGCGACGGCACCGCCACCCTTCGGCGTTGGGGCCGCGACGATCGGGGTGAGGCGGGCCCTGCGATGGCGTGGTGCTGTACCGAGGGCGACAACGCACAAGTCGGCACGGAACCAACTGCGGAGTTCCTTGCCGATGAACTCCAGGCCCTCGTCGGCCCGGAGGTCGCGGTGATGATTCGTCAGGCGGCAGCCGAGAACTGACCGCCGTTGGCGGGCCTGCGCTCGTCGGTGGCGACCGTGCCTACGGAGTTGCCGACGTGGGTCCGGCGGAACCCGTCAATTCGGCGATCGCAGGGTCGATCCCCCCGTCGATTCGCAGCCACTGAAAGTGCTGCACGATGACGAAGACGGTGTAAGAGACAAAGTTGATCGCAAGGCCGGCGAAGATGCCGAGGATCGGAATGAGGCCGAGCACGGTGGCGGCGATCTGGAGGCCGATGACCACGAGGTAGGCCAGGTAGAACGCNCCGGAGACGAGCGCCCAGTCCTTCCGGGCGGCGCCGAGCGCTCGGCTGATCACGTTGACGCCGGACGGCGCAATCCCGACTCCTGCAGCCGCAAGGGTGAGGGCGGGGATGACTGCCACGAGCCAGGCGAAGCACAGCACGACTGCCACGAAGACGCCGAGGGCACCCAACGCAACGCCGAGCAGAACCAACGGGACGAGTACCAGGTATGTCGCGAAGAAGGCGAGCATAAGAAGAAGGCTGCGCAACAGTGTTCGCTTCCAGTTGCGGGTGCCGAAGCCGATGCAGGTGCCGACCGAAGCAGACTGTCCAAGGCGGCCAGCCTCGATCCGGGCATGGNAGGCCGGACCCATCACCACGAACACGCCAAGGCAGCATGCTGCCGCCACGATCCACAGGACCAGGCCGATCGGATGAAACACGAAGTCCGGCCCCGTCAGCGTGTTGCTGCCCTCAAACGAGAGGATGAGGCCGATCACGACGGCAACCGCNGCAGCGGCGAATCCAAGCGTGGCGATCGCCGCAAGGCCGAGCANGCCCGACCAGTGCTGCCCGAACAAGNTGAACGCCGCCGATACCGTCTCGGTGGCCGATGCTGGGATGCTGCTGCTCGTCGCGGGCGGCGGTGGGGTCTGCTTCGGTGAGCGGTGCGCCGTCCACTCGTTGCCGTCCCAATAGCGGTACTGCGATGGGTACTCGGGGTCGTCGTACCAGCCAGCCTGCGGTGTTGGTGACATGGCCGCCGAACGTAGCAGCCGAGGGTCAGGTGTCGCTGGCCGCCTCGTCGAGCGCCTGGGCAAGCGTGTTCCAGCTCAAGGTGGCGCACTTGATGCGAACGGGGAACTTCACGACGCCTTTGAGCGCTTCGAGGTCNCCCAGTCTGATGTCGCCGGCGTCGGCAACGTCGGCATCAATGCCCATCTCGGCTTCGGAACCATCGCCGCCGAGCTCGCCTTCGTGAATGCTCATCAGGCCCTTGAAGGCGCTGATGAACTGACGGGCTTCGCCGATGGACGTGCCCTTGATGGCGGCCGACATCATTGACGCGGACGCCTGGCTGATCGAGCATCCCTGGCCACCGATCGCAATGTCGGTGATGACGTTGGTGTCGTCGACGTCGATGAAGACGATGACCTCGTCGCCGCAGAGCGGGTTGAACCCCTCGGTCCGCACGGCGGGTGGGGTTTCGAGCTCGCCTTGGTTTCGGGGGGAGCGGTAGTGGTCGAGGATGACTTCTCGGTAGAGGTCGTCGAGTCCGGGCATCAGCGTTCGTCCTGGAAGAGAGACGTCAGTCTAGAAAGCGAAGATGTCGCTGCTGGCCTCGAGGGCCTCGGCGAGGGCGTCGATGTCAGATTCGTCGTTGTAGACGTAAACCGACGCCCGGCTTGTGGCGGGCACGTTCATGGTTTGAAGCAGGGGCTTGGCACAGTGATGACCCGCCCGCACGCAAACGCCCGCCTGATCGAGGACCTGGGCGATGTCGTGGGGATGGACCCGCATGTCGGGTTCGCCGTAGACGAACGACAGCACGCCGCCGCGCTCGCTGGCGACCTGTGGCCCGTGGATCACGATCTTGTCGCCGTAACGCTCGTTGAGGGTGCGCAGGGCGTAGTCGGTGAGTTCGATCTCGTGGGCCCTGACGTTGTCCATGCCGAGGTTGTCGAGATAGTCGATCGCGGCGCCGAGACCGACCGCTTCCGCCACCATCGGGGTGCCGGCTTCGAACTTCCACGGAATCTCCGTGGTGGTGAAGCCTTCTTTGGTGACGTTGAGGATCATCTCGCCACCGCCGAGGAAGGGCGGCATCGCCTCAAGGAGGTCGGCGCGGGCCCACAGGACACCGATGCCCATCGGGCCGAGCATCTTGTGGCCGGTGAAGATGAGGAAGTCGGCGCCCATCGCCTGCACGTCGGTGGGAACGTGGGGCACGTACTGGCTTCCGTCGACGGCGAGCAGCGCACCGGCGCCGTGTGCGGCCTCGGCGAGTCGAGGGATGTCGTTGAGTGTGCCGAGCACGTTGGACATCGCCGTGACCGACACCAGCTTGGCGCCTTCGAGCAGGGTGTCGAGATCGCGGAGATCGAGGTGGCCGTCGGGGGTGACCGGGATCCAACGCAGCTCGAAACCCTTCTCCGCTGAGAGCATGTGCCAGGGGACGATGTTGGCGTGGTGCTCCATCTCGGAGATCACGACGGCGTCGCCGGGGCCGAGGTTGGCCGCACCCCACGAACGGGCGAGCAGGTTGAACGCCTCGGTGGCGTTCTTGGTGAAGACGACCTCGTTGGTGGCCGGCGCGTTGATGAAGCGGGCGACCTTGGCTCGGGCTCCTTCGAGCGCCTCGGTGGCGCGCACGGCGAGATCGTAGGAACCTCGATGCACGTTCGCGTTGGTGGTCTCGTAGTACTCGTTCATCGCGTCGATGACGGCTTGGGGCTTCTGCGAGGTGTTGCCCGAGTCGAGATAGATCAGCGGCTTGTCGTGCACCTGCTGCTGAAGGACGGGGAAGTCCCGCTTGATGTCGGCCGGAATGCTCATCGCTCAGACACCGAACCGGACGTAACCGTCGCGCTCGAGTTCCTCGGCAAGTTCCATGCTGCCGGACTCGATGATCGTGCCGTCGACGATGATGTGGACCTTGTCGGGCTGCAGTTCGTCGAGGAGGCGCTGATAGTGGGTGATGACGAGCGCGCCCATCTCGGGCCGATCCTCACGCACCTCTCGTACCCCGCGGGCGACGACTCGGAGGGCGTCGATGTCGAGTCCCGAGTCGGTCTCGTCGAGGATCGCCATTTCGGGTTCGAGGATCGCCATCTGCAGGATCTCGTTGCGCTTCTTCTCGCCGCCGGAAAAACCCTCGTTGAGATAGCGCTCGCCAAACGATGGATCCATCTCGAGGCGTTCCATCCATTCCATGATCGCAAGCCGCAACTCCAGCACGGAGAGATCGATTCCCTTGCGGGCCGAGAGGGCTTGGCGGAGAAAGTTGATCACCGAGACGCCGGGGATCTCCTGGGGGTACTGGAACGCCAGAAAGATGCCGGCCTTGCCGCGAATGTCGGGATCCCACTCGGTGATGTCCTCACCGCGGAACTTGATCGACCCGCCGGTGACCTCGTACTCGGGGCTGCCGAGCAGCACACTGGCCAAGGTCGACTTGCCCGAGCCGTTGGGGCCCATGAGGGCGTGGACCTCGCCTTCGGCGACGGTCAGATCGATGCCGTTGAGGATGTCGATACCACCGTCGGTGGTGACGGCGCGAAGACCTTCGATCTCGAAGAGGGGAGCGGTCATGGCCGAAGTCTACGCCGCCCGGCGGGGTTAGTACTACGCCGGTAGTGCTAATTCCGCCGGCGTTACGGGGCGAGTTCGACCGGGTGCTCGCGCTCCCACTGCAGCGCCAGATCAAGCAGCAGATCCTCACGGAAGTGGGGGGCGAGAACCTGCAGGCTCACGGGCAATCCGTCACTGGCAAGGCCGGCCGGCAATGCGATGGCCGGGTTGCCGTAGATGTTCGAGGGGGCGGTGAGTGCACCGTTGTTGCCAGGGTTGGATTCACGGCCCTCGAAGGTGCCGGGAAGGTGGCCCTCGGCACCGAATGCGGTGGAGGGGTTGGTGGCAGCGAGCACGATGTCGACCTGGTCGAACATCACCGCCATGGCACTGTTGAACTCGGCTCGGCGGCTTTCGGCACGCGCCATCGCGTCGATCGTGAAGCCGGTGTCCGCGGCGCGCTGTCCGGCCCGCTCGAGCCCGCCCAGGCCCGGTGCACACTCGGGCCAGCGATCGCCGAGCGAGATGCGGATTCCGACACCGCCGGTCGCACCCCACACGCCCATGATCTTCGGAAGTCGGAGGTCGATCTCGACGCGCTGCATCCCGCAGCGCGCGATGAGTTCCTCGGCCGCAGCGACGATGAGTTCTTCGGTCTCCGGCCCCACGACGGCGCAGCTGAGGTCGGGAACGACGGCGACCCGCAGCGAACGGATCTCATCGGCGCAGCTGCCGAGCCCGGCCTCATAGCCCTCGACCCGAGGGAGACCTCGAGGGTCCCGAGGGTCGAAGCCGTTGGTGACGTCGAGGTAGCGGGCAGCATCACGGGTGCTGCGGCTGACGGTGCCCTCGACCGCCGTGGCGTTGCCCAGGATCGACCCAGGTCCGCGGGGAATACGGCCGAAGGTCGACTTGAGGCCGATCTGGCCACAGAAGCCAGCGGGGATGCGGATCGATCCGCCGCCATCGCTTGCGGTGGCGAGCGCGAAGAGGCCGCCGGCAACACCTGCAGCCGAACCGCCCGAGCTCCCGCCAGGGGTTCGCCTAAGGTTCCAGGGGTTTCGGGTCGCTCCGTGGATCTTGGCGGTGGTCTGATTGGTG
Organism: Acidimicrobiaceae bacterium; assembly: GCA_002694825.1. GTDB lineage: Bacteria > Actinomycetota > Acidimicrobiia > Acidimicrobiales > Aldehydirespiratoraceae > UBA11606. The sequence goes on along the minus strand of NZNH01000066.1, from coordinate 4,900 downwards.
GCGCCGAATTCGCTGGATGTCGTCTGCACGGCGGCGATCGCGCCGGCGGCTTTCAGTCGCTCTACGGAGATGCCATCGGCGTCGAACACTTCGTCGGCGAGTGGAAGCGATCCAAGCGACGCTGGCCAGCCGTCGACGGCCAGGAGTTCCTTCACCGCAAGGGGGACACCCCCGTACGGGAGTGAGACATCGGCGGCGGCCGCAGCCACCCGAGCCGCCTCGGCATCAACGTGGCAGACCGCATTGAGGTCGCTCGCATCAACGGCGGCGAGCGTGGCTTCCAGTTCCTCGCTCGGGCTTCGCTCACCCGCTCGGAATGCCTCCACAAGGCCGACGACGTCTCCGGACCATGGCGTGTCGCTCATACTGCGACGCTACTGCGACCAATCGACGTGTCCCGAATCAGTTGAGCGGGGCGAGCCTCCGTGTCGTCCGAACCGCATCTCAAAGAGCTCAGTCGTTCTGGAGCAGGTCGTGTTTCCAGGTCCGGAATCGTTCGTGGCGCGTGCCGGTCGGGCCATCGCCTCCGCCCGTACCGTCCTCGAAGAGCCGGAAGGTCAGGATGCGGTGGAGATCCTCGCTGTGGATCGCGACATAGCGGGCGTTTGCCTTGCGAGCAGGCCCAGCCCGCCACAGCAGCCACGAGCCGATGCGGCGCTTGTAGGCGATTCGGGGGTTCCCGATGTCGTCGCCTGATCGCAGGAGTTCGTCGGGGGCCTCGATCCATGCCTCGGCAGGAATGTTGCGGTCCCGGATCGGGAGCGGTGGGAGATCCTCGGTGTGCACCGGCGTGTCGTCATAGGGACGCTTGTGCGACGGCAATGCGCCACCGTCAGGCACGGGGTTCGGGCGAGACGGGGTGGAAGACGACTCGGTCACGAACGCATCATGGCGGTTCGACTGCGTCTCCGCTCGTCATCACCAGCCGATCTCAACGCTCGAGCGGCGTGACGACTTCCATGTCGAGCGAAACCGCCGCCGGGATCTGGCGGGCGTCCAGCGTTGCGAGGCCCAGTGGGCGGGGGAGGCGGTCGAGTGCGGCGAGATGAACGGCGTCGACCGTCCGAAGGCCGTAGAGCGTGCCGAGCTCGACCGCTCGCCCGAGCGTGCGCTCGTCGATCGGCACGACGACCATCGCGTCGACATCGGCCCGGGCCGCCGCTGTGAGCTCCGCCGCAGTGACCGGATCGGGCGAGACTCGGTGCAACGCCATCAGTAGTTCTGCGCGAGCGAGATCAGAGATCGCCCAGGTTCCGGCGGCCGCCATCGCCTGGTTGACGACGGCCGAGTGCGGTCCGCCTGTGTAGCGCTGCACCAGGGCGCTGGGATCGAGCGCCAGAATCACAGCCCGCCTCGGCGCCGCGGTGGTTCGCCCCGAAGGTCTGCGAGCACCTGATCGATGCTGACGTCGATCGGCAAGAGCGGGAGATCCTGGGGAGGGCCCGGTCGATCCGAGCGGAGTGGCCGGCGTATGAGCCCAGCGGCGGCCAGGTCGTCGAGATCCGGTGTGCCGTCAGGACTGATCGGAGCGAGCTGGGCGGCCGGACGCCCGTCGACGGTGACGATCACCCGCTCGCCCGCCTCGGCTCGCCGGACGTGGGCGGCGAGATCGGCGCGCAGATCGCGCACGCCGAGGTGAGGGGCGCCGGGAGCAGGGTCAAGGTGCATCACTCGAGGCTAGCGCAAATGGTGTACAGCGGTGTACGCATGTGACGTTGGCGCCTCGCCGAGTGGATCGATATGGTCCGCTCCATGAACTTCGCCTTCTCTGAAGAACAGGACCAGCTTCGCGACTTCGTGCGCTCCTTCCTCGAGGAAAAGTCGTCCGAGGACGACGTGCGCGAGCAGATGGAGACCGATCAGGGCTACGACGAGGCCGTCTGGAGCCAGATGGCCGAGCAGATGGGCCTCCAAGCGCTCGCCATCCCTGAGGAATACGGCGGCCAGGGCTTCGGCTTCATCGAGCAGGTCGTCGTTCTCGAGGAAATGGGCCGCGCCCTGCTGTGCGCCCCGTACTTCTCGAGCTGTGTGCTCGCCGCCAACACGCTGCTCCACAGTGGTGATGAAGACGCCAAGAACGCCCACCTCCCCGGAATTGCGTCGGGTGAAACCCGAGCCACGCTGGCCTTCACCGAGGAGAGCGGTCGCTGGGACGAAGGTGGGATCACGATGCAGGCCACCCCGGGCGACGGTGGATGGACCCTCGACGGCGTGAAGAGCTATGTCCTCGACGGCGCCACCGCCAACCTGATCCTCGTTGCGGCTCGCAGCGACGCCGGTGTCAGTCTCTTCGCCGTCCAGCCCGACGCCGAAGGCCTCACTCGCACCGCCCTGTCCACGATGGACACCACNCGCAANCAGGCNAAGCTNGAGTTCTCNGGTGTGCCCGCCACGCTCATCGGCNCCGACGGCGGCGGTTGGGATGTCCTCTCGACCGTCCTCGACCTTGCTGCCGTGGCGCTCGCCGCCGAGCAGGTCGGTGGCGCTCAGATGTGCCTCGACATGTCGGTCGAGTACGCCAAGGTNCGTGTGCAGTTCGGTCGCCCGATCGGNTCGTTCCAGGCCATCAANCACAAGTGNGCCGACATGCTCCTCGAGGTCGAGTCGGCCAAGTCCGCCGCCTACTACGCCGGCTGGTGCGCCAACGAAATGAACGACGAGCTTCCCCAGGTCGCCTCGCTCGCCAAGAGCTACTGCTCGGAGGCCTACTTCCACGCTTCGGCCGAGAACATTCAGATCCACGGTGGCATCGGGTTCACCTGGGAGCACCCCGCTCACCTGTACTTCAAGCGGGCGAAGAGCTCGGAGCTGCTGTTCGGTGATCCCACCTACCACCGCGAGTTGCTCGCCCAGCGAATCGGCATTTGAGCCCGGCACGGTTCTGACGACACCCAGGTCGTACGCTTCGGCGTATGGCCTGGGTGTTCTTCGTTTTCGGTGCAGTGCTCGTCACGGCAATCGCGCTCTACGCGGTCGGCCGGGCGACGGGGGAGATGGCGGGCCAACGGCCTCCGGCGGTGTACGAATTGCCGGCCGCCGTCGATTGGATCGCCGACCGACTGCCCGACGAGGTCACCGCCCGGCTCTCCTACGACGACGTCACCCGGATCCTCACCTGGCATCTCGACTGGTTCACCTCCGTCGGGGTCTCCTCCGAGCATGGTGAGGAACTGGGCGGCGAGAACGTCCTCCACGAGGGTTCAGTCGCTGTCGAAGACGCTGCCGTCGACGCAGTCGTGGCGCAGTCCGTGGCGGCCGGAGAGCAGATCGATGCCGTCGATGTCGTCTGTGTCCTCGACCTGCAGATGGCGTACCTCCGCAAGATCGGCGCCGTAGGGACGGTCGTGGAGCAAAACTCGGCACCCCCACCCGAGGGTGTGATTGACTGAGGCCACCAAAGAGAGGAGGTGGTCCAGATTCCTAGTAATGCTTTTGTGACCTTGGAGGTGGCTGGCCGCTAGGCCCCAAGCCGCTGGACTGCTTGGCGAATTCACGCCACCCACCCTCGGATCATCTGGTCGGGAAAAGTCACGCCCTCACCGCTTCGGCGGGGCTGCGATCCGAGTCTCCAGCAAAAACGTGAACAACCCTGGGGCTCCGGCCCCGGGGTTGTTTCGTTCTCCGGCTAGATTGCGGCGCATGGAGCGAAACGGCCGGTTCGAACACTTCCGCTTCCTGGGCGACAAGCGCACCCAGGTCGTCTACGACGTCGACGAGACCACCGACGAGGAGACGATGGCGAAGATCACCGAACTCGCCGAGAGCCCGTTCGCGCTCGGGTTCGGGCCCGACACCCTCGCGGAGGCCCGCAACCGCGGCTACCGCCTCGCCCAGTAGTCGGCTCGAGATCCAGATGGATCGTCGTTTCAACGTCGATGGTCTCGAACTCGCCGCGCACCTGGCCCAGCCGGCCGATCGCAACGAGGGAGGTCGACCCGGTGTCGTCATCGCTCACGGCTTTCCGGCCGAGGCCGGTGGAGGCATCAACTCGGTGGCGAGCTTTCCGCAGCTCGCCGACCGTATTGCGACCGAGCACGGATGGGCGGCGCTCGCCTACGCAAGCCGCGGCATCGGTGAGAGCGAGGGTGACTTTTCGCTGGCCGGTTGGCTGCGCGATCTCAACGGCGCGATCCGACATCTGCGAGCGTCCGCCGAGATTGATGCGCTGTATCTGATCGGTTTCGGCACCGGTGGCGCTCTTGCGATCGAGGCCGGCGCCGCCGACCCGCAGGTTCGGGGGGTCGCCGCGGTCGGAGCTCCGGCCGACTTCGAGGACTGGGCCCGCTATCCCCGCAAGCTCCTCGTTCTCGCCAACGAGATGAACCTCATCCGCGACCGTTCGTTCCCTGCGTCGTTCGATACGTGGGCTGAAGGACTCCGGTCGGTGCGCGCTGCCGATGCTGCATCGCGGCTGGCGCCCCGGGAACTCATGGTCTTGCATGGCAGCGACGACGAATCGGTGCCGGTCTTCGACGCCCGGGCGGTCGCCGATGGTCACGGAGCCGCCGACCTGCGCATCGTGCAGGGGGCCGGACACCACCTCCGCCACGACCCACGGGCGATTGCGATCCTGCTCGGATGGCTCGAGCGGCAGCGCTCGGCGCTGGGCCGCAGCACCTAGCTCGGATACCCGTCGCTCAGCTTGTTCGTGCTCGGCTCACTCGTGCTTGGCTTTGCCGGCTGCCTTCTGCGCCTTCTTCCAGGCGCGCACGGCGAGTCGTTCCTCGGCGCTGCCCATGTCGGCAACCGAGCGCGGCTGGTCGTCGCTGAACGGGGCTGACGCCGCCTCCCAACCCGGGGGACACACGCCGAATCGCTTGCCGAGGACGGCGAGCAGGATCTTGGCCTTCTCCTCGCCATACCCGGGTACGGCCGCCAGGTTCGCGGCAACCGTGTCGGC
>NZNH01000065.1 GCA_002694825.1 Acidimicrobiaceae bacterium | reverse complement strand
CTTGATTTCGTCCTGCTCGGCGGGAGCGAATCCCTTGCCTTTTTGGGTGAGCACATGGACGACGACGGGCCCGTCGAACTCGGCGGCGTTCTCGAAGGCCTCTTCCATTGAGGCGATGTCGTGACCGTCGAAGGGGCCCATGTAACGGACGCCGAGATCCTCGAAGAACGCCGACGGTTCCCACATTTCGCGCACCGCCGCTTTTGACACGCGGACGCCACGGCTGATCTGCTCGCCGACCCCAGGTATGCGCTCGGCAATTGCCTTAATTTTGGCCTGACGGCGCATATAGACCGGATTGTTGCGAATCTTCACCAGACTCTCGGACAGCCGAGAGACGGTGGGGGCGTAAGAGCGCCCGTTGTCGTTGAGAACAATCGTGACATCACTCCCGGCATGGCCGAGATTGTTGAGGCCCTCGAAGGCCATGCCGCCGGTCATGGCGCCGTCACCGATCACCGCCACGATGCGTCGACGGGCATCAGCGGCCTCGAAGGCCGTGGCGAGCCCATGGGCATAGCTCAGAACGGTTGATGCGTGGGAGTTCTCGATCCAGTCGTGCTCAGACTCGCTGCGGTTCGGGTAACCGGAAAGGCCGCCGCCCTCGCGCAGGTTGGTGAAGTCGCGTGCCCGGCCCGTGAGGATCTTGTGCACGTACGCCTGGTGACCGGTGTCCCAGAGGATGAGGTCATGGGGCGACCGGAAGACCCGATGCAGCGCAATCGAGAGCTCGACGGCACCAAGATTCGATCCGAGATGACCACCGTGGTCGTTGACCGCGTCGATGATCAGCTCTCGAATCTGGTCGGCGAGATCGTCGAGCTCCTCGAGGGAGCGGCCGCGAAGGTCGTCAGGCCCGCGGAGGGCGTCGAGCAACATCACCCGGAAGGGTACCGCTCGGACCCGGCAAGAGCCGTGTCAGGCGGGGTGCAACCTTCAGGCCGACGCCGAGGGCGATCACGCCGCCGACGGCATCAAGCCAGAAGTGGTTCGCCGTGACGACGATCGCGAACATCGTCGCGACCGGGTACGCCACGATCAGTGCCCGAGACCAACGCCGGCGCAGCACCGGGTAGAGCGCCACGGTGCACCAGATGGCCCAGGCGATGTGCAGGCTCGGCATTGCGGCGTATTGGTTGCTGATGGTTTCCATGGTGCCGGACTCGAAGGACCACAGGCCGCCGGGATCGACCAGGGTGTCGGTGTAGTCGAAGCCGTCCTCGCACGCGCCGAACTGGGACGCGCAATTGCCGAGCAGTCGGGGTGGCATCAGTGGGAAGAACGCGAAGCCGAGGAGCGCGACACCGGTGGTAGCCGCAAGGGTCGACCGCATGAAGGTGTAGCGCTCGGGATGGCGGACGAACAGCAGCACCATTGCGCCGATGGTCACGGCGAAGTGGAACGTGCCGTAGAAGACGTTCCAGAAGACGATGAACCAGTCCCACGCAAGGAAGGTGTTGTGGATCCACTCCTCGACATAGAGCCCCATCGCCTGCTCGATGTCGATGATGCGTTCGGCGTTGCGGAATGATGCGTCCCGAACCGAATCGCCGAGCGCCGAGCCGAACTGGTTCCGTATCGCCGAGTACACGACGTAAAACGCAACCGTCAGCCCGATCTCGACCCACCAACGAAGGGGGGAGGCGTCGTCGGTGGTGTCGTCGCCGGCGTCGGACATGGGCGGAGAGCGTAACCCAGAGGGGCCGGCCCGACGGGCGAGTAGGGCCGAGCTCGGGGATAGTCTGACAATCCCTATCCGCTCTTCTCCGGAGGCGCCGTGCTCGATCACGAGCTCATCAACCGCACCCTGTCCACCGCAATGCGAACCGGTGGTGAATTTGCCGAAGTGTTCGTCGAGGACAAGCGCTCCTCGTCGGCGGTACTCGACGATGGTCGGGTCGAGGAATTGACCAGCGGGCGCGACCGAGGCGCCGGCATCCGGGTTGTCGTCGGCGATACCACGGGCTTCGCTCACACCGCCGACCTCTCCGAGGCGGGGCTGTCGGCCGCCGCCGAGGCCGCTGCCGCCGCGGCTCGCGGTGGTGGCGGCGGGGCGAAGGTCGTCGCCGTCTCGCCGATCGATGTCGAACGTTCGGCCCCGGTACGAATCCCGCCCGAGGACGTCGCCAAAGCGACCAAGGTCGGCTTGCTCACCCTCGCCAACGAAGCCGCTCGGGCCCAGGGCAGCGCGATCTCTCAGGTGTCGGCCCGCTACGGCGACTCCCGTCGCCGCATCCTGGTCGCCAACTCCGATGGTGTGCTCGCCGAGGACGACCAGGTCCGCACCCTCTTCTCGGTGTCGTGTGTCGCAAGCGGCGACACCGGTCTGCAGACCGGGCGAGAGTCGACCGGTCGCACGGTCGGCTTCGAATTGTTCGATGAGGCGGATGTCGAGGAGATGGGGCGACGCGCCGCCGAGCGTGCCATCACCAAGCTTTCCGCCCGCCCGGCTCCATCTGGCGCGGTTCCCGTTGTGGTCGGCCCTGGTGGCGGTGGCGTGCTGTTCCACGAGGCGTGTGGTCACGGTCTCGAAGCCGACCTGGTCGGCAAGGGGGCGTCGGTCTTCGCGAACCGGGTCGGCGAGCAGGTCGCTTCCCCGCTGGTCACGCTCATCGACGACGGCACCATGGCCGGCGAGTGGGGCCACTTCGCCATCGACGACGAGGGCCGTCCTGCCGGCCACAACGTCTTGATTCAGGACGGTGTGCTCACCGACTACATGTGGGACCAGCTCCGGGCCCGCAAGGAGGGTCGTCTGTCCTCGGGAAACGGCCGCCGCCAGAGCTACCAGCACCTCCCGATGGTGCGGATGACCAACACCTACATCACCGCCGGTCACGACGACCCCGAGGCGATCATCGCCGACACCGACTCCGGTGTATACGTGGCGCAACTCGGCGGAGGGCAGGTCAACACCGCCACGGGCGATTTCGTTTTCGGCATGACCGAGGCCTACCTGATCGAAAACGGCGAGATCACCGACCCGATCCGTGAGGGCAATCTGATCGGCAACGGCCCGGAGGTGCTCACTCGCATCGACCGGCTCGGCCACGACTTCGCGATGGGGTCTCCCGGCACGTGCGGCAAGGACGGCCAGGGTGTTCCGGTCGGCGACGGCACCCCGACACTTCGGGTCACGTCGCTCACCGTCGGCGGTACGGCCGCCTGATCCATGTCGGAACTCCTTGACATCGCCACCCGCGTTGCCGGGTGGGCCAACGACGGCGAGCAGGTCGAAGCGTTCGTCGTCCACGAGACCGAGACCGAGGTTCGCGCCTACGAGGGCGAGGTCGAGTCCTTCACCCGAGCGGAGTCTCAGGGTGTCGGTGTCCGGGTCATCGTCGACGGCAAGCAGGGCTACGCCTATGCCGGCACCCTCGACGACACGGCGCTGCAGGAGACCCTCCGCGAGGCCCGTGACAACGCCTCGTTCGCCGAGCCCGACGAGTTCAACGGGCTCGCTGTGCCCGACGGCGTCGAACCGGCGTCGCTCGAACTGTGGAGCGACACCGTGGGGGCGTTCCCGACCGAGGACAAGATCGCCCTCGCGATCGAGCTCGAGCGGGCGGCGCTCGCAGCCGACACCCGGATCTCGGGCATCGAGTCGGCCGAATACATCGACACTGCGTACGAGTCGGCGGTTGCCACCTCGACGGGTATCGCCGCTGCGGCCCGCGAGACCGGTTGCTACGTCTCCGTGTACACGCTCGCCGAAGCCGACGGCGAGACCCAGACCGGTTTCGGGTTCTCGATCGGCCGCGACCCGAGTGAACTTGACCCGGCCATCGCCGCCGCCGATGCCGCCGACCGGGCCACTCGGCTTCTTGGGGCGTCGAAGCCAGGGAGCGAACGGCTCACCGTCGTGTTCGACCCGTGGGTGACCGCTCAATTCCTCGGCATCGTCGGTCACACCCTCACCGGTGAAGCCGTGTTGAAGGGCCGCTCGATGTTCGCCGACCGACTCGGCGACGCCGTCGCCAACCCGATGATCACCCTTGTCGATGATGCCACCGACCCGGCGGCGTTCACGGCGAGCGCGCTCGACGGCGAGGGCATCGCCACCCGCCGCACCCCCTTGATCGTCGACGGCGAACTGCAGGCCTTCCTGCACAATGCGTATTCCGCCCGTCGTGCCGGATCGTCCTCGACCGGTTCGGCCGTCCGAGGTGGCTTCAAGAGCGGCCCGTCCGTCGGTGCCCAGGCGCTCACGCTCCTCCCCGGAACGCAGAGCCAGGCCGACCTGATCGCCGGCATCGACAACGGCTTCCTCGTCCAGGGCGTCTCCGGGCTCCACTCGGGCGTCAACCCGGTATCGGGTGATTTCTCCACCGGGGCAGAGGGTCTGCGGATCCGTGACGGCGAACTCGCCGAACCGATCCGTGAGGTCACCATCGCGTCGACCGTCCAACGCCTGCTCCAGGATGTCACCGGTATCGGCGACGACCTCCAGTGGCTGCCGATGAGTTCGGCGGGCGTCTCGCTCGTCGTGGGCGATGTCACCATGTCGGGCGCGTGATGGGGGAGATCCCCGAATCCCGGCGCCTTGCCCGAGAGCTCGTGCGTCGAGCTGAGGCCGGCGAGCAGGTGGAGGTTTGTGCCGGTTCGTCGGTGCGCACCGAGATCCGCGTCTATGACGGCGACGTCGAGTCGCTCACCGTTGCCGAGAGCCGCGGTGTCGGTGTCCGAGTGATTCGTGACGGGCGTGAAGGGCTCGCCCACGCAGGCTCGTGGGATTCCGACGTGATCGACACGCTCCTTGCCGAGGCCCGCGACAACATGTCGTTCGCGGAGCCCGATGATCGGGTCGGGCTTGCCGAACCCGACGGCGTCGGCGCCGCCGACATTGATCCCTGGGACGATCGCATCGAGGCGACCTCGGTCGACGACAAGGTTGCGATCGCAGTCGCGCTCGAAGCGGCCACCCGGGGCGCCGATCCTCGGGTTCGAGGCGTCCGCACCTCGATGTACGCCGACTCCCGTGGTGAGAGCGCCATCGTCTCCTCGGCCGGGATCGACGGCTGGGATCGCGGGGCATCGGCATCGATCGGCACACAGCCGCTCATCGACGATCCCGACGGCTCCACTCGCACCGGCTATGCAGGCGACGCCGCGGCGGCGCCCCAGTTGCTCGACATCGAGGAGGTCGCCCGACTCGCAGTGGAGCGAGGTGTTCGTCTTCTGGGCGCCGGACCCCCCACCACCGGTCGACCACTGGTGGTACTCGAGCCCCGGTTCACCGCAACGATCCTCGGCATCGTCGCCGGCATGCTCTCGGGCGAGCTGGTGGTGAAGGGCCGCACGCCCTTCGGTGACCGTGTCGGCGAGGCCATCGCCACCGAAGCGCTCACGATGTTCGACGACCCCACCGACCCTGACTCGCTCAGCGCCTCGGCCTTCGACGGCGAAGGTCTCGCCTGTCGGCGTGTTCCGCTGATCTCGGAGGGCGTCCTGCAAGGATTCCTTCACGACGCTCGCAGTGCCCGTGGTCTCGGGGTGTCGTCGACCGGCTCTGCTCTCCGGTCCGTGCGCGGCACGCCCAGCCCCGGTCACCGCTCGCTGTCGGTCGCCCCTGGTGAGGGCGACCTCGACGCGTTCATCGCCTCGATCGACGACGGGTTGCTCATTGCCTCGCTGCAGGGCTTGCACAGTGGCGTGAACGCTGTCAGCGGCGACTTCTCGGTCGGCGTCGAGGGTGTCGTCATCCGCAATGGCGAACTCGCCGAACCGATCCGCGAGGGCACGCTCGCCGGCGCCATCCCTCGGATGCTGCACGACGTGGCTCGGGTCGGTGCCGATCTCGAACGTCAACCGGGCGGCACCCTGGTGCCCTCCCTGGTTCTCGATGGTCTGACCCTCGGCGGCGGCTCTGGCGCCTAGTCTCAGCAGGCTGACCTCAGGCGCCCGACATCGGGCGTTTTGCCGCCGATGGGAGCGACATCATGGAGATCCTCCACGCGATCGTGCTCGGCATCGTCCAGGGCCTTTCGGAATTCCTGCCGATCTCATCGAGCGGGCATCTCGAGTTGACCCGCTGGCTGTTCGGCTGGGACGCACTCGATGAGGATCTCGAGACGGCGTTCGACGTCGCAGTGCACCTCGGCACGCTGGTCGGCGCGATCGCCTACCTGCGGCGCGATGTCGGCATGTACGTGACCGCCGGTTTCGGCCCGCTTCGCGGCCGACCACTCGGCACCGAAGGCAAGATCGCCTGGTTCCTTGTTGCCAGCGCGGTGCCCGCCGGAATCGCCGGCGTGGCGCTGAAGGACCAGATCGCCGATTTCGACCGCATCTGGATGATCGCCGTGATGTTGATCGTGTTCGGTCTGCTGCTGCTCGTGGCCGATCGTTTGCCGGAGCGGAAGGAGCTCGAGGCGTTCCGGCTTCGAGACGCGCTTGCGATGGGCGTCGGTCAGGCGCTTGCCCTTCAGCCCGGCGTCAGCCGTTCGGGGGCAACGCTCACCGTCAGTCGATTCCTCGGTTACGAGCGGGATGCAGCGGCCCGACTTGTGTTCTTGATGAGCTTGCCGATCATCGCGGGCGCAGGCGTGTTCGCCCTGGCCGATGCGTCGATCCCGTCGGACTTCTGGCCGCCCTTCCTATGGGGCATGGCCGCCTCCGCTCTCACCGGCTATGTCGCCGTGTGGGGAACGCTCAAGCTCGTGCGATCGCGCACCTTCGCTCCGTTCGTCGTCTACCGCATTGTGGTGGGTGTCGCGGTCCTGCTGATTCTCACCGCGGGTTGGCGTTGATCAGCCGCTGAGTACCGGAACAACCCCGGCCTGCCCCGATGCTCTGACCACATCGCCCACGACGTCGGCAGGTACGGCCACCCCGAGGTCGGCGTCGGAGGCCATGACGACGAGCGCGTCGGCGGTGATCTGTCGACCGTCGACCGCGTGATGGAGGTCGACGAGATCACCGACGGTGAAGAGGTCGTCTCGTCGCCCGATGCTGATCGTTCGCCAACCCTCCGGGGTGCGTGCGGCGAGCGTCGACCCGNTGTCGGTGAGCCAGCGCTCGACGACGATTTCGCCGGTGCCGAGTTCGATGCGGGTGCGCAAACCGCNGGGATCGGTCGCGACGGCACCGACGGGTACCAGGTCGGCGGGGACGAGGATCGGCCGGACCGCCCCGGGCTCGATCGTCTCGCCGGCATCGACCGGCCCGGTGGTGGTCCAGACCTCGACCGTCGCCTGCCAACGCGACAGGGCGCTGGCGGTTGTCGTCTCGGCGTGGCGCATCGCCCCGATGACGAGGATCGCGGCGGCGAGGATCACGAGGACGGGGCCGATCCGGTAGCGGCGAAGGAGGTACCGGGCGGCGCCGATGGCGACGGTCGCCGACGAAAGGGGAGAGGGGTTGGGGCGTTCGGGGGCGCGCATGATCGACTCCTGGAGACGGGATCTCGAGGGGAAGTGATCGACGCCGCTGCGCCGAAATCAGTCGCCGGAGCTGCTGGAACTCGACGAGGAGTCGGAGCTCGAGGAGCTTGCGCTCGAGGAGTCCGACGAGGTGTCGGAACTCGACGAAGACCCGGTCGACTCCGACGAGGAGGTCGACGAGCTCGACGATCCCTTGCTGCTGGAGCCGTGGTCGTTCTTGTAAAAGCCGTCGCCCTTGAACGAGATCCCGACCTTGGAGTACACCTTCTTGAGTTCGCCTTCGCAGGTGGGACACTCGGTCAGGGCGTCCTCGGAGAACGACTGCCAGATCTCAAACGTCTCGCCACAATCGTTGCATCGGTAGTCGTAGGTCGGCACGTTTCGGAGGATACCGGTACCCCTGCCGGCCGGCACCGTACGATAAGGCCGTGCTTTTGGCTCTNGGCGTCATCGCCGGCTACATCGTCGGCACCTTCCCGACCGCGCAGCTCGTCGCTCGCCTTGTGGGCGCCGACGATCCGACGACCCAAGGCTCGGGCAATCCGGGTGCCTCGAACATGTATCGCACTGCGGGGAAACGAGCGGGTGTGCTCGTCGGCGTGATCGACGCGCTGAAGGGGGCGGTGCCCGTCGGCGTTGCGCTGCTCGTCGCCGGTCGTCCCGAGGCGCATGCGGTCTGGGTCGCAGCGGTAGCTGGCCATGTGTGGCCCGTGACCCGTCGGCTCCGAGGCGGAAAGGGCGTCGCCACGGCGGGCGGTGGTGGACTCCTGATCTCGCCGCTCATCGGCATCGCGTGCGGGCTGCTTTTCTTCGCGGTCGTGAAGTGGGGCCGCGTCGCCGCGCTTGGTTCGCTGTCGATCGCGATCGCCTTCCCGATCGTGAGTGCGATTGCCGGTCGGCCCGGGTGGGAGGTCGCCGTCGGAGCTGGGGTCGCTGCAATCCTGGTTGTTCGTCATCAGTCGAACATTCGACGACTTCTGGCTCGGGACGAAGCAACGGTATGAACGTTGGGATGCAGCGCCACCGGCGATGCGTGAGGAGAATCCCCTGATGTCCACGAGTGTCCGAACGGCGGTGATCCCTGCGGCGGGACTCGGCACCCGTTTCCTTCCCGCCCCCAAGGCCATGCCGAAGGAGATGCCCACGGTGGTCGACCGCCCGTCGATCCAGTGGGTTGTCGAAGAGGCTGTCGCAGCCGGTATCGACGACATCGTGATCATCACCAGCCCCCACAAGAAGGCGGTCGAAGATCATTTCGACCGCATGGCTGAACTGGAAGCTGCGCTCGAGTCCAAAGGGAAGCGCGAGATGCTCGGCGTCGTGCGTCACATCACCGATCTGGCGACATTCCACTTCACTCGGCAGGGCGCGCCACTCGGCCTCGGTCATGCCGTCGGCACGGCCGCCCGCCATGTGCGCGATGAGCCGTTCGCGGTGCTGCTCCCCGACGAGTTACTCCCCGACGGGGGCCAGACCCTCTCGCGCATGATCGAGGTTGCCGAGGCGACCGGTGAGTCGGTGATCTCGCTGGTCCCGGTCGAGGGGCCCGAGATCTCCAACTACGGCTGTGCTGGCTTCAGCGAGCGCCAGGGCGACGTCATCACGGTCGACCGGCTTGTCGAGAAGCCCGCCTTTGAGGACGCTCCGTCGAATCTTCGGATCACGGGCCGGTATGTCCTCACGCCCGACATCTTCGAAAAACTCGAGCGCACGGCGCCGGGGAGGGGTGGCGAGATCCAGCTGACCGACGCCATGGCGATGCAGATCGACGACCGTGGGATGCGCGGCCTGGTCGTCGACGACGCGGGTTTCGACGCCGGGCAGAAAGCCGACTGGCTCCGGGCCAATGTTGAGCTTTCGCTGCGAGGTGACGATGGCGCTGACGTCGCCGCCATGCTGCGTGCTGCTCTGGAGTCGAACGGCTTCTAGTCTGACGGGGTGATCCCCCTCGACGAAGCCCGTCAGTACGTCCTCGACCGTGTCGCCCGTCTTGGGTCGGCACGCGTGCCGCTCGCCGATGCCGCCGGTCTTGTGCTCGCCGCCGATGTAGTTGCGGCCGAACAGGTTCCCCCGTTCGCGAACACGGCCATGGACGGTTTCGCCGTCCGGGCCGCCGATGTTGCTTCGGTGCCCGTGACCCTCGAGGTCATTGGCACGGTTGCCGCCGGCTCGACACTCGACGGTGCCGTCGGTCCTGGTCAGGCCGCCCGCATCATGACGGGCGCGCCGATGCCCGACGGTGCCAACGCCGTGGTCATGGTCGAGAAGACCACCCTCGACGAAGCGGCCGGCACGGTGCTCATCGACCTGTCCGTCTCTGAGGGCACCCATGTGCGTCGTGCCGGTGAGGATGTCGAGCCCGGCGACCTGCTCTTCGCTGCCGGCACCGTGCTCACCGCCGGCCATCTCGGCGTGCTTGCGAGTGTGGGTGTGCAGGAGGTCGAGTGTGTTCGGCGACCGAAGGTGGGCGTGATCTCCACCGGCGACGAACTGGTCGACGACGGCCGACCCCTGCAACCCGGAGAGATCCGCGATTCCAACCGTCGCACCCTCCTCACCCTCGTCGCCGAGGCCGGTTGGGAGGCGGTCGATCTCGGCATCGCGGTCGATCAGCCCGACACGATTCGCGACGCCTTCGCTGCGGGTGCGGTCGAGTGTGATGCGATCCTCTCGTCGGGTGGCGTCTCGATGGGGGCGTTCGACTATGTGAAGGTCGTCCTCGACGAGATTGGCGATATGCGCTGGATGCAGATCGCTATCAAGCCAGCCAAACCGTTCGCCTTCGGTCTCATCGGCACGACACCAGTGTTCGGGCTTCCGGGCAATCCCGTGTCGTCGATGGTGTCGTTCGAGTTGTTCGCCCGGGCGGCGATCGGCTTCATGGCCGGGCATAACGACACCGACCTTCCACTCCTACGAGCGATCAGCGAGGACACCCTCGGCCACGGCCCCGATGGCAAGACACACTTCCTGCGAGTCGAGGGCCGAATCGACGACACCGGCCGCTGGCACGTGCGCCGGGCCGGTGGCCAGGGTTCACATCAGCTCACGGCGATGGCCAGAGCCGATGCGCTTGCGTTGGCACCCGACGGGGTCGAGATCGAACCCGGCGACGAGGTTCGAATCCTGCCCCTCCGGTAGTCTTCGCACATGGGACGGCAGCTGATCGACGGGTTCGGGCGGGTTCACCGCGACCTGCGCATTTCAGTCACGGACCGCTGCAACTTCCGTTGCCAGTACTGCATGCCCGAGGAAGGGATGCAGTGGACACCTCGCTCCGAGATCCTTACGTTCGAGGAGATCGAGCGAGTCGCCCGGATCATGGTCGAGCGCTACGGGGTCGACGGCATCCGTCTGACCGGCGGTGAGCCGCTGGTTCGTGCCCGTCTTCCGCTGCTCGTCGAGAAGCTCGCCGACCTCGGGGTCGACCTGGCGATGACCACCAACGGGGTCTCGCTCCCGCTGGTCGCCGAGGAACTGAAGAAAGCGGGCCTGCAACGGGTGAACATCTCGCTTGACTCGCTCCAGCGAGATCGCTTCTTCCATGCGCTCAACAATGCGCGTAGCAGTGG
>NZNH01000064.1 GCA_002694825.1 Acidimicrobiaceae bacterium | reverse complement strand
CCGCCGTGACGGTGAAGCTGGCCCGCAAGGTCATCGCCCATCTGAGCCGCCCACAGATCCGCACCTCGATGGAAGACGAGCTGATCTACCAGACGTTCCTGAACAAGTCAGAGGACTTCGCCGAGTTCCGCGCTGCCCGAGCCGAGGAACGCGAACCGAACTACCGGGGGTCGTGATGCCTGAGTTCCCCGGCCTGCCAGCCCCACCACCGGTCGGGACCAGCGCCCTGCCGGCCGGCACCTTCGAGGGCACGAGCGTGTTCGTCACCGGTGGCGGAACCGGCCTCGGGAAAGCGATTGCATCGGAGTTCGCCCGCCTCGGCGCCGACATCGTCATTGCGTCGCGGAAGCCCGAACACCTCGAGGCCGGCGAACAGGCCATCACCGACCTCGGCGCCCGGGTCACGACGGTCGAATGCGACATCCGCGACCCCGAATCGATCACGATGGCATTCGATGCCGCCGAGGCCGCATTCGGGATGCCGAGTGTTCTGGTCAACAACGCCGCCGCCAACTTCCCGGTCCCGGCCGAGGACATGTCGCCCAACGCGTGGCGCACCGTCGTCGACATCACCCTCAACGGCACCTTCTTCGTCGCCCGAGAATTCGGACGACGACACCTCGCCGCCGAGACGCCCGCCTCAATCATCAATGTCGGGGCGTCGTACGCCTGGACCGGTGGTCCCGGTTTCGCCCACAGCGCCGCAGCAAAGGCCGGCGTCAAGAACATGGTCGAGACCCTCGCCGTCGAGTGGGGCCCGTACGGCATCCAGGTCAACGGACTCGTCCCCGGCCTAATGCCCCACGAGGACATGACCGACGACATCCAGGGCAACCTCGTCCGCACCCACGACAAGGATGCGACCCAACCCGCATTGCGGGTCGGCCAGCGCCAGGAACTCGGCTGGGCGGCGACATTCCTCGCTTCCCCCTTCGCCCGCTTCATCTCCGGCCACACGCTCGTGGTCGACGGCGCCAACTGGCAGCGCCGGAGCCTCACCAATCCCGAGGTCATCACCGTGCGCGACCAGATGGGTCGGGGTCCGTTCGAGCCGTGAGTACCGCCTCGGTCAGACGATCGGGGCCGATGGCGGTGGCGTGCTACGGGCCTGACCCGTCGATCGCCCGATCCGGCGGAAGGTTCGGCAAGGCCGTACGCTTTCGCCCATGACTGATCGCTACACCCTCGTCTCGGCCGATTGCCACGCCGGCGCCGATCTCCACACGTACCGCGACTATCTCGAGTCCTCGTACCACGACGACTTCGATGCCTGGGCCGCCGACTTCTCGAACCCGTGGGAAGACCTCACTGACGAGTCGAAGATCCGCAACTGGGACAACGAGGTGCGTCAGCGGCAACTCGAGGCCGACGGCCTCGCGGGCGAGATCGTGTTCCCGAACACCATCCCGCCGTTCTTCCCCTCGGGCCTCCTGGTGTCCGGACCTCCCCGCACCGCTGAGGAGCTCGATCAGCGATGGGCCGGGCTGCGGGCCCACAACCGGTGGCTCGCCGAGTGGTGCGAGGACCTCCCGGGTCGCCGCGCCGGCCTCGCCCAGGTTTTCCCGAACGATGTCGAGGCATCGGTCATGGAGATCCACTGGGCCGCCGAGCACGGCCTGAAGGGCATTCTCTTCCCGGCGATTCCGCCCGACGCCGACGTCCCGAAGCTGTGGAGCGACCAGTACGACCCCATCTGGCGGGCGTGCGAGGAGACCGGCCTGTCGGTCAACCAGCACGGCGGTGCCGGTGTGCCCGATTACAGCACCGCCAAGATCAAGAACTTCCTGATGATCATGGAGGTGCCGTTCTTCGCGAACCGCAGCCTCTGGCATGTGATCCTCTCCGGCGTGTTCGAACGGTTCCCGAACCTGCAGTTCGTGATGACCGAGCAACGCACCGGCTGGGTGCCCGAGACGCTCAAGAAGATGGACGGCGTCTGGTGGGCCTTCAACAACGGCGGCGTCGGTGAGCTACGCATGGACGGCAACTCGCTCGAACGTTCACCGTCGAGCTACTTCGACACGAACTGCACCATGGGTGCGAGCTTTCCGTCGAGAGACGAGGCCGAGGCCATCAAGGAGCTCGGTGTGGGCAACGTGATGTGGGGCTCGGACTACCCGCATCGCGAGGGGACCTACCCCGACTCGGTGGCGTCGTTGCGTCACGTCTTCCACGACTGGGAGCCGGCTGATCTCCACGAGCTCTTCGGCGGCACCGCCGCCAAGCTCTACGGCCTCGACATCGAGCCGATGGCTGCGTTGGAGCTCGGCCCCACGGTCGACGAGATCGCCACGCCGCTCGACGAGATTCCCGACAACCCGTCGATGGCGTTCGGTCGCCGTCTCTGAGGCCGTAGCCTCGGCCGCGATGCGCGAGCCGATCTCCACTTACTACGGGCTGCTCCGTCGGATCCACGAGCTGCGGCAGCCCTCGCTGTACGTCGAGATCGGGGTGCACGAGGGGCACTCGTTGGCGTTCGTTCAACCCGGCACCCGCATCGTCGGGGTCGATCCCGAGCCAAAGGTGGCCGAACCTCCGCCCAATTCGACGATCGTCGCACAGACCAGCGACGACTTCTTCGTCGATCCCGTGGCTCTGGGCGGGGCGGCGATCGACCTTGCCTTCGCCGATGGGCTGCACTGGTGGGAGCAGACCCTACGCGACGTCGCGAATCTGGAACGCCACAGCTCCCCTGACGGCGTGATTCTCATCCACGACTGCAACCCGATCGACGAGGTGACGGCTGCGCGCGAGCGCACGACGGCGGTCTGGTCGGGCGATGTCTGGAAGACCGTCGTCGCCCTTCGTCGTTTCCGACCCGACCTTCGGGTTGTCGTCGCCGATGTCGAGCCGACCGGCCTGGCGATCGTCACCGGGCTCGATCCGACCAACACCCTCGTGTTGGACCGGTACGACGAGATCGTCGCTGAGATCGACCAACTCGGCTGGGCCGACATCGCCGGCGCCGACCGCAGCGAGTTCCTAGGCCTGGTACCCGGCGACTGGGCCGACCTTCGACCGCTGGTCACCTGAGCGTCACTCCCCCTCACCGGCGACGATTCTTCGTCTAATCTCCAACCGTTCCGGAGACGAACACCGCAGGGGTCCCATGCCGCAGACCGTGAAGGGCGTCATCGCCATGAAGCAGGACGCTCCGGTGACCGCCACACCCGCCGCCGACATCGAAGCGATCCGACAACTCAAGGCGCGGTACTTCCGCACGCTCGACCAGAAGGACTGGTCCGGGTATCGACAAGTCTTTGCCGACGATGTCGAGATCGACGTGACCGACGACGCTGCCGACGGCCGCTACACGGGAACCGAGATCTACCTTCCGATGATCGAGTCGTTGCTCGACACGGCGACAACGGTGCACCGCGGTGGGCAGGCCGAGATCACCGTCGACGGCGACACCGCCAGCGGCATCTGGGCGATGGACGACCGGATCTGGTTCCCCGGCGGGGCCACCCTCGTCGGATCCGGCTGGTACGAGGAGACCTACCGACGCACCACCGACGGCTGGTTGATCGCCACCATGCGACTGCGCCGGCATCGGGTCGAACTCGACGGGGTCGTGATTTTCCCGCGGGACTGACCGTCAGATCGTGAACGCTCGGCCCTCGACCGCAACCCGGGCCCCGATCAGGTCCTCCTGCGTGGCCCGAGCGGCCAACGCCTCGTCATCGCATGCGGCGACGGCCCGCTTCCCGCTGTCGAGATCGATGACCGCCGCAACCCGGGGACCGGCGGTCGTGTAGGTGGCGATCACCCCTGCACCGTGCGGATCCTCGTCGAGCGGCGCAACATCAGTCGAGGCTTGGACGTCGGCGACGAGATCGGATGGCGTGCATCGAACGGTGGGGTCCGTTCCCCACACGGTGAGGCCCGGCTTGGTGAGCAGCCCACTGACGGCGGTGACCAAGCCCCGCTCCCCCGGCCGCTCACGCAGGCGCTCGACCATCGCGACCGTGGCCTGGAAGACGAAGTTGTTGAACGGGCCGCCGGCAAACGGCATCCCACCCGTGATGGTGGCCGTCGCATCGGGGTCGAGTCCGAGCTCGGCCTGCTGCACCCGGACAGCGGCCGGGAAACACGAGTAGAGCTCGACGTGTTCGATCGCGGTGAGCGGCTCGCCCAGCCGCGCCTCGGCCGTTCGGCCGAGCACACCCATCGCCGGCCATCGATGCAGATCGGCCCGCCGGCTGAGCGACAGCGACTGCGACGACTCGAGCGCAACGAGCGGATAGACGGAACGGTCGGGGGCGATTCCGGCCAGTTCTGCGGCGGCGGTCGACGTGATGAGTATCGCCGCAGCCTGATCGACCCCCCACTGACTGTTGTGCCACTTGTTGTACGGAAACGCGAGCATTCGGTTGGCCTCGCCGGGCTCACGGATCCATCCCGCCGACCGAGGCTCCGGGAAGGCTGCCTTCGGATTGGTGCGTGCGACCTCATTGAACGACTCCCACACGGCAGCGATGTCGTCCCGGTGCTCGGCGAGGGTCCACCCCGCCGCAGCTCGCCGAGCCGAGTCGATGAGCGCGTACTGCTGCACGGGGGCGACCGCGCCGATGTCGATCTCCGGACGGGCGACGATCTCGCCCTCGGGTGCGATCAGTTCGTCGTCACCGCGTTCGAACACATCGAGCGGTGGCAGCTCGACTCCCGCCCGACGGGCAAGATCGTCACGCCGCTTGGTCTCGCCGCCGACGATCAGCGCCGCCCGGACCGATCCGTCGAGGACGGCCTCGATCGCCCGATTGATGAGCGCCTGTTGGGGAATCCCGACCTGGTAGGTGACGGCCTGCGCATCGGGAGCACCGACGGCATGGGCCACTCGGCCAGCGGCGTCGGTGAGCATCGACAGGCCCTGCGTGACCAGCACCAGATCGACCATCGAGGCGATCGATTCGCTGCCGGTGTCGACGACTGCAGCACGAGCCGCCTCGCACATGAGTGCGGCACAGTCGACACCCTCACCGGGCTCGGTCGGCCATTGCTCCGCCGTCGCCACCCCGACGGCGACGGGATACGACCGGGCGAGATCCTCCGCGCTGATCACCATCAGGCCGGTCGGGTGAGGTCGAACAGATCGGTGGCGTGGGAATACCAGTTGCCGGCATGACGGCCGACCGCCCGCAGCTCGGACTGGTCGACGCGAGTGTCATCGAGGACTCGATCGGCGACGTGCACCACAACGACTTCACCGATGACGAGGTCGTTGCCACCAGCAGCGCGACCGATGTGCACGATGTCGGCGACGACGCACTCCATCGTGGCGGTCGCCTCCGCAACGCGAGGTGGGCGGATGCGCTCCGACGCCAGCTTGGTCAGCCCGGCGTGCTCGAATTCGTCCTCCTCGGGCGGCAGTGTGGCGGCGGTGTCGTTCATCGCCGCAACGGTCTCGGCCGTGACGATGTTGACCGTGAACTCCGGTATCTGCTTCACGTTGGCGAGCGAGTCCTTGTCGCCGCCGCCGACCGAACCGGGAGAGAAGGCAACGTGCATCGGGTCGTTGCCGATCAGGTTGAAGAACGAATAAGGAGCGAGGTTGGCGATGCCGTCGGCCGAGAGCGAGCCGATCCACCCGATGGGACGCGGAACGATCAGACCCGTGCACAGTTTGTAGGCATCGTGCGCAGCCATCTCGTCGGTGAAGAAGGTTGTCGAGGCGTCGGACATGGCTGAATTGTGCGACTCCAGCGCCCACTTGTCACAATTGGTCCATGACCGCCCTGCTCGACGCCGCTCGCGACCTGTTCGAAACCCTCGACGCCGAGGCTGCGATTGCCGAGGAAGCCGGCACTCCGATGACCGATCGTGCCGTGGCTCTGTGCCGAGACGCCGGGCTGTACGGGACGATGATCACCCGGGATGCCGGTGGCGCCGAGCTGACAATCGGCGAGAGCCTCGACGTCTTCAAGGAACTGGCCCGAGCCGACGGCTCCACCGGTTGGGTCGTCATGGCATCGTCAACCGCAGCCGCCTACTTCTCGGCGTTCTGCCCCGACTCGTTCGTCCAGCAGGCATTCGGTGATGGCCCGGCGCCGCTGGTCGCCGGCCAGTTCGCACCCAACGGCGTGGCCGTGCCCGACGGCGACACGTACGCCATCACCGGCGCGTACAACTTCGGGAGCGGCATTGAGCACGCCGACTGGGTCGGCTGCGGTTCGTTCACCGCCCCGACAGACGGCACTCCAGCCGATTACATGTTCGCCGTCGTTCCCAAAGAGGAAGCCAACATCACCGGCAACTGGGAGGTGCTCGGGCTCCGAGCGACCGCCAGCTACGACTACTCGATCGACTCGATCGTCCCGGCCGACCGAACCTTCAGCTTCGGTGGCCACACCCGTCATCGGGGCGGCCCGATGTACGACCTCGGTGTGCTGTGCCTCACCGAGGTCGGCCACGCCGGTTGGGTGCTGGGTGTCCTGCGTCGGGCAATCGACGAGGCGGCCCTCATCGCCCGCTCGAAGCAGCGCATGACCGGCAAGACCACGCTCGCCGACGATCCCCGTTTCCAGTACGACCTGGCGATGGCCGAATCGACACTCCAGTCCGGCGAGCTGTGGATTCGCGACGCGTTCCACCGAGCGGAGCAGCACGCCATGGCCGGCGGCGGCATCGACCCGGCGATCGACAACGATGTGCGCCAGTCGACGACCTTCCTCACCCAGCAGGCATGCCGCGTCGTGCAGGACCTCTACCTCCACATCGGCACGACTGCGCTGCGCGNCGGGCCGTTCCAGCGCTGCTTCCGCGATCTACATGCAGGAAGCCAGCACGCGATGGTGAGCCCGGCGCACACCTTCGAGTTCGCAGGCCGGCTCCTCGCCGAGCCTGAGGCCTAGCCCTCGGCGCCGACCTTGCCGTCGAGCTTGGCGATCACCCGCTGCATCATCTCGCGAGCGACCATCGGCCCGGCGTTCTGGTTCTGACCAGTGATGAGGTCGCCGTCGACCACGACATGGTTGGCGAAGGCATCGCGACGCTTGTGGCGGGTCGACTCGTACAGCGCCCCGGCGTTGCGCAGTTCCCGCTCCGGGTGCTGCGGAGTGTGGCTGATACCGAGTTGCTTCACCTGACGGTCGGTGACGGCGGTGAGGCGACGTCCTTCGACGAACAAGGTGCCGTCGGGGTTCGTGGCCTGAAGAAGTCCAAGCGGTCCGTGGCACACGCCACCGACGACCGCTTCGTTGGCGATCGCAGCCGAGGCTTGCGCCGCAACGGCCTCGGAACGACCCAGATCCCAAGCTGCGCCCCAACCACCGGCGAAGAAGACGATGTCGTACGTCGACATGTCGAGATCGCCGATGGCGAGCGAGTTCTCGCAGAGGTCCTGCAGGACCGGGTCGTCGAGGTAACGGTCGTCCTCGGTGGTGCGAATCGGGGGGCGGAACGATGTCGGGTCGAACGGGATGTCGCCCCCACGAGGTGACGCCACATCGACCTCCATGCCGGCGTCAAGGAACGCGTAGTANGGCACGGTGAGTTCGGAGCCGAACACCCCCGTGGCCTTCCCGGGCTTGAGCGTGCCGTGGTTGGTGGCCACGACGAGCGCCCTGCACCCGGCGACACCCGACAGATCAACGCCGGTGACATCGTCGTCGGGGTGCATGCCCGCCTTCTGCAGCGCCTTGCGCAGGCGGAGGACGGGGCCGGGAGGTGTCTTCATCTTGGGGGTCTTTCGTTCAGGCCGCTGGACGTAGGGCCACGGTGTGTTGCGTTCGTGAACCTTTTCGCTGCGGGTGGTGGTAAGCGTCTGCTGCAACGCAGTGAGCAGATCGGCGTGCGCTGGATCGACGGCGAGGTTGACGGCCTCGATCGGATCAGCGTCGAGGTTGTAGAGCTCCCACTGATCGGGGATCGGCTCAGTGCGGAACGCAGGGCCGTCCGGGCTGCGTACCGAGAGGTGGCGCACGTGAGGATCGGTCCAGGTGGCCGGGTCGTCGAAGGTGCGAGCGATCTTGTAGAGCGTGCCCTCGTGTTCGACGACGACACCCTCGACATTGGTCGCAGCATGGGCCGGAATCCGGATCTGCAGGGGGAATGCCGGTTCCAGCCGGCCACGGGCACGAGCCATCGCGCTGGCAGAACCGTCGCCTTCGAGCATGTTGTCGCGGGTGATCAGGTAGATCGGCTGGCCTTCCGGCGCGTCTCCCGGCGATGCGACCAGGCCGCTGAGATCACGCCCGGGGAGCGGGTGCACCTCGCTGTGGGTCTGCGTGAGCGTCTCGGCGAGTTCGGCCTCGTCGGCACCGGCGAAGCCGAGCAGGGTCGGCAACAGGTCGATATGGCTAGTCGGTGTGCGCTGGATCGATGCTCCAACGGATGCCTGGGCCCCGACCCGAGCGATCTGGAACGGCACTCGGACGGCCTCGTCGTACAGCTGGTACCACTTCTGGTGCAGCCCGCCGTGCGAGCCGAGGAGGTCGCCGTGATCGGCGCTGAACACGAGCACGGCATCGTCGGCGTTGTCGGTGACGGCTTTGCGGACCCGGTCGATCGGGCCGTCGACGTCGTGGTGGAAGCGGTAATAGAGCTCCCGGTACTCGGCCGCGTTCCTCTCATACGCGCCCTTCACGAGGGGGGTGATCGCATAGCCCGAGTAGTACGCGTCCCGGTAGGCGCTGTGGAGCGCAGGCTTGCTCGAGAGATCCTCGTTGTCGGTGGGCGATGGCGGGATCGGCGGCGGCGGGGCGATCGACGGCGGGTAGGTCTTGCCCTGCCGCATGAAGCGCGGGAACAGCACGATGTCGTGCGGGTTGACGAAACAGCACATGAGGAGGAACGGCTTCAGTGCCTCCTCATCGCCGGCTGCGCGGCGGGCGTAACGGTCCTCGAGCCATGCAACGGTGCGGTCGGCGTANAGCGGGTCGCGGATGTAGCCCGTATTGGCGATATCGGCGCCGTGGGGCTCGGGCCCGACCCAGCCGCTGAAGCCGAACTCGCCGAGCGGATCGGCATCGAGGTACGCCTGCACGGCCTCGGGGAAGACGTGGCCATCACCCGAGTTGGTCGGCACCGGCTTGCCGTTCTTCATGAGGTCGGCGTGGCTGACATGCCATTTGCCGTCGTAGTGGGTGTCGTAGCCAGCGGCCCGGAACCAGTTGCCGATCGTGGGGACCTCACCCGGGCGCAGCCACCGCATGCGGGTGTCGTCGTGGAGTTTGCCGAGACCGTCGGTCTGGGTGACTCCGTGCACTTCGGGGTACTGGCCGGTGAGCAGCGACGGGCGACTCGGCACGCACGCGGTCGAGGCGACATAGTGCCGCTCGAAGCTCACACCGTTGTCGGCGAACCAGGCACGGGCGGGCAGGTGCTCGTTGCGCCAGGCCCGAATCTCGTGGTTCTCGTAGCTCGGAGCGGCACGCTCTTCGTCGGTGAGGATGATGATCAGGTCGGGACGGCTCATGAGCTTTCCTTCTCGGAGCGGGCGACGAGGTCGTTGACGAGCGACGAGTTGGTTCGCCCGATCAGCCGAGCGGCGGCTTTGGCGGCAAGCTTCATCGGCGGTCGAGGGCCGGGTTCGATGCTGGCGGTGAGTTCGATCGAGGTGCCAGCACCGTGGGCCGCCAGCACCCATCGGTTCTGCACGCTGCGCAGCGCCTTGGGGAGACCGAGGATCTCGTAGGCCATCACCTCATTCGGTGCCCACTCAACGACCTCCTCAAGCAGGACGTTGGATCCCACGACGACCCGACGGCGAGCGTCGGGCCCGGCCGGCGCAGCGGTCATGGCACTGCAGTGGTTGATGGCCGACGCCCAGGTGTGCAGCTGGAAATAGTCGCCGAGCACCGACCACACAACCTCAGGCGGCGCAGACGAATAGCCGGCCTTGACGACGTGCTCGGTCACGATGTCTCCGGCGCGAGCAGGCGCGACAGGGCAGCCACCAATGCCGCTCGTGTCGCCGACTTCGAGAGTCGCTGGTGGAACCGCAGTGTCTCGATCGCCTCAAAGGTCACCATCATGGTCATGGCGTTGGTGAGCGCGTCGGCCTCTTCGGTGGGAAGCGCGTCGAGGTCGGAGCGAAAATGGGCCCGGGCCTGGCGACGGAGCCGCGACCGGTTGCGCGTGAGGTTGTCCATCAAGACGTCGCTGCGCAGAGCGTGCATTCGCCCGACGCGAGCGACCGGCGCCACCCGCTCGTAGAGGTCGAACCGGTGGTCGACGAACTGCTCGATTCGCCCCGCCCGATCGCCTGCGGGCTCAGCGTTGAACTGAAGGAAGGGCTCCAACATCGCGTGATGGCGTTCGATGGCGACGCGATACAGCTCTTCGAGATCCTGGAAGTAGCGAAAGACACTGCGATGCGAGACGCCCGAGCGATCGGAGATCTCGTCAAGCGATGGCGAGACGTTGCCTTCTTGGTACAGCGACAAGATGGCGTCGACCACCGTCTCCCGGTTGCGGTCGCGACGAGCGCGGCGTCCGTCGATGCTGGCGAGTTCTCCCGAACTCATCGGTGCCCCGGCGCCATGTAAAACCAGACCGGGAAGGGTCCTTCGGCATCCTTGATCGCCTGACGGGCGGCCATGACGACCTTCCCCGCCTCGGTGACCTCGTAGAACCAGGCCTCGGCGGCGCGGCCGGCGGGTGGCGGCCCGTCGACGAGTTCCATCGCTGCCTCCTCGTAGTACGAGCGGATGTCGTGCACGAGCGAGATCGTGTTCTTGCCCGGAATGTCGGCGTCTTTCCATGGGGTGCCAGCGGCGATCGACTCGAGTGCAGCGATGGCACCTTCGATGCCGTCGACCTCGACGGAGCGCCCGACTTGCGTGGCACCCCGCTTGGCGAACGAGCGCTCCCAGGCCTTGCGGAGACCTCGGAGTTCTTGCACGGCAGCCGATGCCTGGGCGTCGAAGGACGGTGGGATCTGACAACTCATCGGTGTCTCATCGGCCTCGATGACCTCGGGATGATGCGCGAGCACCGGGCCAGATTCGGCGTCGAGCAAGGCGAACGCACGGGCGAGCACGTCGTGCTGGAACTCGGGATCCTGTGGCTTGCCGAGGGGACGACCGAGGGGGAAGTCACACCAGAGCGCTCGAGGCGGTTGGGTCCGCTCGACGACCGACAGGGTCGAGGCCAGCGTGACGGTGGCGATGCCGGCTGCTTCGAAGACATGGGCGAGCACACTCACGGTGCGCGTGCAGAGCGGTCAAACGGGGGTGAGGAGCACGACGTCGACGCCGTCGGCCTTCAGGGCCGCTGCCGCGGCCGGGCCAGAATCCATGCGGATCGTGGCGACATCGTCCGGCTGGTTGCCGGCGAAGCTGACGTGCCGATCGGCAACCGAGCCGATCACGCCCTGCTCGGCAAGTTCCTCGAGCCGGTCGATCGGGTAGACGACGTTGAGGTCGAGGGTGAATCCCGTGCGGTCGAAATTCGGACTCCAGTGACCGAGCACGAGATCGCGTGCTTCGCGGGGGACGAACCGATAGCTCGTGTCGCCCTGGGAGAAGCGATCGTCGTCGGTCGTGTGGATTGCCGCCGAGGTCACAATCGCGACCTTGGCCTCCGCCAGCGGCGTGGGGGTCACCCAGGCTGGATTCTCGAAGGTCGGCGTCGGGAAGTTGTCCCCGAGCGCCCGCATTGCAACATCACCGGACATGACCGCATCGTAATTTGGCAGTCTGACTGCCACAAGTCAGGTTGGTCACTCCAGCTCGATCTGGTCTCGGCCCCGAGCCTCGATGTCGGCCCGCCGGTCGGCAAAAGCCGAGCGATCAAAGCCACCGCGCTCGATCCACGAGCGGTTGACTTCGCGCTCGACGGTGAGCCCCTCGGCCGGTGTCCCCGAGCCGGCTGCCCAAAACAGCCGTTTCATCGCCGACACCGTGACCGCCTCGATGCCCGCCACGTCGGCGGCGAGCGCTTGTGCCCGGCCAACGAGTTCTTCGTGAGGAACGACCTCGTTGAGCAGCCCCCACTCGAGCGCCTGACGAGCGCCAACAAAATTGCCGGTGAAGCTCATCTGACGGGCTCGCCGAACCCCGACCGCACGAGGCAGCTCGACCGACAATCCCCAACCCGGCAAGATCCCGACACGGGCGTGGGTGTCGGCGAACGCCGCCCGTTCTGAGGCGATCAGAAGGTCGCAGGCAAGCGCGAGTTCGAGTCCGCCGGTGACCGCAGCGCCGTTGACCGCGCCGATGACCGGTGTGCCCATGTCGGCCGGGATCGGCGGCGCCGAGCCACCACCGCCGAGCGTGCCCCCGGCGAGATCGTGCAGGTCGAGCCCGGCACAGAACGCCGGGTCGGCGCCCGTTAGCACGATGGCGGCGACGTCGGGGTTGGCATCGAGCGACGCCATCGCCTCTCGTAGGCCGCCGATCAACACGGCGTTGAGGGCATTGCGGACCGCGGGCCGGTTCAGCCAGACCGTCGCCACCGGACCCTCGATCTCCACGTGGAGGACATGATCCATGCGCCTCGGTCTAGCATCCCGGCATGGAACACAACATCGGCCAGTGGGTAGCGAAGCGCGCCCTCCTGAACCCCAACAGCGAAGCCATCGTCGACATCACCAGTGGTCGGCGCCAGACCTACGTCGAACTCGACGCTCGCTGCAACCAGGTCGGCAACGGCCTCGTCGCCGGCGGGCTCGCACAAGGCGACCGGGTCGCCACCTTGTTGATGAACGGTCCGGAGTTCGTCGAGACCTTCTTCGGCGCCGCAAAGGTCGGCGGCGTGATCGTCGCACTCAACTGGCGCCTCGTCGCCGACGAATTGTCGTTCATCCTCACCGACTCCGGCGCGTCCACGCTCGTGTTCGGCACCGCGTTCAACGAGGTGGTGGCCGAACTCCAGTCGCGCGGCACCGATGGCACCAAGGTCACCCGTTGGATCCACGTCGGCGACGCCGCCGATCGCCCCGACTTCGCCGAAGGCTACGAGGACATGATCGGCGCCTCGTCCTCGGCGCCGATCGTCAGCACCGCCGGCGACGACGACCTTCTCTTTATCATGTACACCTCGGGCACCACCGGCCTGCCCAAGGGGGCAATGCACAGCCACAACACCTCCATGTGGGGCTGCCTGACCGCCAATGTCACCGCCGACACCCGCTACGGCGACAACTATCTGATCTGCCTGCCGCTGTTCCACGTCGGTGCGCTCAACCCGATGCTGTCGATCATCAACCTTGGCGGCACGGCGACGATCATGAGCGAGTTCGATCCGGTGAAGATCTGGGAGGTCTTCGGCGAGGAGAAGATCACCGTCACGCTCGCCGTGCCGGCGATGTTGCAGTTCATGCTGCTCACCTACGACAAGGAAGCGCACGACACCTCGTCGCTTCGTTGGGTCATGTCGGGTGCGGCGCCGGTGCCCGTCAGCTTGATCGAGACCTATGCCGCGATGGGCATCGAGATCCACCAGGTGTACGGCCTGACCGAGACGTGCGGCCCGGCCTGCCTGATCTCCCCCGACGACGCCCTCGACCGCGCCGGCTCCACCGGCAAGGAGTTCTTCTTCACCCGGGTTCGCGTGGTCAACGAAGCCGGCGACGACTGCGGACCGGACGAGCCCGGCGAAGTGCTGGTCAAGGGACCCCACATCATGGTCGGCTACCTCAACCGCGAGGACGCCACTGCCGAATCGATCGTCGACGGATGGCTGCGCACGGGCGACGTCGCCGTGATGGACGCCGACGGTTTCGTCTACATCCAGGACCGCGTCAAGGACATGATCATCTCCGGCGGCGAGAACGTGTACCCGGCCGAGATCGAGAACGCGATCTTCGGTATGGAAGGCGTGAACGAGGTCGCCGTCATCGGCATCCCGTCGGAGAAGTGGGGCGAATCGCCGCTGGCCGTCGTGGTCCGCGCCGACGACTCCGTTACCGAAGACGCCGTGCTCGAGCACGTGTCCGGCAAACTCGCCCGTTTCAAGCAGCCCAAGAAGGTCGAGTTCGTCGACGTGATCCCCCGTAACCCCACGGGCAAGGTGCTCAAGCGAGTGCTGCGCGATCAGTTCGCCGATGTCTCGGCCGAGTGACCGCTTCCGCCCGGTGACCATCACGGCGACGGCGTGAAGACCCTCGTCGTCGGAGGGACGGGACCAACGGGGCCGGCCATCGTGGCCGGCCTCGCCGCGCGCGGCCATGACATCACGATCTGCCACACCGGCAGTCACGAGCTCCCCGAAGTCGACGGGTACCGCCACATCCACACCGATGTTCGCGACCACGACGCGCTCGCCTCGACGATCGGCTCCGAGGCGTGGGACGCCNCCATCGTCACCTACGGCCGCCTCCGCACGATCGCCGAGGTGNTGCGCGGGCAGGTCGGGCACTTCGTGTCGGTCGGCGGTGGNCCCGCCTATCGCGGCTACTTCGACCCGTGGCGCCACTCNCCNCCCGGGCTGCCCGCACCGGTGGCCGAGGACGCACCCACCTCGACCGAAGCCGACGACGGCAAGTCCTACCGCATCGCCGCCACTGAGCGGCAACTGTTCGAGCATCAGCCCGAGGCGACCCACTTCCGCTACCCGTGGGTCTACGGACCGCGGCAGCTCGCGCCTCGCGAGTGGTCGGTGGTGCGCCGCATCCTCGACGACCGGCCGCACATCGTGCTGCCCGACGGCGGCGCCATGCTCAACACCTTCGGCTTCACCGAAAATCTTGCTCACGCCCTGCTGCTCGCCGTCGACCAACCCGGGCAGGCTAAGGGCGAGATCTTCAACGCCGCAGATGACGAGTGCCTGACCATCCGGCAGGTGGTGGAGATCTGCGCCACCGAGCTCGACCACGAGTGGGAGCTCATCTCGATGCCCGCCGACCTGGCCCAACCGGCATGGCCGTTGCTGGCAGGCCCGACCTCGCATCATCGGCTCTACGACACGTCGAAGCTGCGCACCCGACTCGGCTACCGCGACGTCGTTCCCGCCCGTGAGGCCGTCGCCCGAACAGCCCGCTGGCTTGCCGACAACCCACCGGAACGCGGCGGTCAAACCGAGCAGATCATCGAGGATCCCTTCGACTACGAGAACGAGGACCTCCTGATCGAATGGTGGCGCACGGCAATCGCCCGGCCGCCTGAGCTCGCGTGGCGGTTCCCGCCCGGCTACGGCCTGGCCTATGCCGGCCCGGGGACGAGCTACCAGCGCCCCGACACGCGCATCTGACCCGTGCCGCCGCGAGCGATCAGTCGACTCGGCTGCTCAGGAAGGCCCCGGTGAGCACGATGATCGTTCCGGCGATCGCCCACGCACTCACGGTCTCGTCTCGGAACACCACGCCGAGCACGATCGACACGAGCGGGATCACATAGGTCACGATCGACATCCGCACGGCGCCGACTCGGCCGGTGAGCCAGCCGGCGAAGGCGTAGGCGATACCCGTACCGCCGATCCCCACCGCCGCACATGCGGCGAGCGAACCCCACGAGAACGATGACTGCGAACCGTCGACCACGCCGAACGGCACGCAGATGAGCGTGGCGACGCCGAGGGCCCGGCTGATCACCGGCAGGCTGCCGTACGCGCGTTGGAGGGGGCCGGCGAGGTTGACGGCAACGCCGTAGGACGAGACGGCGACCAAGACGAGGACCACACCGGCAGCATTCGTTCCGGCAACCTGGGCTTCGGGCAATGAGATGACGAGGATGCCGACGAGTCCGACGAGCACACCGAACAGTCGGCGCGGGCCGGTTTGCGTGCCGAATGCGAGCCACGCGATCAGCACGGTCATCAACGGCATACCGCTGTTGAGCATCCCGGCAACCGACGAGTCGATCCACTGCTGCGCGATCGGGAACATGGTGAGCGGGAACGCCATCCACGTGACGCCGAGCAGCGCAATCCTCGGCATCGCTGCGCGAGGCACCGGCTGGCGGGCGGCAGGAATGAAGAGCAACGTCAGGGCACCGAACCCGACTCGGAGCAAGGTGACGAGTCCCGGTTCGAAGGATTCGAGTCCGATTGCCATGAAGAGGAACGAGCCGCCCCAGATCAGCGAAAGCGACAACAGCACCGACCACTCGGTCGGGGCCATCGGCCGATCTTCGGCTGCGGGCTCGATCTCGGGCGCCGTCACGGGTGCGACGCTACCGGCGCTTGGTCTCGACCCCCTCGGCGTCTTCGGACGCAAGCGGTTCGCGCCGGAGCGCTAGCGTGCGGCCGATGCCGATCAGCCGCTTCGTCCCGATCTCGCTGTTCGTGCAGGCCGCATCCGTCGGCATGGTCTTCGCCCTCCTTCACGAGGTCCAGGACGAGAACAATCTCTCGACGGCCAGCATCGGCCTGATCAGTTCCGCCGGGCTCTTGGCCGCCGTGTTCGGTCAGGTCGGCCTGGCCCCGCTCGCCGATCGCGGCAAGGGCCGCGAACTGATGGTCGGCGCCATGGTGGTCGGTTCACTCGGTGCCGTCGGCTTTGCGCTCGGCGATGACGTCTGGCAGTTGGTGGCTGCCCGAGCGATCAGCGGTGCTGCGCTCGGCGCGTTCGACCCGGCAGCGCAGGCCTTGGTCACAACCCGAGATCCGGATCGCGCCGGCGAACTGCTCGGCAAGCTGATCGGGGTGCGCACCGCCGGCTTCCTGATCGGACCCGGGCTCGGGGCGGTTGTCGCCGAGTTCGGCAACAACGACACGCCGTTCTTCGTGACCGGTGTGCTGTTGCTGGCGCTCGCTCCTGGCCTGGCTCGCATCGCTCCGACGGCGGCCATGCCGGTGCCGCCGAGCGGTCCCACGAGCCGAACCACCATGTTCCGCCGCCGGCCCACCCTCGCTGCGATCATCCTCACCGCCGCCCTCGTGATGCCGGTCGGGTTGTATGACGCCATCTGGGCGATCCTGATGGACGACCGGGGCGCCTCCACCCTTTTCACCGGCCTCACGCTCAGCCTGTACGGCGTGCCGTTCATCTTGCTGGCACCGTTCGGGGGCAAGCTCGCCGATCGGCATGGACCACTGCGCACCCTGCCGCTCGCGATCCTCGGCGTCATCGGCGTGACCGTGCTCTATGGCGCACTCGAGACGCCAGGGGTCCTGATGTCCTTTGCGATGGTCGAGGCGACGTTCAACGCCGTCGCCTTGCCGGCGACCCAAGCGGCGATGGCCCGCGCGACTGAGGAACACGAGCGAGCCCTCGGTTTCGGTGTCGCTGCGGCTGCTGGTCAGGTCAGCGCTGGCATCGCCGCGCTGGTCGCGGCACCGGTTTACGCCGCCCAGGGCCAGTTCTTCGTCTTCGCCTTGCTGGCGGCCGCCGTCGCTGTCGTCGCAGCAGGCGGGTATGTCCTGCTGCGGAGCGCCTCGACGACCACCCCCCATCAGAGCTGACGAAGGGCACTCCCGCGATTCGACCATCAATCCCCGAGTGTCGGCCGTACGAGCGCAGCCCGTTCGGCCTCGCACACCGCACGGCATTCGCACCCCGGGACATGATCGTTCACCAACCCCATCGCCTGCATGAACGCATAGACGGTGGTCGGACCGACGAAGGTCCAGCCACGCTTCCTCAGGTCCTTGGCGAGCGCGGTCGACGTGGGCGTGGTGGCGGGAACCGTGAACTCCCCGTCAACGTCGCCTTCTCGCTCGCTCGGTTCCCAGCTCCAGACATAGCGAGCGAGTGACCCCTCGGCCTCGACCAACGTCACCGCACGCTTTGCGTTGTTGATCGTCGACCGGATCTTCCCCTGGTGGCGCACGATGCCGGCGTCATCGAGAAGACGGGCGACATCGTCGTCGTCGTAGTTCGCCACGACACGGAAGTCGAAGCCGTCGAAGGCGGCCCGAAAGTTCTCTCGCTTGCGCAGGATCGTGATCCAGGCGAGGCCGGACTGGAACCCCTCGAGGCAGAGCTTCTCGAAGAGCCGCACATCGTCGACCACCGGCCGGCCCCACTCGTGGTCGTGGTACTCGTTGTAGTCGGAGGCCGTGCCGGCCCAGCCGCAACGAACGACCCCGTCGTCGCCCATGACCGGATCGCTGATCACAGCATCACGCCGAGCACCAGAGCGCCGAGGCCCGACATGAGCCCCAGCCCCCCAGTAGCGCCGCGCAGCGTGGGCGATGACGTCTGCTGATGGACGAACGCTGCCACGCCGGAGCCCACAACGAGCAGGAGCTTCACCCCGAGCGTGACGTTGTACTCGAACGACTGCCCGCTCGGCAGCGTCAGGATGCTCCAGATGCCGGTGAGGACGGCCAGGCCGAACGCCGGCCACGCCACCTGACCGAAGCGCCGTGCCACGAGGCGGGGCGCGTCGGATCCCACCTCGCGCAGGACCGGCACCGCAGCAGCGACCACGAGCTGGCCGCCGATCCAGATACAGACGGCGAGGATGTGAAGCGAGAGACGGAGAGTGTCGAGGGTGAACGGCAGCATCGCCGCAGACCCTACGAGATCAGACCGCCCGAGCGGCCAGGGCGAGCCCGTTGGTTCGCATGATCTGCTCGACCTCGGCGGAGTCGAAACCGTCGAGGTCGGCGACGAAGTCGACCGGGTTGCGAAGACCTTCGGCATGCGGCCAGTCCGAGCCGAACAACATGTGGTCGGCGCCGACCTTGGCCTTGAGATCGTGAAGGTCGTCCTCGTAGTAGGGCGACACCCACACCTGACGGGCGAAGACCTCGATCGGATCCTCGGCAAAGGCGTGACGCTGCATCTTGTACGTCTTCTCGAACTTCTTGAGCAGCGGCTGCACCCACTCCGAACCGGTCTCGATGGTGCAGACCCGCAGGTTGCGATGCTCGCTGAGCACACCTTCGGCGATGAGCGATGCCAGCGCATCACTGATCGGCGAGTGGGTCAGCAGGGTCTTGAAGGCGTTCTGGCGGAAGGCCTCGAACTCGGCGTTGACGCCCCAGTAGTCGGCGAGGAACGAGTAGCCGGCGTCGCCGCTGTGCATCGCGAGCGTGATGCCGTGGTCGTTCATCTTCTTCCAGAACGGCGCGAACATCGGATCGCCGAGCGAGCGACGTCGTCCGTCTCGTCCGAGCACCGAAGAGGGCCGCATGTTCACGACGCGCACGTCGCGTTCGATCATCCAGTCGAGCTGGTCGAGCGCGTAGTCAGGATCGGCGAGCGTGATGTAGCCGGCCGTGATGATCCGGTTCTGGTAGGCGAAGCCCCAATCCTCGTCGAGCCACTTGTTGAAGCCGTCGAAGGCGGTGAGGGTCGCCTCGACGTCGCCCTCGAGCGCTGACTCCATGCCGACGCCGAGCGTGGGGAACATGAAGCAGGCCTCAAGCCCCTGCTGATCCATCACCGCGATTCGGGCGTCGCGGTCGCGGTACTCGTCGGGGATCGGGACGAGTTCACCGAACGCCTCACGCATGTCGGACTTGGCGACCTTGCCGCGGAAGTAGTCGTCGAGGCAGCCAGGGCGGGCCACGGGATCAAAGGTCGGGTTGGGGATGAAGCGGTTGACCTTGCCGCCGACCAGGAGTCGTTGGCGTCCGTCGATCTGCGCCCATTGCATGCATCGCTTGTGCATCTTGGGATCGACGTGGCGGGTGAACGCGTCTTCGGCCTCGTAATAGTGGTTGTCGGCGTCGAACGCTGCGAAGGGAAGCATCGAACTCATGGGTTGATCGTAGAGGCGGTGTTCATCGCACCCCGAATCGAGTCACGGGTGGCGTCGAAGTGGCCGGTCTCGTTGAGGGTGGTGAGCGACACCCGCCCGTCGGTCACGGTGAAGCGACAGATCGAGGCGTACTCCAGTTGGGCATGAAATGACGCCGGCATCTCCCCGAAGGTGGCCCGGATGATCTCGCGGATCGTGCCGCCATGGCAGCCAATGACGACGTGTTCGCCTGGCGGGTCGGCGACGAGTTCACGCCAGACGTTCGTGATCCGTTCGCGGAACACGTCGGGCGGGTCGTATCCGATGTCGGCGTAACGCTTCTCTCCCAACGCCTCCAGGATGTCGAGGCCCTCGGTCGCCCACATGTCGGTGGGGACGTAGACCGACGAGAAGCGATCGATCTCGTCGAGATCGGCAACGATCGTGAGCGGTACGTCGAGCTGATCGACGAGTGGCTGAACGGTCTCAATGGCGCGGGCCTTTGGGCTCGCCACGACGGCGTCGACCGGCTCGTGGGCCAGCCAGGCGCAGACTCGCTCGGCCTGCCAGCGACCGAACTCGTCAAGGGACGGGTCGGCGATCCCCGATTCGAGCCGTTCGGTCAACGGCCGCCCGTGGCGAACGACAACGAACTCGGGCATC
Organism: Acidimicrobiaceae bacterium; assembly: GCA_002694825.1. Taxonomy (GTDB): domain Bacteria; phylum Actinomycetota; class Acidimicrobiia; order Acidimicrobiales; family Aldehydirespiratoraceae; genus UBA11606. Next base: position 14,876 of record NZNH01000064.1, on the reverse strand, counting down.
AGGAAACCCCGGTCTCGGCGTCGTCGGGATAGAGCGCTCGGATGGCGGCGACGGCGAGCAAGGCGCCGGCGAACTGCATCACGATGAACATCGGCACCGAATCGGGATCGATACCGGCGAAGGTGTCCGACAGTGTCCGAGTGACCGACACGGCCGGGTTGGCGAACGATGTCGACGAGGTGAACCAGTATGCGCCACCGATGTAGGCGGCGACCGCCGACGCAACGAGTTGGCTCCGGCCGGTGCGCACCAAGGCGAAGATCAGCATCATCAGGCCGAACGTGGCGATGAGTTCGCCGAGGTACTGGCCGCCACCGTCGCGGACCTTGTCGCTGAGGTTGATCGGGTCGAGGTCGAACATGAGGTTGGCGGCCATCACGCCGACGGCGCCGCCGGCCAGTTGGGCTGCGACATACGGACCGAGGTCGACCCACGGCCGCTTCTGCAGCAAGATGTCGGCGAGTGTGACCGCCGGGTTGAGATGCGCCCCGGAGACCTCGCCGAACATCAGGATGACGGCGTAGAGCACGCCGACGGTGGCCGCTGCGTTGGCGAGCAACTGCAGCCCGACATCGTCGGTGAGGCGTTCGGCCATGATGCCCGAACCGATGACGCCGACGAGAAGGAAGGCAGTGCCGAGGAATTCGGCGAGCAGGCGGCGGGCGAGATCGTTCACAAGCGGAGTTGTACTACAGCGAGGCTCGGTTCCCCACGCTGTCGACACCGAGTGTTCCGGGCTTGGGCCCGGCCGGCGATCGCCGTCGACCGGGCCCCAGTTTCCCTGGAGGGGGATCGGGGGCCGGAAGCCCCCGAGCTGGTGTCAGAACGGCCCTGCATCCGTATGACACCGAACCCGTCAGGGAGCTTAGTGCAGCAACGCAACGATGTCAGATCCAGATGTAAACAAATCGACACGAGACAGCAACGAAGGGCTGACGTCGGCTCAAAATGTGGTGATTCCCCAGGCAAACGCATGCCGATGACCGAGTTCGGTTCCGGCGAAGGCGTCGGCTACATGTCGATATCGCGACAATGACGTGAGGAACGAGATCGTCGGCGTGATGGCGTCGAGCTCACCGGCTTCGAGCCGAGCGAGCGTGTCGGCCGGCCGCTCCCACCACACCTCGACGAGCTCATCATCGGCGACCCGCGCCTCGCCGCCGGGGTGGCGAGCGAGAAAGAACCGCGTGTCGTAGCGACGCGGCACCTCCTCGGGGGTCGTCCAGTGGCCCACCGCAGCGAACGCAGCACCGTCGTGCACCTCGTTCGGGTCGGGGAACAGACCGACCTCTTCGCGCGTCTCGCGGATCGCTGCGTGGAGATACGCCGCCGCATCGGCAGCGGAGAGTCCGGGGGCCGTGGCGCCAGGCACGAGCGCGGGACCGAGTCGCCAGTCGTCGTCATCAACGGCGCCACCCGGGTAGACGATCATGTCGCCGACGAACGCACCGGGTCGCCGGCGGCCGAGCAACACGTGGAGATCGGGCCGATCGTCGATCACCACCAGTGAGGCCGCCGGGAGGGCGGGGACCGTCACGTGTCGAAGTACTCGCCGGCGTTCACCAACAGGCGCTGTCCGGTGATCATCGAGCTGCGATCGGAGAGGAAGAACATCACCGATTCGGCGACGTCGGTATCGGCCGCCATCGCTCGAAGGGCGTTGGCGCTCGCCAGCTCGTTCTTGATGTCCTCCGGCTCGACCCCACGCTCACTCGCCTGCCACTGGCAATACATCTGCACGTTCGGCCCCCACATCCAGCTCGGCACGACCGTGTTGACGCGGATTCCGTCCGGGCCGAGATCGTTGGCCAGATCACGGGCGACGGCGAGCAGCGCCGCTTTCGACGGCCCGTACACCCCCTGGGGCACCGGGTTGGACTTCATCGCCGACTGCGAGCCAATCAGCACGACCGCTCCCCCGCCGTTGGTCTTGAGCGCCGGGACGGCAGCCCGGACCAGGTTGGTGGAGCCATAGACATTGACCTCGAGCACCTGGCGAAAGGTGTCGGCGTCCATGTCGAGGAGGGTGCCCATCACGGCGTCGTAGGCGGCGACATTGACCACGCCGTCGAGGCCACCGAACCGCTCGACACCGGCGGACACGGCGGCAACGAGCGCGTCCGAGTCCATGATGTCGGCCGTCATCGCGAGCGTTCGCTCACCGCCCGGATCGAGTTCCGCAACCGCCCCCTGCAGACGATCCAGGTTGCGAGCGGTCGCGATCACGTTGGCGCCGTCGCGCAGCGCCGCCGCCGCACATGCACCACCGAGGCCGGGACCGACCCCCGAGATCAGAATGGTCTTCCCCTCAAGCTCCATTTGCCCAGCCTTGCATGAGGTCAGGGCGCCGCCCAATCGACGGGCACGCCGGCATCAGCGCACGATGTGTCGAGTGTGCGGAGCGGATCGGCGACGAACTGCTGGACGATGCCGGCGATGCAGCTGTTGCCGAACCAGATTCCATGGCCCCGACCGTCCTGGGTGACGGTGGTGGCGTTGGGGAGGAGATCGGCGGCGGCGTCGGCAAAGGTCGACGGCGTGATCGGATCGAAGGTGCCCGACAGGAGCAAGGTCGGCAGATCCGATGAGACCGGCGTGCCGACGATCGCAGCGGCCTCGCCTTGCTCCCACGCCGGGCAGAGGTTGCGGAGCGGCTCGACCGGCACTGCCGCACCGAAACCACCGTCGTGTTCAACGAACCCGCCGGAGGTGAAGGGCAGGCGGTCGTGACACTGCACGGCGAAGTACGTGCCTTCGCGATTGGCGTTGTAGGCCGCCGTATAGGTGCGGGTACCGACCCGAGCGAGCCACCGTTCGGCATCGGGATCACCGTCGGCGATACCAGTCAACGTCGCCGGAAGGTAGCGGGCCAGCGATTCGTTGTAGAGCAGCAGGAACACGAACTCGGCGAGCCGGGTGCCGTCGAGACGGACGTCGACCTCGCGGTCGAAGCCACTTTCGTTCGGGCTCAGGGTGACGATGCGTGGGGAGGCATCGAGCTCGACGATCAACGTGTCGAGACCGAGGGCCACATCAGGATTGAGGTCGGTGCACCGGGTGCTGTGGGCACAGGCGGCACCGAGCGCGTCAATCGACCGTTGGGCCGTGACGGCGACCGACGTGTCGACATTGAGATTGGGTGGGTAGACGCCGTCGAGGACGGCGCCCACGAGTCCCGCCGGAGGCTGGCGAAGCAGCTCGAATCCGATGGTGGTGCCGTACGACACCCCGTACGCAACCCAACGGTCATAGCCGAGGCCGGCCATCACCTGGCCGACGTCGAAGGCATGGTTCCGGGTGGTGGTGGCGTCGAGCAGGAGATCACCAGCGAGCCGGTCGGCGCAGGCGTCGAGGGCATCGGCGGCGAGTTCGCGGCTGCGTTCGCCATCGCGTTCGACAAGCTCAGGGATCACACCGTCGAATTCAGGGCAATCGAAATCGGCCGATGCGAAGCCGGTACCCCGCTGGTCGACGAAGACTTGGGTGAACGGCTGTTGCGGGAAAAACCCGGCGAGATCCGAGCTGGCCCCACCCGGGCCACCTTGGAGAACGGCGACCGGCGTGCGGAAGCCGACGTCGTAGCCCGCCATGGTCGCGATCGAGATCGATGCCGTGGTGTCGGATCCGGCGGTCGGATCGAGCGCAACCTCGGCGATACCGCAAGCGATGGTGTCGGTAGCGATCGCTGGCGGGCAGTCGACCTGCGTGATCGCTGCGGGCGCAAGCACATCTGCGCCCGGAGTGGTCGGGGCCGGCACGGCGCCGTTTGCGACGGTCGTGGTGACGAGCGGTGGTGCAGCCGCGTTGTCGCCGCACGCAGCAGCGAGGACCACCGTCATCATGACGGCGGTCGCAAGCCGACGTTTCACCAGAGCTGATCGGTGTAGGTGTCGGTGCCGACGATGGTCGGCAGGAACGGCGCGGCGAAGCTCACCACGCCCTTGCCCGAAGCAGCGAGGTCGGCGGCATAGGTCCGGAAGCGGTCCCAGACGGCGTCCGGAGTGTCCTCGAGGAAGAACATCTGCAGACGTCGTTCCGGAGGGCCCGGCGGCATGCCGAGATCCATCGGGGCCTGCTCGGTGCCTTCGCCCATCTGGATGTAGCGCCACGACACCATGCTGGCGATCGGCGAGTTCGCGAGGAGTGCCGGGAGCGCCGTTTCGTCGAGGTGAGCGCCCAATTCTTCGTCGCTCACCTCTTCGGCGGGATCGATCGCCACGACGGCAAGGCCTTGGTAGTGGTGGTCGAAGGCGAGTTCGATCGGAACCGGATCGTCGTCTCGATAGGCGTGCTCGGGGTTGGAGAGCAACACCGTGTGGGCGTGCTGGCGCTCCATGAACCCTCGATTGTTCATATAGAGGTCGACGACCTGATTGCCGGCCCAGTCGAAGTGCTCCTTGTGCTTGTCCTCGAGCACCCAGTAGGTCGCAAGGTAGGAACCCTTGTCGTGGGGGCTGGCGACCGGGGTGTCACCCTCGGGAAAGCGGAGATCCTTCATCGCTCGGGTGGCGACCCACCGCTTGCCGGCGAACAGCCACGGGCCGATCATGCATCCGGCGTAGAAGTGGTCGCGCTCGTACCAGCGGTTGTAGGCGACCTCGTGACCCTTGCTCGGGTCGACGAGGGTGAACAGCGCCGAACCGGCAACGATTGGGTAGTCGTTCATGGCGTCCTCAGGAGTCGTAGACGGTGCGGCCGATCCAATCGGCGACGAGGGCCGGCTTGCCCTCGCCCTCGATCTCGACCGTGATCGTGCGGGTGGAGTTGACGGCGGTGCCCTTGAGTTCGACGGCCGAGGTGACGGCTGAGGCCCGGATGCGCTTGCCCGACAGGACCGGGTTGATGAAGCGGACCTTCTCGAAGCCGTAGTTGATGCCCATCTGGATGCCCTCGAGCGGGATCTCGTTGGGGATCGAGGCGGTGAGCTTCACCAGCATCGAGAGGGTGAGGAAACCGTGGGCGATCGTGCCGCCGAAGACCGGGGTCGCCCGCTCCGGATCGGTATGGATGAACTGGTGATCGTGGGTGCAGTCGGCGAAGGCGTTGATCTGCTCCTGGGTGATCTGGAACCAGTCGCCGGTGGCCTCGTCGTGGCCTACACGGGCGTTGATCGCCTCGTAGGCGGCGGCAGCGTTGCTCATGTCATTTCTCCGTTCCGGGGATCTGGCGGGGACCTTAGTTCCGGAGCGCGACGGCGAGCATTTCGGCTGCCGGGTCGACGGCGGCGGCGTCGCGGCGGGCGAGGACGAGGGTTCGTTCGGCGATCACTCGTCCCGGGCCGAAGTCCGGTCCGGCTTGGACGACCGGCAGCACGGTCGAGCCCACCCCGAGTTCGACCATCGTGCGGAGCACTTCGGGCTGGTTCGATTCCGCCACGATCGAGGTCGGCGCGCCGAGACGCTGCAGGGCTTCTTCGGCGATCGCGCGAGTGTGGGAACCCTGGGCGAACAACACCCATGGCCCCCATGCCGCGACGTCACGGGGCAGACCTCGCGTTGGGGTGAAGACGGCGAGCGGCTCGTTCATCAGCGACTCGGTGTGGACCCCTCGTCGGGTGTGCCCCCCGACGACGACCGCGAGGTCGAGGTCGCCCGATTCGATCTCGTCGAGTAGTTCGCCGGACGGCGCGACCTGCAACGTGAGGTGAAGCTCAGGGTGATCGTCGCGGAACTGGCGGAGCACGTCAGTGAAGTGCCCGACGGCAGCAGCGTCGATCATGCCGACCCGCAACTCGCCGGCCCGACCGGTTCGGGTGCGCTCCGCCCAGTCGGCGAGATCGCTGGTGAGGGCGATGACCTGTCGGGCGTGGGCGAGCACCGGTTCGGCGGTCGGGCGCAACGTGCGTCGGCGACCCTCCCGATCGAACAGCGGTACACCGATACGGCGCTCGAGTTCGCTCAATCCCTGCGAGAGCGCAGACGGCGACACGCCGATCCGGGCTGCGGCATCGGCCCAGGACGGTTCGGTGGACACGGCCACGAGATAGTCGAGTTGGCGAATGGAGAGGTCCGGGAGCGCAGGAGTCACCCGTGCAGAATAGTTCAGAGTTGCTTCACTACATCAGATTCTTGTTGATGATTCCTTATGGTGTTGCCCATGACCAAAAACATCGCCCCCGCAACCGGCAAACTCGGTGTGCTGACGCCCGGACTCGGTGCCGTCGCCTCGACCTTCATCGCCGGCGTCCTGTCCGCCCGCCAGACCGGTGTCGCCCCACTCGGCTCGGTCTCCCAGATGGCCCACATCCGTCTCGGTACCCGCGAAGAGGGCCGCAACCCCCTCATCAAAGACTTCGCTCCCCTCGCCTCACTCGACGACATCGTCTTCGGCGGCTGGGATCCGATCTCTGCCAACGCCCTCGAGGCCGCCCGCACCTGCGGCGTGCTCGAGGAAAAGGATCTCTCCCCCATCGCCCAGGAACTCGAGGGTGTCGTCGCCATGGACGCCGTCTTCGACCAGAAGTGGGTGAGCCGTCTCGAAGGCACCCGTGTCAAGTCCGAGACCAACAAGTGGGATCAGGCCATGGCGCTCATGGCCGACATCGAGAACTTCAAGGTCGAGAACGGGTGCGACCGCCTCGTCATGGTCTGGTGCGGTTCGACGGAGGCCTTCCAGGAGCCGTCAGCTGTGCACGAGACCGTCGCCGCGTTCGAGCAGGGCCTCAAGGACAACGACGACAACATCTCGCCCTCACAGATCTACGTGTACGCCGCCCTTCAGAGCGACGTGCCCTTCGCCAACGGCGCGCCGAACCTCTCGACCGACCTGCCCTGCATGCAGGAGCTCTCGCACACCCGCGGGGTCCCGATCGCTGGCAAGGACTTCAAGACGGGTCAGACCCTCATGAAGACGCTGCTCGCCCCCGGCCTCAAGGCCCGCATGCTCGGCCTACGCGGCTGGTACTCGACCAACATCCTCGGCAACCGCGACGGCGAAGTGCTCGACGCTCCCGAGAACTTCAAAACCAAGGAAGAGTCGAAGCTCGGCGTACTCCACAAGATTCTCGAGCCCGAGGTGTACCCCGAGCTCTACGGCAACGTCGACCATGTCGTGCGCATCAACTACTACCCGCCCCGCGGCGACAACAAGGAAGGCTGGGACGCCGTCGACATCTTCGGCTGGATGGGATACCCCATGCAGATCAAGATCGACTTCCTATGCCGCGACTCGATCCTGGCGGCACCGATCGTGCTCGACCTCGCGCTGTTCATGGACCTCGCCCACCGGGCCGGTGAGTCGGGTGTGCAGGAGTGGTTGAGCTTCTATCTGAAGGCCCCGCAGGCCGCCGGTGACAATCCCGCCGAGCAAGACCTCTTCATCCAGCAGACCAAGCTGAAGAACACCCTTCGCGAGTGGATGGGCGAGCTGCCCGTCACCCACAGCGAGGCGGGCTGAACCGACCGGCGACGGTCAGACGGCAACCGGTTCCCGACGCCAGAGTTCGGGATACAGGGGACCCCCGACCCGATCGCCCGGGGCGAGACCGTGCTCGGTCATCACCTGGGAATGGTCGGGGTCCATGCCCTCCGGCCGGAACAGGACCCGGACATCGTCGCCGAGCCATTGGGTGTTGAACACCTTGAGGTCTCGATCCGGATGCAACAGGCCCGATCCGCCATGGATCATCCGAGCGTTGAAGATCGCCACATCGCCGGGCTCCATGTCCCAGCTCAGGATCTCGTACTGCTCCCGGTTGCCTTCGATGTCGGGAAACGGCTCGAGGTTGTCCTCGACCTGGTCGTAGACGACCTGGTCGCGTTCGTCACCGGTGAGCGCCCCGAAGTTGGTCTGGGCGTAGCGCACGTCCCAGGCGTGGGAGCCCTTCACGAACTCGAGGGCGCTGCGCTTCGCGACCGGCACGAGCGGCATCCACGCCGAGCAGGTGTCGAACCCCTCGACCGACCAGTAGGGCTCGTCCTGGTGGAACGGCGTGCGGAACTGGCTCCCGGTGCTGCGAGTGAAGATGGCGTCGAAGAAGAAGTTCACTGCCTCGACGTTCATCACCCGACCGGCGAGCTCCGCCATCGGCGAGTTCTCGACGAAGTCCCGGTATTCCGGAATCTCCTGCCAGACCTGGGAGTCGTAGAACGTGACCCGGCCGTGCTCGTCGGTGTTCCACACTCGACCTCGAGGCGACGGATCGGCGACGTTGCGCGCAAGGCCCGCCGTGAGCGCCTCGATCCAATCCGGGTTGATGACCTGTCGAAGACAGACGACGCCGTCAGTGGCGAAGTCGAAGATGTGCTGATGCGTGATGACGTCAGCGAGGTTGGACACGGGACACCCCCTTCGCGGGCCGGATGAAGTCCGGCGCAGCCTAGATGCCGGCGAGATACGCGAGCGTCGCTTCCCAGGAAGGCGCCGCCGGATCGATGACGTCGTAGTGGCCTTCATCCTCGAAGATCAAGGTGTCGATGCCGTCGCCGGCCGCGGCGATGTAGGGCGCCACCCCCTCGAACGGCACGTCGTCGTCGCGCAGGCCGTGCACGATCAACTGAGGGACCTTCACCGGGAGCCGCCGGGCGGGATCGGCGTCGTCGTACGCCTCGGGAATCTGCTCGGGAGTGCCGCCCATGAACCCCTCAACCGCACCACGGCCGAGGTCGAGCGAGCTGGCCAGGTCGGCGACGGGGGCCTGACCCACCACGAGCTGCGGAACGACGACAGGGTCATCACGCTGACCGACCCAGAGCGCGAGATGTCCACCGGCGGAGTGCCCGACGACGAACACCCGGTCGAGATCGAGGGGAGCATCGATACGGGCGAGGGCATCGATCGCCGTGGCGATGTCATCCAGCGTTCCCGGATAGCCACCGCCCTCGTGACCGACCCGCCGATACTCGATATTCCAGGTGGCGTACCCCTTCGAGCGGGCGTCGGCAGCCTGTGGTTCGGACAGGCTGCTGTCGTACGTGCTGCGCCAGAACCCGCCATGGATGAAGGCGATCACCGGGAACGGACCCTCGCTTGCCTTTTTGGGGAGTTGAAGGCTCCCGAATTGCTGCGGCGAGTCGCCGTACCTGACGACGTCGCCGATGCCGACTTCGAGGACCCCAGGGTCGGTCACGGCCGGGGTCGTCTCGTCACCGTGCCCGTCGGCGCCACACGCCGCAGCAAGAACGGCGAAGACGACCAGGAACGGACGCACTCATGCTCCACTGGCGACATCGAGTTCAATCGCACCGGAGGCGAGCAGCGAATCGATCTCGGCATCATCGAGTCCGAGTTCGGCGCACACGTCACGGGTGTGGGCACCGAGTCCCGGTGCGGGCCGGATATCCGCAACCGGCATGCCGGTCGCATGGAACCCGGGCCCCTCGAAGGTCATGCCGCCGATCGGTGGTTGGTCGAGTTCGACGATGAAGCCACGGGCCCGGTAGTGCGGGTCGCCGTACTGTCCGGCGGAGTTGTGCATCGGCCCCGCCGGCACCCTGCGCGCGAGACAGGCCTCGACGACCTCGGCGACGGTGTGCTGCCGTGTCCAGGCCTCGATGAGCGCGTCGATTTCGCCCTCGCGAGCTTGTCGGCCGGCAAGCACGGCGAACTCGTCGGTCATCGCCCACTCGGGCGAGCCCATCACCTCGGCGAAGGCCCGCCACTCAGCGTCGGTGCGGGTGCAGATTACGACCCACGAATCGTCGTCCTTGCACGGGAAGAGTCCCCAGGGCGTGCCGCGATCGGAATGGTTTCCCCGTGGCTGGACCGAGCCCGGTTCAAGAGACTCCTTCGCCAGCAGATCGGCCATCACGTTCACGACCTGCTCGACCTGACACACCTCGACATGGAACCCAGAATCGCCGTGGAGGCGACGGCCGAGCACACCGGCGAGGGCGGTGACCGCACCGGTTCGTCCGGCGAAGTGGTCCGGGAAGATCGACATCGATCCGGCCGGCTCAGGAGTCGCCTCGTAATTCCACAGGTGCGTCATGCCGCCGGTGACCTGCGTGTTTGGGCCGTAGCCCGACCAGGCTGCCCACGGTCCCCGGCTGCCCATCAACTGGCTCGACATCATCACCAGACCGTTGTTCTCCGCCGACAGGTCGCCGTAGCCGATGCCCATCTGCTCCATGATCCCAGTCGAGTTGTTCTCGATGGCGATGTCGCTGACGGCGGCCATGCGCTTGAGCAGGGCGCGACCCTCGGGGTGCTTGGCGTCGACACCGAGGCTCCGCTTGCTCCGACTCGACGATGCGAACGACGGCGACATCTCACCCCCGAGCACCGTGCGGATGAAGTCGGGATACGTCCGTGACTCGATCTTCACGACGTCGGCCCCGTACTCGGCGAGCATGCGACCACACTCGACCCCGACCCCGCCATGACCGAAGTCCATGACCCGGATCCCGGAGAGCGGAGCGTCGTCACCGGTGAGCGGCGCGGCGGGTGCCGGGCGCGGTTCACCGAGCGCGGCAAACACCTCGTCGGTGTGCTCACCGATTACGGGGGGCGGGCCGACCGGACCGACGCGTTCGCCATCGATCTCGAAGAAACCGGACGCCAGCATCATCGTGCCGCCATCGGTCTCGACATGGTCGAAGCTGCCCCGAGCCTCAAAGTGCGGGTTCACCAGCACATCGTCGGGCTTGAGGATCGGCGTGCAGACGATGCCGCGGTTCTGACATTCCTCGGCCACCTCGAGCATCGTCATCGTCGAGAACAGCTCGGTGTAGAGGGGGTTGAGCACGGCGTCGGCGATGCCGAAACGACCCATGAACGTCTCGTACTCAGGGTCTTGCAGATAGTCCGGCTCGCCGAGCCAGGCCCGCATCGCCTTCCAGTGGCGTTCGGCGATGATCACGAGCCGGACGTACCCGTCCTTGCACGGCAGGATCGTGTAGACGGGCCCCGGACCGATGCGGCTGTCGAGGCTCGGCATGCCTGCATCGAGCGACCGGGTCCAGTTCGACAGCGACCAGTCGGCGATCTGGGCGGCTGCTTCATTCACCGACAGATCGATGACCTGCCCGGCGCCGGTGGCGTGTTGCTGGATCAGCGCACACTCGATGGCGAAGACGGCGTGCATCGATGCGGTGTCGTCGGCGATGTTGCCGGGTGGCAGCAGGGGTTCGCGTTCGGGCACCCCCGCCTTGAAGGCCATGCCGGCGGTGGCGTCGATCACGGCGCACGGCACGTCGCGGCCTGCGTAGGGGCCGGTTCGTCCGTAGGCGGTGATCGAGCAGACGATCAGATGAGGATGGCGGCGGGCGAGGTCGTCGGCATCGAGACCGCTGTCGGCCCACGAGCCGGGCTCGGCGGAATCGATCACGACATCACTGCAGGCCAGCAATTCGTGCAGGCGTTCGCGATCCGGGTCGTTTCTGAGATCGAGTTCGACACCCTTCTTCCCAGCGTTGCGGAACGTGAAGAAGAGGGACTGGTCGCCGACGAGCGGCAGCATCGACCGGGCTGGTGATCCGCCCGGGGGCTCGACCCGCAGCACCTCGGCACCGAGGTCGGCGAGGAGGCGCCCGGTGAGTTCGCCTCGCTCGAGGGTGAGGTCGACGATGCGGATTCCGTGAAGCGGGCGACGAGGCATGGGCGGATCGTAGAGCGGGTTCGCACCGGTCGTCAGATGAGCGACCGCAGGTTTCCCGCCCGCGATGTCGTTACCCGGCCCTACCTGGGAAACTCCGGCCATGTCCGATCCGTACCCGCCGCTCCCCCACGAACGGGTCCGCTTCGAGGTCATGCGCATGTGGTGGCGCGACCTCCTCTTCATCCACTATCCCTTCGCGCCCGAGGTCGTCCAAGCACTCCTCCCCGACGACCTCACGATCGACACCTGGCCTGACGCCGACGGGATCCAACGGGCGTGGGTCGCCCTCGTTCCCTTCGAGATGGTGGTCGGCACGCCCGGTGGGCTGCGGCTGCCGTTCGTCGGCACGTTTCCCGAAACCAACGTGCGCACCTACGTCCGGGGGCCCGATGGCACGCCGGGAGTCTGGTTCTGTTCGCTCGAAGCGGGTGGGTTGCTTGCCTCGCTAACGGCACGCGCCGCGTACGGGCTTCCCTACTTCTGGGCCGATATGTCGATTGACCCCGGGCGCCGGGCGACCGACGGCGTGTGGCGTTACGACTCCACCCGCCGGTGGCCCCGCCGCCGCACGACCGACGGGGCACTGCCGTCCCATCACAGTGTCGTCCGTATCGGGACACGCATCGCCGACGGCGACGTCTCGGACTTCGAACGCTTCCTCACGTCACGCTGGGGGCTCTATTCCCGCTTTCCGAGCATGGACGCGGCGCGAGCGTTCACCGTCTATGCCCCCGTCGATCACGGACGCTGGCCCCTCTTTCGCGGCGAACTCCTCGAACTCGACGACGAACTCCTCGACGCTGCCGGGCTTCCCGAGCCGACCGGTGACCCGGTCGTGCACTGGACGCCGGGGACCGAAGTCCGTATCGGTCGGCCACGGCGGGCGAGCCGTGCCGGAATCCGTCAGCCGAGCTCGGTGCCGTAGATCCCGACGAAACTCACCATCTCCCCGGGATACCCACCGAGGTTGTGCACCAACCCGAGCTTGCGACCGTGGTCGGCGATACGCCGCTCCTCGGGCGCTTCACCGCGCAGCTGGAGCCAGATCTCGTAGAGCATGCGCAGCCCCGATGCTCCGACCGGATGACCGAATGCCTTCAGGCCACCGTCGCTGTTGACCGGCAGGCGGCCGTCGAGACGGAACGCACCGTCGAGCACATCTCGCCAGGCCTGGCCGGGGTCGGAGAACCCGAGGTCCTCCATCAATACGAGTTCGGTCGGCGTGAAGCAGTCGTGGACTTCGGCGACGGCGATCTCGTCACGCGGTGACGTGACGCCGGCCTGGGCGTAGGCGTCGTCGGCCGACCACTTGCACTCGGGCAAGGTCGTGTAGTCGTAGTCGGGGTCGAGCGAACCGGCACCGGTGCCGGCCACAAACGACAGCGCCTTCACGTAGAGGGCATTGTCGGTGTACTTGTGGGCGTCCTCGGCCCGACACATGATCACCGCGGCGGCACCATCGGCGACGCCTGCGCAGTCGAACACCGAGAGGCGTCCGGCGACCGCGGCCATCTGACAGATCTGCTCGGCGCTGGTCTCCCGGCGGAACTGGGCCAACGGATTGCGGGCCCCGTTGAAGTGGTTCTTCTCGGCGATCGTGGCGACCGAGTAGCGGATCTCGTCCTCGTCGACGCCGTACTTCTCGGCGTACGCCGGAAGGATCAGGCTGAACATGCCGGCCGCCGTGAGTGTTCGCTGGGTGCCGTCGGTCGGGATCGGGAAAGCATTGAGGCCCTGGTAGCCGCCGTCCTTGACCTTCTCCGCCCCGAGCGCCATCACGACGTCGTAGGCGCCAGACGCCACGGCGTAGGCCGCCGCACGCATCGCCTCAGAGCCGGTCGTGCAGTAGTTCTCGACACGGGTGATCGGCTTGCCGTGAATCTTCAGCGGGCCACCCATGGCGAGCCCCGAGGCTGCGGACTGCGAGGTGCCGAACCAGAACGCGTCGATGTCGTCCTGGTGGATGCCCGCGGAGGCATAGGTGAGCTGGGCTGCGTCGATGATCAGGTCGTCGAGTGACTTGTCCCAGTGCTCGGTGAAGGGCGTGCAGCCCATGCCGATGATCGCGACCTGGTCCTTGATGCCGTGCGAACCCACTAGCGAACTCCCCTCACCGGTGCGACCTTCCAGAAGTAGTTGTGGATCTCATCGGCCGTGAACAGGCGGCGAAACGTCGGCAGCACCCGCATACCGACCTCGATCTCATCGGGCCCGCAGTCGGCGAGTTCGAGCGGAGCACGACCGCCACCGTCGAAGTCGACGACGGCGAACACCACTGGCGGACTGGGCGAGTAGACGAGCTTGTCGATCGTGAAGCTCACGACCGTGCCGACCGTGTCGGCCATCGGCACGGGTTCCATGTCGTCGACGGCACCGCCCTTCTCCGAGACCCGAGCCGGCGGCAGGTGGATCATCCCGGAGCTGTGGTCGCGGCTGCCGACGAAGCCGAACTTCCAGTCGTCGCGCCGATGGGCCGCCGATGCGGACGGGCGGTTCGGGAGGGGCCGGTTGGGCGGTTCGACCGAGACCATCCCGCGCCAGGACAGAAATGTTCCGTACGAGACCGTGGTGCCGGAAGCGATCTGGTCGGCAGTCGACATCGCCGGTGCAGCGGCGGCGATGGCGTCGGTGGCGCGCAGCACGATGACCTCGACGCCGTCGGCGAGGGTCATCACGGCGATGGTCTCGCCGGGTGAGGCCTGCTCGAGGGCCGAGGTGAGAACGAGGAGCGGGTGGGCCGTGCCGGTGTTGCCGACCGAGCCCGAGAGATCATCGACCATCGCTTCGTCGCGCACGCCGAGGCGCTTTGCGTTGCGGGCCACCGCCCGGCCATGCGTGCCGGTGACGATCAGCTTGTCAATGTCGTCGGCAGAGAGCGACGTGGCGGCTAGTGCCCGTTCCCAGGCCTGGCTCATGAGTGGACCGTAGGTGACCTCACCGAAGCGCTCTTCCCAGGCACGGGATCGATCGCCGCCGGGAAGACGCCAGCGCTCGAGGAACTCTTCTGTTGCGATACCGGCACCGAGGTATTCGGCGATCACCGGACCATCGGTGTCGTCCCCGATGAGCAACGCTGCGGCACCGTCGCCACCGGCGGCTTCGTCGGCAGAGGTGGCCAGTCCACCGCGCTGATCAGCGGCGACGACGAGCGTCGACACGCCTGCGGTGAGCGCCGTGCGCAGGGCTCCGGCACCGGAACGCAGTGCGCCACCGAAGTCGAGGGCGCCGACCTCGGGACCGAGCTGTAGCGCGGCGTGGACTGCGGTGGCGTTGGTCTTTTCGAGGTAGGCGGGCGAGGCCGTGGCGAACCAGAGTGCCTGCGGCTCGCGGTCGGTGGCGG
>NZNH01000063.1 GCA_002694825.1 Acidimicrobiaceae bacterium | reverse complement strand
CCGGCTGAAGTCACCGTTTTTCATCTCTTCGGCGAGCAGTTTGCGGCCGGTCGGGTTGATGCGTTCGCCGATCATGACGAAGGGACGACCGAAACCGATCGCCACCTCCTTCGTGGCGCTGGAGATGATGGTGTCGGTCATGACTGGCTTTCTTGTTCGGGGTCGACTCCGGACACGCCGGACTCGGGATCGAGGCCACCGTTGGCCACGAGGGCCTCGAGCACGTCTCGGGGATGGTCATTGTCGAGTTTTTGAGCGGTGGCGTGGGCGGCTGCGATCGCATCGCCCTCGACGCTCGTGGCCACTCGGCGCCACTCGTTCACGTAGTCGTCGGTTGTGGTGAGTCCGGCCACGGCGGCGGCCCGGTCGATCGCAACCTGGAAGCGATCATGCATGAGCACCTGCTCCTTGCCGCCGTCTTCGGTCGTGGCGGTGACCTGGGCCGGGATGTCGCGCCAGTAAATGGTGGTGAGCCCGGGCCCGCCACGTCCGCGTCGAGGCATCAGACGCGCTCCTTTTGGGCGGCGGGCCGGGTGCTGATCGTCACGATCGCCGGTTCGAGGTCACCGTAGGTGGTGGTAACCCGTTCGAACGCAAGGCCGAGTCGGTCGGCGCACGAGCGAGCCCGGGTGTCGAGGTCCGGGTCGTCGGTCTGGGCGAGGTAGATCATCTTCGTGTAGTTCCCGAAGTACAGGTCGCGCAGTTCGGGGTGGGCGTCGATACCGAGGCCGTCGAGGATGATGCGATCGAAGTGCTTCACGAGGTAGTCAGTGAGGTAGAAGGCGGTCGGGTCCTCGTCGTGCATGGCGTCGAACACCTGCTGCCCGGCGAAGAACTGGTAGCAGTGCGCCCCGGGAAGCATTTCGATGCCCTCCTGGGCGGCGATGTCGGCGAGTTCACCGGCCGTGCCGCAGTCGCCGTACCCGAGGAGGATGCGGTCGTAGTTGCCGCGGGCCCGGTCGAGACGAGCTCGCACGGCATCGGGGATCTCCGTTGGCCGGTTGTGCAAGATGCCCGGCAGGCACTCGAGCGTGACGTTGCCGAGTCGGTGAAGTCGGGTGATGTCTCGGATCTCGGTGGCCAACGCGCCGCAGGCCAGGATCAGCACCTGCGGCGTGTGGACGGTCTCCATGAGCAGTGACGATCAGGCCGCGCGCTTTTCGGCGACCTTGGCCGACGCTGTCTCGGCGGCGACGGCGGCATCGCGGCAGTACGCATCGGCGCCGATCGCGTCGCCGAATTCCTCGTTCAGCGGGGCACCGCCGACGAGGATGATGAACTCGTCGCGCAGGCCTCGCTCGACCATCGTGTCGATGACCACCTTCATGTACGGCATGGTGGTGGTGAGCAGGGCGGACATGCCGAGGATGTCGGGCTTGTGCTCTTCGAGGGCGGCAAGGTACTCGTCGACGTCGGTGTTGATGCCCAGATCGATGACTTCGAAGCCGGCGCCCTCGAGCATCATGCCCACCAGGTTCTTGCCGATGTCGTGGATGTCGCCCTTGACGGTGCCGATCACGATCTTGCCGATCGGTTCGGCGCCGGTCTCGGCAAGCAGCGGGCGCAAAATGGCCATGCCGGCCTTCATCGCGTTGGCGGCAAGGAGCACCTCGGGCACGAAGAGGATGCCGTCTCGGAAGTCGATGCCCACGATGCGCATGCCCTCGACGAGCGCGTCATTGAGGACGCGGTTTGCGTCCCAGCCTCGGCTGAGCAGGATGTTGGTGCCTTCTTCGATCTCCTCGCCGAGGCCGTCGTACAGATCGTCGTGCATCTGGGCGGTCAGGTCTTCGTCGCTCAGCGCGTTGAGATCGATCTCGTCGTCGTCCGACATGTGGGTTCCCCCGAACTCAAGGGCCGTTCTCGTCGGCCCGTGGAACATGACAGATGCGGAAGCAGCCGAGCCCTCTCAGACCGTGAGGCTGTTCCGCATCGTGGAATCGTACCGTATCACGGAACAAGCACAGAACGGAAGCGATGCGGGGCTCTTTTCGGCGAGTGCTGACCCCACCGATCCCGCCGAGCCTGCGGGGGGCGCCGGTAGCCTCGTGGGCCATGGCCGACGACATGCCGCAGCACCGTTACGACGCCGAAACGGCGGACGAGCTCGAGACCCGTTGGCAGGCCCAGTGGCTTGCCGACGGCACCCATCACGCCCCCAATCCGGCCGGCCATCTCGCTGACGATCCGCTCGGGGTCGCCGATCGCCCGAAGCTGTTCATCATGGACATGTTCCCGTACCCCTCGGGATCGGGCCTGCACGTCGGTCACCCACTCGGCTACATCGCGACCGATGTCTACGCCCGCTTCAAGCGCATGTCGGGCTTCAACGTGTTGCACACCATGGGATTCGACGCCTTCGGCCTGCCCGCCGAGGAGCATGCCCGCCAGACTGGCGAGCATCCGCGAAGCAACACCGAGAACAACATCGCGAACATGACCCGCCAGCTCGATCGGCTGGGCTTGGGTCACGACAAACGTCGCTCCATCGCCACCACCGACGAGGCCTACTACCGCTGGACCCAGTGGATCTTCAATCAGATCTTCAACGCCTGGTTCGACCCCGATGCCGGGAAGGCCCGTCCGATCGCCGAACTGGAAGCGCAGTTCGCCTCCGGCGAGCGCACCACCCCCGACGGTCGTGCCTGGGGTGCGCTCTCGCCGAGTGAGCAGCGCAGTGTGCTGCACGACTTCCGGTTGGCCTACGTCTCCGAGGCGCCGGTCAACTGGTGCCCCGGCCTGGGAACGGTGCTGGCGAACGAAGAGGTCACTGCTGATGGTCGCAGCGACCGCGGCAACTTCCCGGTCTTCAAGCGTCCGCTGAAGCAGTGGATGATGCGCATCACCGCCTACGCCGACCGCCTGCTCGAGGATCTCGACCTGCTCGACTGGTCGGACTCGATCAAGACCATGCAGCGCAACTGGATCGGCCGCTCCGAGGGCGCCGAAGTCCGTTTCGCGGTCGATGCTGCCAGCGGCGACGCAGCCTCGGCGACCACGATCGACGTCTTCACGACCCGCCCCGACACCCTCTTCGGCGCCACCTACATGGTGCTGGCACCCGAGCACCCGCTGGTCGACACTCTGGTCGCCGACGCCTACGCCGACAACGTCAACCCGGCGTGGACGGCCGGCGCCGCCACCCCGGCCGCAGCCGTTGCGGCCTACCGCGCTCGCGTCGAGCAGATGACCGACGTCGACCGTCAGGAAAACAAGGAGAAGACGGGCGTCTATCTGGGTGTCCACGCGACGAACCCGGTCAACGGCGAGTCGATCCCGGTGTTCATCGCCGACTATGTCCTGATGGGCTACGGCACCGGCGCCATCATGGCCGTGCCTGCCCAGGACGAGCGCGACTGGGACTTCGCGATGGAGTTCGGCCTGCCGATCATTCGCACGGTGCAGCCGCCCGCTGACTTCGACGACGCCGTCCCCGGCGACGGCGCCTACGTCGGCGATGGTCCAGCCGTGAACTCTTCGTTCCTCGACGGACTGGGCGTCGAGGACGCTAAGGCCTCGATCATCGAGTGGCTCGAAGCCAACGGTTCCGGCGTGGGGATGGTCACCACGAAGTTGCGCGACTGGCTGTTCGCCCGTCAGCGCTACTGGGGGGAGCCGATCCCGATCGTCTTCGACGACGACGGCAACCCGATCTCGATCCCTGACGAGCACCTGCCGGTCAACCTGCCCGAGCTGATCGACTGGGCGCCGCGCCAACTCGACGAGGACTCCGAGCCGGAGCCGCCGCTCGGACGCGCCACCGAATGGGCCACCGTCGATCTCGACCTCGGCGACGGCATGAAGACCTACAGGCGCGACCTGAACGTCATGCCGCAGTGGGCCGGTTCATGCTGGTACTACTTGCGCTACATCGATCCGGTCAGCGACGACGTCATCGTCGAGCCCACGTCGGAGCGGTATTGGATGGGTTCTTCGCCCACCGACGGTTTGGCGGAGTCTGACGAGGGCGCGGGCGGCGTCGACCTGTACGTCGGCGGAGTCGAGCACGCCGTGTTGCACCTCCTGTACAGCCGCTTCTGGCACAAGGTCCTGTTCGACCTCGGCCATGTCTCTACCGCCGAGCCGTTCAAGCGCCTGATCAACCAGGGCTATATCCAGGCCGCAGCGTTCCAGGACGAGCGGGAGATTTATGTCGACGCCGCGTCGGTCGAGGGTGATGCGCAGTCGGGCTTCACGTTCGACGGCACGCCCGTCACCCGCAGCTTCGGCAAGATGGGCAAGTCACTGAAGAACTCGGTGACTCCTGACGACATGTACGCCGCGTTCGGGGCCGACACCCTTCGGCTCTACGAGATGTCGATGGCACCAATCACCCAGGACCGGCCGTGGGAGACGAGATCGGTTGTCGGTTCGCAGCGCTTGCTCCAGCGCGTCTGGCGAAACATCGTCGACGAGCAGACCGGCGAGCTTGCCGTGAGCGACGACGCACCGTCCGAGGAACTGTTGCGCGCGCTCCACAAGACCATCGACGGTGTCACCGCCGACATGGACAACCTTCGCTACAACACCGCCATCGCGAAGCTGACCGAGATGAACAACGAGGTCACCAAGGCCGCGGGGCCCACCCCGCGTGTGATCGCCGACGCCATGGTCCGCATGCTGTCGCCGCTGGTGCCACACATGGCCGAGGAGCTGTGGTCGAAGCTGGGTGGCGCCGGCTCGGTCGTCTGGGCCCACTTCCCGGTGGCCGACGCGTCATATCTCGTGGACGACCAGGTGGAGCTGCCGGTGCAGGTCAAGGGGAAGGTGCGTGGCCGCGTGAGGCTTGCGCCCGACGCCGACGAGTCCATAGCGCTGGGTGCGGCAACGGCCGACGAAAATGTGGCGGCCCACATCGCCGGTGCCGAGATCCGCAAGGTGATCTATGTGCCGGGTCGGATGATCAACATCATCGTCTGACCCGAGCCGTCCGCCCGGACACATCGCCCGGACGGATGACCGTGAGAGCATCGCCAGGCGTCATGCCTGGCGGGTGGTCAGATGACGCGAACGTTGAGGGCTTCGTCGCCCTTGCGACCGGGACCAACCTCGAATTCGACCTGCTGACCGTCTTCCAGGGAGCGGTAGCCCGAGCCCTCGATGTTGGAGAAGTGAACGAAGACGTCGTCGCCGTCGTCCCGACTGATGAAGCCGTAGCCCTTCTCGTTGTTGAAGAACTTCACGGTGCCCTGTGCCATGGCGGGGGATTCCTTTATTCATGCTGGGCCGACGTCGACCCTGTTCTACACGCTACGTGCAGATTGACGAACGATGCGTAGACGGGCGATGTGGTCGAACGTCACACCTGTCCAGCGCAGTCGCGTGAGCCGAGCCGGGCCCGAACCAGGCACCGACCGATTGTCCGCCCCCGAATTGTCAAGCATCGGACTGTATGGAAACGTACCGAACCAATGATGTCTGCCGATCACTCCCGCAGCGCGCCGTCGTGGCGTCGCGTCGAGATTGCGCTGATCGACACGGCCAGGCNCCTGCGGAATGCCTTCGACCACCGCCTCGCCGAACTCGACCTCAACTTGAACCAGGCGTCGCTGCTCGCCTTCGTCAACGACTTCGGCGGCACCAACCAGACCGAGCTCGCGGAACTCGTCGGGGTCGGTCGGGCGTCGTGTGGCGCGATGATCGACCAACTCGAGACCCGTGGACTCGTCACCCGCAACCCCGACCCCCACGACCGCCGCGTCTGGCTGGTCGGGATCACCGACGAGGGTTCCGCTCTTGTCCAACGCTTCTACGCCGTGGACGAATGCTTCCGNCAGGANATNCGCCACGGCATCAGTCGAGAGGAACGCCANCAGTTGGCNACCCTCCTCGAACGGCTCGGCACCAATGTCGACGCCATCCTCCAGACCCCCAACCCTCAGAGAAAGTCTTCGGTCTCGGACCGAAGCGAATGAAAGAGAGCGACCTCATGCACGAGGCTGTCATCGTCGATGTCGTGCGGACCCCTGCCGGGCGCCGCAACGGCAAGCTCAAGGACTGGCATCCGACCGATCTCGGTGCCCATGTCCTCAAGGCGCTGCAGGAGCGCAACGACCTCGATCCGTCGATCGTCGACGACGTCGTCACCGGCTGTGTCTCCCAGGTGGGTGAGCAGGCGTTCAATATCGGCCGCAGCGCCGTCCTCGCCGCCGGCTGGCCCGAGTCGGTCCCCGCCACCACGGTCGACCGCCAGTGCGGTTCGAGCCAGCAGGCGATCCACTTTGCTGCCCAGGGCGTCATGGCCGGCGCCTACGACGTGGTCGTCGCCCTTGGTGTCGAGTCAATGACACGCACCCCGATGGGCGCGTCGGCGGCAGGCGGCGAACTGGGCATGCCCTTCGGTCCTGAGGTGTTCAAGCGTTACGAGGACACTGGTCTGCCGCCGCAGGGCATCGGNGCCGACATGATCGCCGACGAATACGGCCTCAGCCGCGAGGACCTCGACGCGTTCTCGGCCCAGAGCCAGCAGCGGGCCGCCCAGGCCACCGCGGAGGGTCGTTTCGACCGAGAGATCGTCCCGGTTCCCGTCGAGATCGATGGTGAGATCGAGATGTTCACGCAGGACGAAGGCATCCGCCCCGACACCACAGCCGAGACCCTGGCCAACCTCAAGCCGGCGTTCTCCGACGACGGCAAGATCACGGCCGGCAACTCGTCGCAGATCTCCGACGGCGCTGCTGCCGTGCTGATCATGAGCGCAGAGAAGGCTGCGGAACTCGGCCTCAAGCCTCGTGCCCGTTTCACCAACTTCGCGCTGGCCGGCACGGATCCGGTCACCATGCTCAAGGGCCCGATTCCGGTCACCGAGAAGATCATGGACAAGGCCGAGATTACCCTCGACGACATCGATCTCTTCGAGATCAACGAGGCCTTCGCCTCGGTCGTGTTGGCGTGGCAGAAGGAGACGGGTGTCTCCCTCGACAAGGTCAATGTCAACGGCGGCGCCATCGCCCTCGGCCATCCGCTGGGCTGCTCGGGCGCCAAGCTCATGACCACGCTCGTGAACGAACTCGAGCGCTCGGGTGGNCGTTACGGCTTCCAGGCCATGTGTGAAGGTGGCGGTCTCGCCAACGCAACGATCATCGAAAGGATCGATTCCTGATGCCCCGTATGAACCTCGAGGGTTCCTCCTCGATCATCACCGGAGGTGCCTCCGGCATCGGCGAGGCCTCGGCCCGTCAGCTGGCCGCCGCCGGCTCCCGCGTCGTCATCGCCGACCTCAATGAGGAGAAGGGTCAGGCCGTCGCCTCTGAGCTCGGTGGCCTCTTCGTCAAGTGTGATGTGTCGTCCACCGATGATGCCGATGCTGCGGTCGCCGCCGCCTCGGAGATGGGTCCGCTTCGTGCGCTCGTCAACTCCGCCGGCATCGGCTACGCCGGTCGCACGATCGACCGCAACAACCAGCCGTTCGACCTGAACGCGTTCGAGTTCGTGATCAGGGTCAACCTGATCGGCTCGTTCAACATGCTGACCCGCTCGGCTGCCGCGATGGCCCAGACCGACCCGGTCGACGACGACGGCAGCCGCGGTGCCATCGTCAACATGGCGTCGGCCGCTGCGTTCGACGGCCAGATCGGACAGTGCGCNTACTCGGCGTCGAAGGGCGGCGTCGTCGGCATGACCCTGCCGATCGCCCGTGACCTTTCGGCCGTCGGTATTCGCGTCAACACGATCGCCCCGGGCTTGATCGACACCCCGATCTATGGCGAGGGCGAGCAGAGCGAAGCATTCAAGGCGCACCTCGGCCAGTCGGTGCTGTTCCCGAAGCGTCTCGGCTCTGGCGAGGAACTCGCCTTCACCGTGATGGAGTGCATCACCAACCCGTATCTCAACGCCGAGACCATCCGGCTCGACGGTGGCATCCGGATGCCACCGAAGTAGGGGGTGCACATGAGCGAGAACAACGCCGTCATCGTCGAGCGTCGCGACCGGGTGATGATCATCACCCTCAACCGGCCAGATGCGATGAACGCCATCAACGGCGACCTGTCCCACGGCCTGTGGAACGCGGTGCACGAACTCAACGACGACCCCGGCCTCACGGCCGGTGTGTTGACGGGCGCCGGGAAGGGCTTCAGCTCGGGCATGGACCTCAAGGCCTTCGCGGCCGGCGAGGACATTGGCCCGATGCACAAGTTCATCCAGGCCGGTGCCGAGAAGCCGCTGATCGCAGCGATCGAGGGCTTCGCCATCGCCGGTGGTCTCGAACTGGCGCTGTCGTGTGACCTCATGGTCGCAGGGGAGAGCGCGAAGTTCGGCATCCGCGAGGTGAAGGTTGGTCTGTTTGCGGCCGGCGGCGGTCTCATGCGCCTCCCGGCACGTGTCGGCTACGCCAAGGCGATGGAGATGGCCATCACCGGTGACAACATCACCGCTTCCGAGGCGCTTGAGTTCGGCCTGCTCTCGCAGACCACTGAGGACGGCGCGGCGCTCGACGCAGCGGTCGCCCTTGCCGAGCGCATCGCCAAGAACGCCCCGCTCGCCGTGGCCGCCAGCAAGAAGCTGGTGAAGGCCGCAGCACAGGGATACGACGAGGCGGAGCTCTGGGAGATGCAGGGCGAACTCGTGGGCAAGGTGTTTGGCAGCAACGACGCCAAGGAGGGTCCGAAGGCGTTCGCGGAGAAGCGCGAACCCAACTGGACCGGCACCTGATCGTTCCGTTCGGAGCATTCGACGATCCGTCAGGCGCTCAGCGCCGGCGGGTCGTCGTCGTTTTCGGGCTCGGCTGCGGCTCAGGTCGTGATCGGCCGCTTCGACAGAGCGAACACCATGGCGAGCAACGGGGCGATGGCCCACAACGTGGCAGTGCTGCGGAACGAATCCGTGGCGGACTCAGTGAGCGAGAAGGCGATCGGCCCGGCAGCCGAGGCGAGCACCCCGATGAAGCTCATCGTGCCCTGAATGGATCCGAGGTGGCGGGTGCCGAACCAGGCGGGGAGCAGCGCGGCGCCGAGCGTGCGGACCATGCCCGACTGCAATCCCAACCAGACGGCGTAGAGGACCACGCCGACGGTCGATGCCACCCAGCCGGCGAGCAGCAGCGAGCCGGAGAGCATCACGAGCGTGACGGCCGGTGCGTATCGAGTACCCATCCGGTCGAGCGCAAGGCCCATGCCGGGGGATCCGACCGACGAGCCGAGCACTTGCGGCAGGAACATGATCGCCGCCTCGGTCTCCGTGAAGCCGCTCTCGCCCAACAGCGCGATCTGGTGGAAGTTGAGGGCGGTGACGAGCATCGAGGCGAGCGCTGTCGCAAGCGCCAGGATCCAGAACGCCCTCGTGCGGACCGCTTCGCTGCGTTCGACGCCCCACTCCTCAACATCGTCGGTGTGGTCGGTGGGTGGTTCTCCGTCGGGGAACTGGCCGACCGCCGAGGGGCGGTCGATGATCCCGAACCAGGAAACAGGCACGACGACCAGCGCAATGGTTCCGGCGGCAACGAGCCAGGCCTGGCGCCAGCCGACCTCGTCGATCACGAACGACAACGCGACCGGCACGAGCGCCATCAGCGCCGAGGAGATCGTCATCGCAATACCCAGCGCAAGCCCCCGACGCCGGTCGAACCAGCGAGAGATCGCCACCGTCGATGCAAGCGAGAGTGATCCCTGACCCAGCATCCGGATGAAGAAGAAGCCGATCGTGAGGGTCACGAGGCCCTGCACCCCGCTCATGTAGGTGAGCCCGAGGGCAAAGAGCACCCCGATGGTGGTCATCGCCCGGCGCACGCCGTAGCGGTCGACCAGTCGTCCGACCGTCGGCAAGGTGAGCGATCCGCAGAGCGTGCCGATCGCGTAGCCAGCCGAGATCGCGTTCTTCGACAGGTCGAGGGTGTCGGCGAAGTGGTCGATGAAGACACTGACGCCGATCGTCTGCCCCGGCCCGGTGAGCCCGAGGGTGATCGTGGCGAGCGCCATGATGCGCCAACCCGAAAAGCGCGTGGTGTCGCGAACGATGGGTTCGGCGGCACCGGTCATCGCTGGAGTCTAGGGAGGGCGCGGCTGCGGCGGGTGTGCTCTACTCCGGTCCATGGTCTTGCCCGAGCACATCGATGCCGTCGTGTTCGACATGGGCGGTGTCTTCATCGTCCCCGACCCAACCGTGGTTTCGGAGATCCTTCGCCGAGGCGGGCTCGAGTTCGAGATCCCCACCGAACTCGCCGCCGACGCTCACTACGCCGGCGTCCGCGGCATCACCGAGTTGCTGGCGTCGCAGACGGTTGCGGAGAACGATCTCGACATCTGGGCGCACTACGACCGCGAGGCATTCGGTTGTGTCGGCATCGGTGGCACCGATCTCGATCGGGCGATCGAGGTGCGGGCTGCGGCCCGTCGGGACGGCAGCGGTCTGCACAAGGTGTGGCGGTATCCGCTCGAGGCCAACATCGCCGCCTTCCACCGGATCAGCACGGTCCGACCGGTTGCGATCGTGTCGAACAACGACGGCACGGCGGTCGACCAATGCCGAAACCTCGGTATCTGCCAACTCGAGCCGGGCGGCCCCCTGCCGCACGTTCCGGCGATCGTCGACTCGACGACGATCGGCATTGCGAAGCCCGATCCCGCCATCTTCGACCCCGCACTCGAGGCGCTCGGCACCGCACGGGATCGCACCCTCTATGTGGGCGACACCGTACACGCCGATGTCCTCGGGGCCGGACGGGCCGGCCTGCCGGTGGTGCAGCTCGACCCGCTCGATCTCCATATCGATCACGACCACTGGCGATTGCCCGATCTCGACGCCCTCGCCCGGCACCTCGGGGCGTGACCCGGACGCTCTCGGCGTCGCAGGCGCGACGGATCGCGCTGGCGGCGCAGGGGTTTCGAGACCCTCGCCCCGCCGGCAAGGTCGACCGGCGTCATCTGCGGCGGGTGATGGGTCGCCTCGGCCTGCTGCAACTCGACTCGGTCCCGGTCGTCATGCGCACGCAGTACCTGCCGCTCTTCGCCCGGCTCGGCCCCTATGACCCCAACCTGCTCGACCGGGTTGCGTATCGAGACGACGAATGGTTCGAGACCTGGTGTCACGAGGCCTCGCTGATGCCCGTCGAGGACGAACCACTTATGCGTTGGCACAAGGCGCGAGCGGCTGCCGGGCAGACCTGGAAGGGGCTTGTCGNGTTCGCCGCCGCCAACCAGGGGTATCTCGACGAGGTACTCGACCAGGTTCGGCAACGTCCGCTTGCGCCGGCTGANCTCGTCGACCCNCGTCCGAGAGACGGTGCGTGGTGGGGCGACCGGTCCGAAGGTGCGATCGCGCTCGACTGGTTGTTTCGGGTCGGCGAGGTTGGGATCCGTCGTCGTCCTGGGTTCGTGAAGGAGTTCGACCTGCTGGAACGGATCGTGCCCGANGAGATCCGGGCTGTTCCGACCNCNTCGGAGGAGGANGCNCANCGCGAGCTTCTGCGGCGGGCGGCCCGAAGCCTNGGTGTGGCCGCCGCAGCCGNNNNCGTCGACTACCACCGACTTCCGAAGCGGCCCGCCCGGGAGCGACTCGCCGAGTTGGTCGAGGCCGGTGAGCTCGAAGCGGTCTCCGTCGAGGGGTGGGATCTTCCTGCCGTGCTTCACCCGGAGGCCACGCTTCCTCGGGCGATCGAGGCATGCACGTTGTTATCGCCGTTCGATCCGGTCGTGTGGTTTCGCGAGCGCGGCGAGCGCCTCTTCGATTTCGCGTACAAGCTCGAGATCTACACCCCGGCGGCCAAGCGGAAGTTCGGCTACTACGTGCTGCCGTTCCTGATGGGCGACCGCATCGTCGGGCGACTCGACGGCAAGACCGATCGCAGTGAGCGGCTCTTTCGCGTGTTCGGCGCGTTTGCCGAGACGGGTGCCGACCGGGACGTCACCGCCGAGGGAATGGCCCGCGCGCTCGACGACCTGGCTACCTTCGTGGGCGTGGACGGCTGGCGCGTCGAGGGGAACAGGGGCGAACTGATCGAGCCGCTTCGACGTCACGAAGGCGCTCGCCGATGAAGCCTGTCGATTACCGACCGTCCCTCGATCGGGCGGCTGCGCTTGCCTTCGACTGGCTCGAATCACTCGATGATCGCCCCGTCGGACCGCCGGTCGATGCCGCCACCCTTCTTGCCTGCGCCCCGGTCACCGACCTCCCCGACGAGGGCGTCGCCCCTGACGTTGCCGTCGAGGAGTTGGCCACGTGGCTGGAGCCTGGGTTGTCGGCACTCGGCTCAGGGCGGTATCTCGCCCTGGTCAATGGCGGCACCCTTCCTGCCGGGCTCGGTGCTGACTGGCTCGTCTCGGCGTGGGACCAACACGCGGCGTTCGCCGAGCACGGCCCGGCTCCGGTCGCCGCCGAACAGGTTGCCGGCGGCTGGATCCTCGACGTGTTGGATCTTCCCCGAGACGCCGTTGTGGGGTTCCCGACTGGTGCTCAGGCGGCGAACACGATCGGGTTGCTCGCTGCTCGCCATCATGTTCTGGCCGCTCACGGCATCAATGTCGAACGAACCGGGCTCGTCGGGGCCCCGCCCATCGCCCTGATCGGAAGCGCCGAACAGCACTCCTCGGTCGCCCGGTCGGCACGCGTGATCGGGCTCGGCTCCGATGCGATCGTCCCGGTGCCGAGTGATTCGTCAGGCGCGATGGATCCCGACGCCGCTCGTGCCGCGATCCTCGGCCACGGCGGGCCGCTCATCGTCAACGCGCAGGCCGGCAACGTGAACGCCGGGGCCTTCGACCCGATCAATGCCATCGCCGACGCCGTCGCTGAACGCCGGTCGGAACGCAACGACGTGTGGTTGCATGTCGATGGCGCCTTCGGGCTCTGGGTGCGAGCGTCGCGTCGTCGTGCCCCGCTCGCTGCGGGCGCAGAGCGAGCGGATTCGTGGGCGTGCGACGCGCACAAGTGGCTCAACACGCCCTACGACTGCGGCATCTCGATCGTTGCGGATCGCACCGTGCTCGCCGCCGCCGTCGGCGTGCGGGCTGCCTATCTGCCGCCGGTGGGCGAGGTCGATGATCCCACCGATCGAGTTCTGGAGTTTTCGCGCCGCGCTCGAGGGGTGCCGGTCTGGGCGGCGCTGCGGTCGCTCGGCCGCTCGGGGGTAGAACGACTCGTCGATGGTGCGTGTGATGCGGCCGAAGTGCTCGCTGCTGCGATCGAGTCGATCGACGGCCTCCGGGTGAGAGGTCAGGGCATCAACCAGGTCGTGGTCGAGGCGGTGGATGCTGCCGGTGAGTCCGACCCCGCGCGCACCAGCGCCGTTCTGGCTGCCGTGGTGGCCGATGGACGTTGCTATCCGAGCGGCACGGTGTGGCAGGGCCGACCGGGGATCCGGTTGTCGGTCTCGAACTGGCGCACTGATCTCGACGATGTCGCCGAGATCGCCGCCGCCTTTGCCGACGCGGTGCGCTAGCTCGCGGCATTTGTCTTCGGGCCCCTTCGATGCGACCCGTTACCATCGGCTCATGAGCATGCAGGTCCCCGTGGAGTTCCTCCCCGAGGTCGTGCGTGGCTACGGCCAGAGCGCCTACGCCGTCGTGTCCGACCCAGCGGGGCCGCCCCGAGTCACGCATGTCATGCCGACGTTCAGCGGGGAGACGCTGACCTTCGGCCTGGGTCGCACATCGTGTGCGTTGCTCGAGACCAACCCGCACCTCAGTGTGCTCTGGCCGGCCGTTCACGCCGAGACGATGAGCCTCATCGTCGATGCGGACGTACTCGGTGTCTCCACCGACGGCACGGTGACGGTTCGTGCTGCTGCTGCGGTCCGCCACCGCCCGGCTCCCCAGCCTGAGTCGCACGACTCGATGGGATGTGCTTCAGGCGATTGAACTGCGGCTCCGCGGACGGACGGATTTCATCGATGATGGTGCGGTGACATCAGAGCGATCGGCACCGAGATGCCGAGTTCCTTGGTTCGCACCGTCGCAATACGCCGGCCGGGCTGCACCGCATCCTTGACCGTGCCCAGCCCCTCGCCGAGTCGGCGGGCGGCGAGGTCGAGGTCGTCACACTCGAGAGCCAAGCCCCAAAACGCTGCATCGCCTACCCCCTCGACACCCTCGACCCCGACGAGTTCGAGGATGACATCACCGAGCCAGAAGAAGTCCTGTCGTCGGGTCTCGCCGCCCATCTCGAAGCGACGGGTGCGTCGTCGTTGAAGTCCGGCGTCGATCAGGGCGTCGGCGGTGCGGTCGATCGATGGCGACATGGCGACCAGGTGATCGAAGCCGGTGACCCGGTTGTGGTGCTCGGCCGCCGGGGTGATCGGCGCGTCGACGAGGCCGATGGGCAGGCCGTCGACAGTGTCGATCAGGCCATCGATGCCGACGGCGGCGATTCCTTGCCCGACGCTCGGATCACACACGATCGTTGTNGAGCCGATCCGGATGCAGTCGTCGTGCACGGTGAAACCGGCAGTGGCCCATCCGTCGGGTTCGTCGCCGACGACCACGGTGGTCAACTGGTGTCGGCCTCGGTCCATGGCCGGAGTGTCGCACGCCGATCGTTGGTGGTCCGAACCAGCGTGCTGGCTAGGGTCAGCCGCCATGGCTGCGCCGGTCACCTTCGATGAACTCTTCAGCCTTGAGCCGGCTGGCGACGACACCTTCCGAGCCATCAGCGCCGAGTACCCGTGGGGGCAGGTCTACGGCGGTCAGGTCGCGGCCCAGGGACTGCTCGCCGCCGGGCTCACGACCGAGTTCGTTTACGAGCCGCACTCNCTGCACGCGTATTTCGTGCGTATCGGGAACCATGGCGAGCCGATCGAGTTCGAGGTCGACCGTGTCCGTGATGGGTCGTCGTTCGTCACCCGGCGCGTCCTCGCCCGACAGTCCCACGGCGTGATCCTGAATCTCTCGGCGTCGTTCCAGCGGGTCGAAGACGAGCCCGANGCGCAGCGCGTCAAGATCCCGGACGTCGCTGCGCCGGGAGTGATCGAGATGGATTCCTGGATCGAGCCGATGATCGAACGAAGCGGCGCCGCCGCAGCCCCCCCCGACGCCCGCGCGTGGATCCGGATCACCGAGCCCTACCNCGACACACCGCTNATGCANGCNGTCGCCCACACCTACACCAGCGACGATCTCCCCACCGAGGCAGTCGAGTACGCCCACCCGATCGAGTCGCCCGACTACGACGATCCCGACGTGGTGCGCCCGTTTTTCGGGGCAAGCCTGGATCACGCCGTGTGGTTCCACAACCTTCGTTCCGCTACCGACTGGACCCTCCATGATTTCCGGTCGAGTGGCGTTCGGCGTGGCCGGGGCCACGCCNCCGGTGAGCTGTGGAATCCCGATGGCACCCACGTCGCCACGGTCACCCAGGAA
Organism: Acidimicrobiaceae bacterium; assembly: GCA_002694825.1. GTDB lineage: Bacteria > Actinomycetota > Acidimicrobiia > Acidimicrobiales > Aldehydirespiratoraceae > UBA11606. Next base: position 6,371 of record NZNH01000063.1, on the reverse strand, counting down.
GTTCTCCTGCGGGTCGCCCGCTAGGTTGCGTCGCCATGACCTTCACCCTGCGGCGACCAGCGGCTCGTGTCGTTCTTCTCGATCGCGAGGCTCGGATCTTTCTCATCGAAGCCGAGGATCCGATCGACCCCCGCAAGCCTGACTGGCTGGAGATCCCCGGTGGTGGCATGGGATGGAACGAGGACTCCGGTGCGGCTGCACTCCGAGAACTCCACGAGGAGACCGGCATCCCGAATGTCGACATGGGTCCATGCGTGTGGGTACAGCAGACCGAATACGACTTCGCCGGCTACCACTTCGAGTCCGACGATCGCATTCATGTCGCCTGGTGCGATGGTGGCGAGTACGACCCCAAGGGCCTCGAGGCGCTGGAGGCCGCCGCCTTCATGGGAGCCCGGTGGTGGACTCTTGACGAACTCATGGCCAGCGACATGCCGACCGTGCCGTATCTGCTGCGCGAGTACCTGCCGGCGCTGATCGCCGGCGACCTACCTGCCGAGCCGATCGACATCACACCACCCCCCGAGCACGGCGGCCGTCGCCCGAGCAGCTGACCGAGTCGCGGTTCAGTCGGGCTTGCGCTGCGGGGCCCGCAGGCCATGCCAGGCCAGGTCCGACACATGCTCGACGACCTCGTCGAGGCTCAGGCCGCTCCCGCCAAGCGACCAGTGTCGAGCGCTCGCCTCGGCGAGTCCGACGATGCCGAAGGCGAGCGCAAGGCGTCCGGCCGGTTCGATGCCCTCGATGTCGATCAATTCGGCGATGGCGTCGGCCATCGATCGTTCGAACCCGCGCACTTCGACGGCGAATGCCTCGTCGGAACGGACGCCTTCGCCGAAGAGCAGACGGAACTCCTCAGGGCGCTCGTCGACAAAGGTGAACACGGCTCGCATGCCGCGCCGGACCATGTCGTGAGGGCTGGTGGCTGCACCGATCGCGTCGGTGACGTCGCTGCGGAGCCTCCGAGCCACGTCGCGGATGAGTTCGTGGAAGAGCTCCCGTTTCGAGGGGAAGTGTTGATAGAGCACCGGTTTGGTGACGCCGGCCTCGGCCGCCACGGCATCCATCGTGGCGACCTTGAACCCCTCGGCCGAAAACACCGTGAGGGCAGCCTCGACGAGACCAGCTCGACGCTCGGCGGCGGGAAGACGGGTTGCCATCAGCCGACCTCGCGTCCGTGCTCGAGGTCGTCTCGCACCGCCGCCTTCACGGCGTAGGAGACCACGATTGCTGGGGCCAACACGATCGAACCGATGACGACGGACACGATGATCGCCGTGGAGATGCCGCCCGTGAAGTCGCCGATCAGGCCGATGAAGAAGACGACGAGGGCGAGACCGAACAGGCCGTAGCCGACCCGCTGTCCGAGGTCAGCGAGACGACTCGCACGGGCTCGCTGCTCGAGGACCGGATCACGGGGGCTGGTCGCCATGGCGGCCTACGGTATCCAGCCTGCCTCGTCGAACAGCGCCCGGAGAGCCTCGGTCATCGACTCGAGCGAGAGATACGTGCGGGCGACATCCCGGTTGTGGGCGAGGAGCGCAGGGTCGGGGTCGGCAAGGAATCGGCCGAGTGGGCCGGCGTCGTCGGTCGGGAACCAGCGGAAACCCAGTCGGCGGAGCTCCTCAGCGACGGGGTACGGGCCGACTGCGGCGGGAAGGTCGTGCATAGCCGCCTCGACCGGTGGGTTGCCGAAGCCCTCCCAGGTCGAGGGAAAGAGCACGGCGTTCGCCGCCCGGTACAGGTCGATCGGGTCGATGTCGGGCGCCCGGTGTACGACGCGGCAACGGGCCCGGTCGAGTATCCGGCTGAGTTCGTCGCCGTAGCCGTCTTCGGCAGGCCCCCAGAGCCAGTAGGTGGCGTCGAGGTCTTCGGCGATCGCGATGGCTCGCGGGACATCCTTGCGTTCGATAGCCCGAACGGGATGTGCGAGGACGATCTCGTCGGGTGCGATGTCGAGCATTGCTCGCAACTCGGGGGAGGTGCCGGGCCGGGTGTCGGTGGGAAAGCCGTTGTAGATCCGNACNGCGTCGATGCCGCGGTCGTGGAACTGATCGCGGGTGAGNTCGTTGATCGTGACGTGACGCCAAGCCGGGTCCTCGATCGGGAGCTCGGTGATGTGGGCGAAGTGGGCCCGCTGCCAGGGTGGATCATGGTGATGCATCACCGTCGGTCGACCGGCACAGATCTCGGCGACCGCACGGGCGGCGGGCAGGTTGAGCGGGATGGTGCAGAGGTTCTCGACGACGATGAGGTCAGCGTCGGCAAGGGCGGCGCGCAGCTCGTCCAGGTCGGGAGGGTTGGCCGCAGCCAACTCAAGTCCGGCTACGGTCCGATCGACCGGACCCTCGCCGGCGACCGTCACCGTGTCGAAGCCCATNGACTCGACGGCGCGCTGCCAATGCCCGGTCACAACCGACACTCCGTCGGTGAGACCCAGTCGGAACGACACGAAAGCGCAGACGGCCATGTCGTCCACCATGCCCGATCCGGAGAGCGACATCACGATCGAGACGATCACGTCGTCGGTCGGACGCCTGATGGACGACGCCTGGGTCGACCATGGCTACACCGCACCGAATACGGAGGTGTACCCCTGGTTGTGGCTCTGGGATTCCTGTTTCCACACCCTGATCTGGGCCGACCTCAACCGGCCTGATCGGGCGGTCGCCGAGCTCGGGTGCGTCCTCGAACTTCAGGACGGTGCCGGCTTCGTTCCCCACATGGGCTACCAACTCGATCCGCAGGTGCCGGTCGATCTCTGGGGACGGGCAGGGAGCTCATCGATCACCCAGCCGCCGATGTACGGCCACGCGGTCGCCGAACTCCGGCGCCGGGGGATCGATGTGCCCGACGAACTCGCCGAGCGAGCCCACGCTGGCCTCCGGTTCTTGGTGCGTGAACGGGCTCGCGACCCGGAGTCGGGTCTGATCACCGTGGTGCACCCGTGGGAGACCGGTTGCGACGACTCGCCCCGTTGGGATCATTACTGCCCGGGCTCCGGCTTCGATCTCGACGTGTGGCGTCGATACAAGATCGATCTGCTTCCGTCGCTCGAGTTCGGTCCGACCGGTGGTCCGCTCGCCAATCCCGCGTTCGGCGCCGCCTCGGTGAGTTTCAACGCTCTCACGGTGTGGAACGCCCGTGAACTGGCTTCGGTCACCGGTGACGACGAGTTACTCGCTGACGTCGATGCGCTCGTCCCGCTGATCGAAGATCGCTGGGATGCCGACCTTGCGACCTGGGTCGACGCCGGTCCCGGCGCGTCGACGTCGGGCCGCATCCGCACGGCTGACCCGCTGTGTGCCCTGCTCGTGGTCGACGACACGGACCAACGGGCTGCAGCGGTCGCCTCGCTCGCCGACTCGGCCGATCACGGCGGCGCGTTCGGGCCCCGCGGCGTTCACCCGACCGAGCCGATGTACGACCCGTCGTCCTACTGGCGGGGGCCGGTGTGGCCCCAGCTGGCCTACCTGCTCTGGAGGGCCCTCGATCGCGGACCGGCCGAGACGGAGGTCGGGGAGGAATTGCGGGGACGAACGATCGCCGGAGCGGTGCGCTCAGGGTTCGCCGAGTACTGGGACGGCGATTCGGCCGCCGGAGGCGGGGCGACCCCGCAGTCCTGGACCGGACTCGCACTCGTGTTGGCGAAGACCCGCACGACCTCGCCCTCGTCTTCGGGGTAGAGGCTGCGCATCTCCGCACGCAGCTCGACGATCGAGCCCGAGGCTTCCTCCGCCTCGTGCCACCCGAAGGCCTCAAGACTCGCAAGCGCGCTCAGCGGGACGGACGGCCGCCGACGCCGCGCCAGGAGGTTGGCGAGAACGTCGGCGATACCGACGAGGATGATGAGGTCGCCGAATGACACGACCTGCTTGGCGAACGACAGTGGGATCGTGTCGCCCAACGAGGCAATCGAGGTGTCGGCATCGCTCAACTCGTAGGGCCCGGACAAGGTCACGTGTTCGAGGTCGGCGGCGTCGATCATGCCCGCCTCGACCAGTGCCTCCGGCCGGACGGGCGTCGCTCCGTTCAACACGAGCGGTACGAGGTTGGCGATGATGCCGACGCTTACCACGGCCATGCCGGCGAGTCGGATGTTGCGGAAGGCGAAGGCCAGGGCCATCACGAGGGATCCGAGCGCAATCCAGCCCGGAGCGGGGAGGTCGAGATGCTCGACTGCGACGCTGCTGATGACCGCCATCACGANGAGCGACAGCGAGGCGAAACGAACGCCGGAGAGCGCNGCGACGTGACCGCCGCGACAGACGCCGACGATGGNGCCGATGACGATGGCCAGAACCAAGGGCGCGAACGCCATGGAGGAATCCTCCTGGTCGTGCCCGCCGACCAAACGTGACGGTAGTCGGCGGCCTCGGCGCCGGTGCGGACCCTGTGGCGAGGGCTCAGAGCCCGCTGCTGCGCGAGGTGCCTACGAGCTTGGCGCCGTCGTTGCGCTCGACGAAGCACTGGATTCCTCGGTAGCTCTGCGCCTCGAAGTCGTCGCGTGTCGGGGTGAAGGCCCGGATCTCGAGTGCGCTGGTCTCGTAGATCGCGTCGGCCCAGGCCTCGAATCGGAGGTAGCAGGCGGCGAGGGCGTAGTCCTCGACGATGTCGTCGCCCGGATACAGCTCTCCCGGCTCGGCCGGATAGGAGAGTCGGCTGAAGATCTGGGCGTCGTGGGGCTCGTCGCAGGGGATCTTGGTGGTGACTTCCCGTGGCCGACCAGCGGCGAGATCCTCAAGTTGGTCGAAACAGTCGTCGATCGTGAGCGCGAAGTTGTTGACGACAATGCCGGGGATGGTGGTCGTGGTGGTGCTCGGAGTCGTCGTGGACGAGTTCGAGGACGGCCCGTCGACATCAACGTCGTCGCGCGGTGCCGCGGCTTGCGCATCGAGGTCGGCGGCGGCCGCAGCAGCTGGATCCTGGCGCCCTTCTGTGGTGCCGTCGTCGTCGCTGCATGCCGCCGCCAGCGCGGCGACGGCCATGACGGCGAGCACGAGTCGGATGGGGGCCATGCCCCGAAGGCTAGACCCGGCGCAGGGTCGGTCGACCGGCAGAACCCGACCGTGTTCACGCCGGACCGCCGCCGGGGCGGCGCTAGCGTTTCGTGGTGTCCATCGTTTCGCTCCAGGGCGTCGTCGCCTTGCTCGGCCGGTTTCCGGCGCTCGCGGGCGCCGATCTCGAGGTCGGTGAGAGCGAGATCGTGCTCGTCCAAGGACCCAACGGCGCCGGCAAGTCGACCCTGCTGCGGGTCTGCGCCGGCTTGTTGCGGATTGAGTCTGGCCGGGCCGAGGTGCTGGGCCACGATCTGGTGGCCGACCGCGCTGCCGTGCGACGGTCGGTCGGGCTGCTCGGGCACGACACGGCTCTCTATGACGACCTGACCGTCGAGGAGAACCTGCGTTTCTGGGCTCGTGCATCTCGCATCGACGACGAAGCGGTGCCGGCGGCGCTCGACCGCCTCGGCGTCGCCGAACGCCTGCGTGACGTTGCGGTGCGGAATCTTTCTGCGGGGCAACGGCGTCGCACCGCCCTCGCTGCGGTGGTCGTTCGCCGCCCTCGCCTCTGGTTGCTCGACGAGCCTCACTCGGGTCTCGATCAAGGCGGACGCGACCTGATCGACCAGGTCATCCTCGACGCTGCGTCGGCAGGTGCCACGGTGATGCTCGCCTCACACGAACTCGACCGCACGCTCGACCTCGCCACTCGCCACCTCACGGTCGCAGGCGGCACCATCACCTCCGACGAACGAGGCAGCCGCGAGCCGGGGGGCCACGATGCTGCGTGATGCCTGGCTTGTTGCCACGAAAGACCTCCAGATCGAGTGGCGTTCGCGGGTCACGTTCGGCCAGGTCGTGCCCTTCGCCGGCCTCGTTCTCGTGCTGTTCGGCTTCGCGCTCGACGCCAACCGGCCGGTCTTGTTGCAGGCGACCTCGGGCCTCTTCTGGGTCACGATCATGTTCGTCTCGACCCTTGCCGTTCAGCGCTCGACCTCGATCGAGACCACTGACGGCGCCCGTCGGGCACTGCTCCTGGCCGGCATCGAACCACCGGCGGTGTTCGTCGGGAAGTCCATTGCTGTTGCCGTGCAGTTGCTCGTCGTCGAGATCGTGCTTCTCATCGGCGTGGTGGTCCTCTACAGCGCCGATATCGAGGCGTGGGGACTCGTGTTCGCGACCTGTCTGATCGCCACCGTTGGCATTGCGGCGGCCGGTACCCTGCTCGGAGCGCTCGTGGCCGGCGTGAGAGCCCGTGAGACGGTCCTGCCGATCTTGCTGCTCCCGGTGCTAGCCCCAGTGCTCATCGGTGCGACTCGGGCGTTCGACGACGCTCTCGGATCGGTGGCTGTCGACGGCTGGTCTTGGCTT
>NZNH01000062.1 GCA_002694825.1 Acidimicrobiaceae bacterium | reverse complement strand
GCCATCCATCCTGGCTATGGCTTCCTGTCGGAGAACGCCGCCTTTGCCCGAGCCGTCACCGAGGCAGGCATCCGTTGGGTCGGCCCTTCGCCCGACGTCATCGAATCGATGGGCGACAAGATCGCGGCCAAGCGCGTCGCCGTCGAGGCCGGCGTTCCGACACTGCCATCGTCGGAGGATCCCGCGGCCGACGCCCCGACCATCGAAGCCACGGTCGGTTACCCGCTGCTCGTGAAGGCCTCGGCCGGTGGTGGTGGCAAGGGCATGCGCATCGTCGAATCGGCCGACGATCTCGCCGACGCCGTGCAGTCCGCCCAGCGCGAGGCGCTCAGCGGTTTCGGTGACGAGACGGTCTTCCTTGAGCGCTACGTGGCGTCCAGCCGTCATATCGAGATCCAGATCCTCGGCGACGCCCACGGCAACGTCGTGCATCTCGGTGAGCGCGAGTGCTCGATCCAGCGTCGTCACCAGAAGATCGTCGAGGAGTCACCGTCGCCGGTCGTCGATGCCGAGATGCGCACGGCGATGGGGGAGGCGGCGCTGTCGCTGGCTCGTCACATGGGCTACGAGTCGGCCGGCACGGTCGAGTTCCTCGTCGACGACGCAACGCGTGAGTTCTTCTTTCTCGAAGTCAACACCCGCCTCCAGGTCGAGCATCCGGTCACCGAGGAGGTGACCGGTATCGATCTCGTGCGGGAGCAGTTGCGGGTCGCGGGTGGCGCCGAACTCGGCTACGACCAGGACGACATCGACTGGAGCGGCTCGGCGATCGAGGNGCGCCTCTACGCCGAGGATCCCGACAATGACTTCCTGCCCGCCACCGGCACGCTCTCGGCCTACCGGCCGGCCGACGAGCCCGTGGTGCGCTGGGACAGCGGTGTCGAGGAGGGGAGCGTCGTCGGGGTCGACTTCGACCCGATGCTCGCCAAGGTCATCGCTCACGGCCCAACTCGGGCCGAGGCCGCAGGCCGCTTGGCACTGGCCCTCGAACGAATGCATCTCGGCGGTGTCGTCACCAACCGTGACTTCCTGGTTGCGACCCTGCGCAACGAGGCGTTCCTCGCCGGCGACACCACCACCGACTTCATCGATCGCATCGACCCCGCCGGCTCGCAGGCGGCGCCCGATACGGCAATGGCGGCGATCGTGGCGGCGATGTGGATCCAAGGCCGTAACCGAGCCGACGATCGAGTGTGGGGCTTCGCTCGCTCGAACTTCCGCACCGGTTCGTTGCCTCCTCAGTACATCGAGTTCGAGACCGGCACCGATGACGCGCATCGGATCGAATACTCGCTGCGTCGCGACGGCGGATTCGCACTCGGCTCAGGCGAGACCGTGTTCGTGCACGAGTGGACCCCCGACGACATCGAACTCGAGATCGACGGCCGTCGCCTGCGGGCCGCAGTCACCGTCGCCGACGGTGTCGGCTATGTCACGCTCGGACGAACGACCGTGACGTTGCCGGTGAAGCCGCGGTTCGCTATTCCCGGATCTGAGCTTCCGACTGGCGGCCTCGTGGCGCCCATGCCCGGCTCGGTTATCGAGTTGCGGTGTGCGGTCGGCGACACGGTCGAAGCCGGCCAGGTCCTGGTCGTACTCGAGGCGATGAAGATGGAGCACCACATCACCGCCCCGTTCAACGGCACCGTCACCGAGCTGCCGATCGCCGTAGGCGACCAGGTCGAGAACGGGGCGTTGCTGCTCACGATCGAGGAGCCTGCCGATGACTGACGCGATCCGTATCGCCAACTGCTCGGGCTTCTACGGCGACCGACTCTCGGCCGCCAAGGAGATGGTCGAGGGCGGGCCGATCGACGCGCTCACCGGCGACTGGCTTGCCGAGCTCACGATGCTGATCCTCGCCCGCACACAGGCGAAGCGGCCCGGATCGGGCTACGCCCGCACCTTCGTGACGCAGATGGAGCAGGTCATGGGCACCTGCCTCGATCAGGGCATCAAGGTGGTGTCGAACGCCGGAGGCCTCGATCCCGATCACTGCGCAGAAGCCGTCGCGGAGGTGGCTGACACGCTGGGCCTCAGCCCGACCATCGCCTACGTCAACGGCGACAACCTGCTGCCCCGACTCGGCGAGCTGCGGGAGGCCGGCATCGACATCCTCGACCTCGAGACGGGCGAACCGGTCGCCCCGATCGACTACATCTCCGCGAACGTCTATCTGGGCGCCTGGGGGATTGTCGAAGCGCTTAACCGGGGCGCCGACATCGTCGTCACCGGACGCACGACCGACGCCGCGANCGTCGCCGGTCCGGCTGCCTGGCATCACGGCTGGGCTCGCGATGACTGGGACGCCATGGCTGGCGCAGTGGCGGCCGGTCATGTCATCGAGTGCGGCACGCAGGCGACGGGTGGGAACTACTCTTTCTTCACCGAGATCCCCGGTCTCGAACGGGCCGGGTTCCCGATCGCNGAGATCGAGGCGGACGGTTCGTCGGTCATCACCAAGCATCCCGGCACCGGGGGAGCGGTCACGGTCGGCACGGTCACGTCACAGCTGCTCTATGAGATCGGCCCGCCTGGCTATCTCGGCCCCGACGTCACGGCACGATTCGACACGATGCAGCTCAGCCAGGAGAGCTCCGATCGCGTTCGAATCTCCGGCACGCGGGGTGAGCGCCCACCCGAACACCTCAAGGTCTCGATGAACGCCTGGGGTGGGTATCGCTCCGACATCGTCCTCGCTCTCACCGGTCTCGACATCGAGGCGAAGGCCGAGCTGCTCGAGGCCGCATTCTGGGAGGCCGCGCCGATCGCTCCGGATGCGTTTGCGTCGGTCACCACGGCGGTCGTCCGCACGGACCACGACGACCCTTCCTCCAACGAGGCTGCGACCGCTCAGTGGCGGCTCACGGTGAAGGACGCGGATGAGCGCAAGGCCAAGGCGATCGCCGTCGGTATCAACGACATGGCCCTCGCCACCATCCCCGGGTTCTACGGCCTGGCGGGTGCCGGCATCGGCAAGCCATTCGGCGTGCACACTTCCGGGCTCGTGCCCGCCGATCTCGTGCCGCAGCACGTCGTCGTGCTCGGTGGTGACCGCACGGTCGTCGAGTCTGTCGCTCCTGAGGGCGGCGACCCGGTTGTGGCCGCTGGGCCTGACCTCCCCGCCGTGCCCGATGGCGAGACCCGACGTGTGCCGCTCGGCGCGATCCTGGGCTCCCGCTCCGGCGACAAGGGCGGCAACGCGAACCTCGGGGTGTTCGCCCGGTCCATCGACGCCTACGCCTGGATGGCGCAGGAACTCACCGTCGAGCGCATGCGTGAACTGCTCCCCGAGGCGGCCGGGCTCACGATCGACCGTCACGAACTGCCCAACCTGTGGTCGCTCAATTTCGTGATTCACGGGATCCTGCAAGAAGGCGTGGCTGCGTCGACCCGTCAGGATGGCCAGGCCAAATCGCTCGGGGAGTGGTTCCGCGCCCGCCACGCCGACATCCCGGAGCATCTGCTGTGACCGGCCTCCGCGACCGTCTCCGCGACGTTNCGGCACCAGANCCGGTGCTGAGCCGNNCACGCGAGGCGGCGCTCACCAGCCGCCAGCGCGAGATCCTCGACGAACTCGGACGTATCTTTGACAAGGGATTCGTCGAGGTCACCATGGCCGAACTCGCGTCCCAGTTGAACTGTTCGCTGCGCACGCTCTACGGCTTGGCCGAGGGTCGCAACGCCCTCGTGTTGATGGTGGTCGACCGCAACCTTCGAGCGGTCGGCCGGGCGGCAAACCGTGTCATCGACGACAACATGTCGGCGCTCGATGCCGTCCGTTCGTACCTGTCGGCGGCGACGGTCGCCGTGCANAACACCACGCCGGAATTCGCCGATGACATGGCGTCGATCGAGGAGGGTCGGGCGCTGAACGCTGCGCATTCCGAGTACATCATCGACGTCACCCGCACCCTGCTCGACGTGGCGGTCGAGCAACAGGAGATCTCGCCGGTCGACACGGCGGCGGTCGCCCGCATGATCGCCGGTCTCGGAGCNGAGTTCGCCCGCCCCGAGGTGATGCCCANGCTTGATTCGAGCCCCAAGGATGCTGCCGACGCCATGGTCGACGTCGTGTTGCGAGGCCTGCCGAGAGGAGCATCGTGAACCGAGAGGAACCGATCCGATGACCGTTCCGGTCGTGCGCAGCGAGACAGCGGGCGGTGTCTGCACCGTCACGCTCGACGATCCCGAACGCAAGAACGCNCTCAGTGCCCAACTCACGAGCGAGCTGATGGATGCGCTCGACGCTGCCGAAGCCGACGACGCCGTCAGGGTGATCGTCCTCACAAACACCGGCAACACGTTCTGTGCGGGAGCCAACCTGTCGGAGCGGTCCGGCCGAAGCGAGGCTTCGTCGCTGCGGCAGGTTGACCCGGCGGAGATGTTCGCCCGCTTCGGAAGGTCGGCCAAGCCGTACGTCGGCAAGATCAACGGCCACTGTGTCGCCGGTGGCATGGGCTTGGCCGCGGCGATGGACTACTCGGTCGTGCTCGACACTGCGAAGATGGGATTCACCGAGGTCCGGATCGGCGTGGCGCCGGCGATGATCTCGGTGTTGTGTCTGCCGAAGATGCGGGCGAGCGACGCCCGAGCGGCCTTCCTGCGCGGCAACCGCTTCCTGGCGTCGGAGGCCGAGCGCATGGGCATCATCAACCGGGCGGTGTCGGCTGCTGAGATCGATGCCGTCGTCAACGAGGTCGTCGGCGATCTCGTGAAGGGCAGCCCGGCCGCACTCGCAGCGACGAAGCAGTTGCTGGCGAATGTGCCGAACATGACGACCGACGACGCCTTCGCCTGGACGGCGCCGCTGTCCGCCGAGCTGTTCAAGGGCGACGACGCCAAGGAGGGCATGGCCGCCTTCCTCGAGAAGCGTCCGGCGTCCTGGATCCCACAGGAGCATCACTGATGGACTTCGACTTTCCCGCCGACGACGACCCGAGGCGCCTNGCCGTCCGGGCGTGGCGCGAGGCCAACCCCGAACCGACACAGGCCGAACTGCACGAGGCCGGCTATGTCGTGCCGCACTGGCCCGAGCCATGGGGGATCGGCGCCGACCCGATCCACCAGATCATCATCCAGCAGGAGCTCGCCGGGCTGAAGGTGAAGCGTGCCGGTGGACGGGAGATGGCGTCGAACGCCATCGGGGTCGGCTGGGCCGCTCCGACAATCCTGCTCGGCGGTACCGAGGAGCAAAAGGCCCGCTATCTGGATCGGATCTTCACCCACGAGGACATCTGGTGTCAGCTCTTCTCCGAACCCGACGCCGGTTCGGATCTCGCCAACCTCGCCACCCGGGCTGTGCGTGACGGCGACGAGTACGTGATCAACGGGGCGAAGATCTGGTCGTCGGGTGCCCACGTCAGCGANATGGGCATCCTGATCGCCCGCACCGANCCCGATGCCCCCAAGCACCGGGGCATCTCGTACTTCGCNGTGCCCATGGACACNCCGGGCCTGACGATGTCGCCGATCGTCGACATGACCACAGCGCACTCGTTCAATCAGGTGTTCTTCGACGACATGCGTCTCCCCGTCGAGAACCGAATCGGCGAGGAAGGCGACGGCTGGCGTCTCGCCAAGGTCACCCTCGCCAACGAACGAGTGTCGCTCAGCTCGGCCGGTTCGCTCTGGGGAGCCGGCCCGTCCGCCTATGACCTGCTCGAACAGATCAAGGGCATGGGCCCGGTCGTCGATCCGACGATGCGCCAGAAGGTCGCTCGGATGTTCGCCAACGCCGAAGTGCTTCGGCTCAACCGGCTCCGGACTCTGTCGGCCAAGCTCAACGGGCGGACACCAGGCACCGAAGCGTCGATCCAGAAGCTCATGGCCGATGAGCACGGTCAAGAAGTCATGGAACTCGCCAAGGAACTCGTCGGTGCCGAAGGAATGCTCACTGGCTCGGGCCCGTCGGGCGAGCTCGCCCAGAGCTCTCGGAGTGGTGCTACCGAGATCAATTTCCGCAAGGGACACTTCGCTGAGGTCGACCCGGTGTGGCACTACGGGTTCCTGTTCTCTCCGGCGCTGACGCTCGGTGGCGGCACGTGGGCGATCCAGCGCAACATCGTGGCCGAGATGGCATTGGGACTTCCGCGGGAACCTGACGTACAACAGGGGATGACCTGGGCCGAGACGCAGAAAGCGAGAACCTGATGACCGATATGCAACTCACCCGTGAGGAGTGGCTCGCCGCTCGCCCAGGGGCCAGCCCCGAATTCGAGCAGGCTCGCTTCGGNGGCGACGTGCCGAGCGCCGAACAGCTCGCGATCGACGAGATCAATCCGTTCAACTCGCACCTGTTCCGTGAGGACCGCTGGCAAGAACACTTCGCTCGGCTGCGGGCCGAGGATCCCGTGCACTTCAACGAGATGGGTTCCTCCGGTCGGTACTGGTCGATCACGACCTGGCAGGACGTCCGCGATGTCGAGGGNGACTGGGAGTCGTTCTCCTCGGCGCAGGGCATCACGCTCACGATCCCGCCCGGCACGCCCTTGCCCGACGACACGATTCCCTTCGATGCCTTCATCGCCATGGATCCACCGGACCAGACCGATCAGCGCAAGACCGTGCGCGGCATCTCGGCTCCGAGCAGCCTTCGAAATCTCGAAGATCTCATCCGCGAACGCACGATCAATGTGCTCGACTCGTTGCCGGAAGGCGAGACCTTCGACTGGGTCGACGCCGTGTCGATCGAGCTCACCACGCTCATGCTCGCCACCCTGTTCGATTTCCCGCTCGAAGACCGCCGCTTGCTCACCAAGTGGTCCGATCTGGTCACGACGATTCCCGAGCCCGGCACCCGCGACGTGGCGACGAGCCGGCAGTGGTTCCGAGACCAGATCATGGAGTGCGTCAACTACTTCGATCGGCTCTTCCAGGAACGGCGCGAAAACCCTGGCTTCGACATGGTCTCGATGCTCGCCCACGGTCCATCCACCAAGGACAAGTCACCGATTGAGCACCTCGGCAATTTGATCTTGCTGATCGTCGGCGGCAACGACACCACCCGCAACTCCATGTCGGGCAGTGTCTACGCGCTGAACAAGTGGCCAGAGCAGTANGACAAGCTCATCGCCGACCCGAGTCTGATCTCCAACCTNGTNCCGGAGATCATTCGCTGGCAGACCCCCCTCGCCTACATGCGACGCACGGCGACGAAGGACGTCGAATTCCGCGGCAAGCAGATCAAGAAGGACGACCAGGTGCTGCTCTGGTACCTCTCAGCCAACCGGGACGAGGCCGTGTTCGGCGACAACGCCGATGTGGTCGATCTCGAGCGCCCCAACGCCGATCGGCACCTCGCGTTCGGTCACGGCATCCACTACTGCATGGGTGCCCGTATCGCAGAGTTGCAGTTGCGGATCCTGTGGGAGGAGATCCTCCCGCGTTTCGAACGCATCGAAGTCCAAGCCGAGCCCGAGCGCACNCTGTCGGCATTCGTCAAGGGCTACACCCANCTGCCGGTGCAGGTCAGGAGGAAGTGATCTCATGCAGACCCCGATGACCGACATGTTCGGGATCGACGTTCCGATCTTCGCGTTCACCCACTGTCGCGACGTCGTCGCCGCCGTCACCAAAGCGGGTGGCCTCGGCGTGCTCGGTGCGGTTGCCCATTCGCCGGAGCAGCTCGAGATCGATCTCGAGTGGATCAAGAACGAGATCGGTGACCGCCCCTTTGGCGTCGACCTGATCGTGCCGGCCAAATACGCCGGCTCCGACGAAGGCGGTCTCAACATCGGCCAGGTTCGCGAGCTGATCCCCGCCGAGCACAAGGCTTACGTCGACGACATCCTCGAGCGCTACGGCGTGCCTGCACTTGCCGACGACGAGGGCGGCCGGGGCATCGGACGAGGTGGAAGCGACACTGCGGCACCGATGTCGGCCGAGTCGCAGGACCCCAATCTTGAGATCGCGCTCGCCCACGGGTCGTCACTGATCGTCAACGCGCTCGGCCCNCCCCCACAACACATGATCGACCGTTGCAACGAGCTCGGAGTGAAGACGGGTGCGCTNGCCGGCAAGGCGCAGCACGCCGAACGACATGTCAACGCCGGTGTCGACTTCATCATCGCCCAAGGCTCCGAGGCCGGGGGCCACACCGGTGAGATCGGCACGATGGTCCTGATCCCNGAGATCGTCGACGCCGTCGGCGACACACCCGTGCTCGGCGCAGGCGGCATCGGCCATGGTCGTCAGATGGCTGCTGCCATGGCCCTCGGCGCTTCTGGTGTGTGGTGCGGCTCGGTGTGGCTCACCACCGATGAGGCCGAAACCCACCCGGTCGTCAAGGACAAGTTCCTCGCCGCCTCCTCGTCGGACACGATCCGTTCCCGCAGTCGAACGGGAAAGCACGCCCGTCAGCTCAAGTCCGCATGGACCGACGAGTGGGAGAACCCCGAGACCCCCATGCCGCTCGGCATGCCGATGCAGATGGTGCTCACCGGCGAGGCGATCATGCGCATCGATCGGGCGGCCCACAACGCTGGCTCCGGTGCCGAGGCGCTCTCGAACTACTTCGTGGGCCAGATCGTCGGCACCATGAACGAATCGAAGCCCGCCGCGCGTGTCGTGATGGAGATGGTCGAGGAGTTCATCGACGCCGTCGAATCGCTCGGACGTCAATTGGAGGTCTGAGGCGGGCTACGTTGAGTGGCCGTGACCACCCTGTTCGGCCGCCGCGTGCTGCTGCGCCCTCTCGAGCCCGGAGATTTCGCCAAGTGGCAGGAAGTGCGGCGGCGCAACCGTGACTGGTTGACCAAGTGGGAACCGCAGCGGCTGCCCGGCCAGCCCGACGTGGTGGAGGACGCCCATGCGTTCTCCACGCGGTGTTCGGCGCGACAGCGCGAGCGTCAGCTCGGCACCGGCTACGGCTTCGGCGTGTTCGTCGAGGGCGTGTTCGCCGGTGAGGTCAACCTCAACTCCATCCAACGGGGGCCGTTCCAGAACGCCTACATCGGTTACTGGATTGACGAAGCCCAGGCGGGAAACGGCTATGTACCCGAAGCGTTCGTGGTCGTGCTGCGTTTCTGTTTCGAGGAACTCCGGCTCCATCGCGTGCAGGCGGCGATCGTGCCGCGCAACTCGGCGAGCCGTCGAGTTGCCGAGAAGCTCGGTCTTCGCGACGAGGGCACGGCGCAGAACTATCTCGAGATCAACGGAGTCTGGGAAGACCATGTCCGCTACGCCATCACGGCCGAGGACTGGGCTGAACGCGGCGAGAAACTCACCGTCGACTGGATCGGCTTCTAGCGCTAAGCGGCGTGCAGTTCCGACAGGCGATCGGTCAGCGTCCACGGCGACCGGGCCTGGGGAGCTTCATCGTCGTAAGGGATCTCGAGCAAGGCGACGAGGACGCCTTCCATGTGCATCTCGAACCGCTCGTTGTCGTTCATCAGCCGCATGCTCCAGCCGGTGAACCGACGTGCATCGGCGGGGAGCGAGCGGGTGAAGCGTTTGACGATCGAGTGCCGGGGATCGCTGGTGATCTTCGTCTCGAGTGTGTCGATCGCGTCGGCCGGCCCCTCGAGGTACTGCAGGAACATCGACCCGTCGAACCAGAGGTAGCCCGTGATGTCCCGTTTCTGGTTCGCGTACTCGGACCGAGAGGTCAGGTTCACGAGATCGACACTCGTGAACGGGACCTCGGCGGTGCTCACATAGAGCAATGATTGCAGCGCATCGTCAGACATCAACCACGATCATGCCGCAAAACCGATACCGATTTCAGGACCCTGGCCGCTGATTCTCTGGCCGGGTCCGAGAGAGGAACGCGCCGGCGTCGGCGAGGATCATCTGACCGGTGATCGCCCGGGCCAGATCGCTGGTGAGGAACACCGCCAGACGGGCGAGTTCATCGTGCTCAACGGCGTACCGCAGCGGGGTCGATCGGGCGATCTCCGCGAAGCGTTCTTCGGTGTACGCGGCCGCAACCATCTCCGTGCGGGTGGTGCCGGGCGCCATGGCGAGCACCCGGATGCCCAATGGGCCGAGCTCGACCGCCATCGAGGTGACGAGGTGGTTGAGACCGGCTTTGGCCGCCGCGTAGATCGACGTGAACGGCGCTGGCCGAGTGGTCTCACCCGACGAAACGAAGAGGATCACGCCACCGGTCTCGCTCATCGCCTCGGCCTCGGCTCGACCGCACAGAGCGGCGAGCACCAGGTTCTGGTCGAAGATCTCGCGGTAGTCGTCGCCGCGCCCGGCCGTGAACGGCTTCGGCATCCGGCCCGGTGGGTACATGCCGACGTTGTTCACCGCGATGTCGAGCCGACCGTGCCGCTCGACGATGCCCTCGACCATTGCATCGACGGCGTCGTCGTCTCGCAGGTTGGCAATGACGGCCTCCGCTGATCCTCCTGCGTCGGCGATCTCGGTGACGACCGCATCGGCGTAGTCGCTGCGGACGTCGTTGACGACGACGTGCGCTCCGGCCTCCGCAAGCCAGCGGGCGACCTCGCGTCCGATTCCTGCCCCGGATCCGGTGACGAGGGCGACCTTGCCGCCGTGGTCGATCGAGATCATTGCGGCTCCGTGAGCGCAGCGATGACCGCTTCGACGACCTCGTCAGCCCATGCACGGGCGGTGTCCTCGTCGACACCACCGATCGGATGACGGGTCTCGACGATGCGGAGATCGGGCCGGTTGAGGCTCGTGGCGACCTGATCGGTGAGCCGTCGGAAGTGTTCGGTGGTGACGACGACCGTCGGGACACCCATCGCCTCGAGCTTCACGGAGTCGTGGACACTCCACGACGTGCAGCTGCCTCAATCGGCAGTGCCGGTGAGGACGATCTCCACTTCCTTGGCGATGCCCTCGAGCACTTGGTCCTCACACGGGATCGCGGCGTTCTTGTTGTCGCGACGCACGACCTCGGTGCCCGTGCGGGCGGCGAGGCGTTCGGCGATGTGTTCGAGCACGACGTCGGCGTTGGGTTTGCGGTTGTCGAGAAGACCGATCTTCTTGCCGGCGAGCACCGGGATCGAGGCAGCTCCGACAGCCGGCATCTCGCCGACGCTTCCCTCTGGCGTGTGGATCAGCACGGCGCAACGATCCCAGGTGGGGCGCACAGCTTCAAGTCTTCGCTGGCCTCGTTGCGAGTTCGGTGATGCGCGGCAACGCAGGACGGCTGCTCAGCCAGTCGCGAGTGACTTCTTCGGGTCGTAGAACGGCTTCTCGACGACCGTCGCCGCCTTCGGACCCAGGTTTGTCTCGACCGTCAGCGCGGTGCCCACGTCGGCGGCGTCGACGCGCACCATGGCGAGGGCGATGTTCTGTGAGAGGCGGGGCGACCAGACGGCCGACGTGACCTCGCCGACGCGTTCGCCGCCGGCCGTGATCGGCCAGAACGTCGTGTTCGGGCCGGTGAGCGGCTCCATCTCGATGACGATGCCGGCCTGCTTTCGAGTCACACCCTCGTCGCGGATACGACGCAGGGCGTCCTTGCCGATGAAGTCGACGGCACTGTCGACGGCGACCAGTCGGTCGAGGCCGAGCTCGAAGGGATTCGTGTCGATGGTGGCGTCGGCGTGGTAGCTGAGCATGGCGCCCTCGATGCGACGAATCGACGAGGTGTGACCTGGTTTGAGACCCAGCGGTGCACCGACCGCCATGATCTTCTCCCACAAGTCGTCGCCCCGGCTGCCGTCGCGCAAATAGATCTCGTAACCGAGCTCACTCGACCAGCCGGTGCGACTGACGACGAGCGGGATGCCGTCGAGCTCGGTCTCGCGCAGCCAGTAGTAGGCAAGCTCCTCGATCCAGTCGCCGAAAAGGGCGGTCATGATCTCACTCGATTTCGGCCCTTGGAGTTGCAGCGGTGACAC